>NZ_JBYSWB010000012.1:0-176919 GCF_058986725.1 Pseudomonas sp. GW821-FHT01A09
GCGCTCCAGCCTGGGCGGCGCCCCTCCAGCAGGCCGCGTGGAGGCTTCTGAATCGGTGGTCCCCCGGCATGGATGCCGGGGGAGCCGCGCTGAGCCATGGACGGCGATTCGCGGCGTGCCACCGATTCTGAAGCCGGAACGCGGGAACCCCGAGCGTCAGCGAGGGGCCAATGTGGGGCGCCGCCCAGGCTGGAGCGCAAGCAGGGCCTGCACACAAATCCCCATCCCACCGCCTACAAGCCGTTGCCGTTGCCGTTGCCGTTGCCGTTGCCGTTGCCGTTGCCGTTGATGTTGCTGTCGTGACCCTCAATACCCTTCCCGACACAATTGGAGCAAATCCCGCTATGACCTTGGCGATCAAGCCCCCTCATGCGATCCTGCGCCGCCTTCATTCAGGACGAACCCCCAATGCCGAAAATGATCCATATAGCGGCCGCCTTGCTGCTCGACGCCCAAGGGCAAACCCTACTGGTGCGCAAGCGTGGCACCACCGCCTTCATGCAGCCCGGCGGCAAGATCGAGGCTCATGAACAGCCTGTCGAGGCGCTGGCCCGGGAACTGTTCGAAGAGCTGGGGCTGACCATCGAGGCTCGGCAGGCGGAGTATCTTGGCCAGTTCAGCGCCCCAGCTGCCAACGAGCCGGGATTCGAAGTACGCGCCGAGCTGTTTCGCCTGCACTGCGCCGGCGCCGTGCACCCCGCCGCTGAAATCGAAGAGGCGCGCTGGGTCGACATTGATCAGGTCGAGCATCTTGAACTGGCACCGCTGACCCGCGACCTGATCCTGCCGTTGCAGCGCCAGGCCGTCCTCAACGCGCCGCGCTGACCCCGTCCAGCGTCGAGAACGAGGTGTCCTTGGCAGTCAGCAAAAAGTCCCGCATGTACGGCGCATCGAGCATGTCGGTGCGCACCGCCGCGTACAAGGTCGCGAACAGGCCCTTGTCGCCCAAGCGCTTGGCCTTCACATAGCCGCGCGAACTGTACTCGTGCAAGGCCCAGTGGGGCATGCCGCACACGCCACGGCCGCTGGCCACCAGTTGCATCATCATCACCGTCAGCTCGGCCGTGCGCACCTGTCCGGGTTCGATGTCGGCGGGTTCGAGGAAACGCGTGAAGATGTCCAGGCGGTCGCGTTCCACGGGGTAGGTGATCAGCGTCTCACTGGCCAGATCCTCGGGCACGATGAACGGCTTGCTGGCCAGTGGGTGCTGATTGGCCACGGCGAGCATCGCCTCGTAAGTGAACAGCGGCACATAGGTGATACCGGCCAGCTCCACCGGGTCGGACGTCACCACCAGGTCGAGATCGCCGCGGGCCAGGGCTGGTAGTGGTGCGAAGGCGAAGCCCGAGGCCAAGTCGAGTTCCACCTCGGGCCAGGCATCGCGGAATTGGTCGATGGTCGGCATCAGCCACTGGAAGCAACTGTGGCATTCGATTGCCATGTGCAGGCGCCCGGCAGTGCCGCCGGCGAGCCGCGCGATATCGCGTTCGGCGCCGCGCAGCAACGGCAGGGCGGCGTCGGCCAGTTGCAGCAGCCGCAGCCCGGCACTGGTGAAGCGGATCGGTTTGGTCTTGCGCATGAACAACTGCATGCCCAGGCGCTCTTCTAGCTCCTTGAACTGGTGAGACAGCGCCGACTGGGTCAGGTGCAGGCGTTCGGCGGCTTCCACCAGGCTGTCGGCTTCGCGCAGGGCGTGCAGGGTCTTGAGATGACGAATTTCCAGCACCGTCGTGCTCCATGAATGATATTTGAGTTGAAAGCGAATTTATTGAGTTTGTCTCATGTTGTCTTCCCTGTCGACAATGGCGCCATCTTTTACAGGGAGCACATTTCATGGCACTGGCCCACAACCTCGGATTTCCCCGCATCGGCGCCGACCGCGAACTCAAGAAGGCCCAGGAGGCCTATTGGAAGGGCGATCTCGATCAGGCCAGCCTGCTGGCCGTCGGCCGCGAGCTGCGCGCCCGTCATTGGCAATTGCAGAAGGACGCCGGCATCGAACTGCTGCCCGTGGGCGATTTCGCCTGGTACGACCAAGTGCTGGGTCACTCCCTGGCGCTGGGCGTCATCCCCGAACGCTTCGCCACGCTCAAGGGTGCCGACGGCCGACCGACCCTCGATACGCTGTTCGCCATGGCTCGTGGTGCCAGCACCTGCTGTGGCGGTGAGCCCGGCAAGGCGCAATACGCTCAGGAACTGACCAAGTGGTTCGACACCAACTACCACTACCTGGTCCCGGAGTTCAGCGCCGACCAGCGCTTCCTGCTCAGTTGGGACCAGCTGTTCGAAGAGGTCGACGAGGCGCTGGCGCTGGGCCATAAGGTCAAGCCGGTATTGATCGGGCCGCTGACCTACCTGTGGCTCGGCAAGGCCAAGGGGGCCGAGTTCGACAAGCTCGACCTGCTCGAACGCCTGTTGCCGGTGTACGGCGAAATCCTCAGCCGCCTGGCCCGCCAAGGCGTGGAGTGGGTGCAGATCGACGAGCCGATCCTCGGCCTGGACCTGCCGCAGGCCTGGAAAAACGCCTTCGAGCGCGCCTACCACATCCTCCAGTACTCGCCCCTCAAGAAGCTGATCGCCACCTATTTCAGCGGTCTCGAAGACAACCTGGGGCTGGCTGCCGGTCTGCCGGTCGATGGCCTGCACGTGGACCTGGTGCGCGCCCCCGAGCAACTGCCGGCGGTGCTCGATCGCCTGCCCAGTTACAAGGTGCTGTCGCTGGGTGTGGTCAACTGCCGCAACGTCTGGCGCTGCGATCTGGACCAGGCCCTGGCGTTGTTGCGCGAGGCCGCCCAGCGCTTTGGCAACAATCTGTGGGTGGCGGGTTCCTGCTCCATGCTGCACAGCCCGGTGGACCTTGGCCGTGAAGACAAACTCGACGCCGAGCTCAAGAGCTGGCTCGCCTTCGCCGTGCAGAAGTGCGGCGAGATCGCCTTGTTGGCCCAGGCGCTGGACGCGCCCCAGGCTGCGCACGTGCTGCAAGCGCTGGCTGCCAGCCGTGCGGTACTGCAGAGCCGCGAGCAATCGGCGCGCATTCACAAGCCTGAAGTGCAAGCGCGTCTGAAAGCGGTGACTGCCGCCGACAGTCAGCGCCAGTCACCCTTCGCCCAGCGCATCGAAGCACAGCGTGCGCGCCTGCAACTGCCAGCCTTCCCGACCACCACCATCGGCTCGTTCCCGCAGACCTCGGCCATCCGCCTGGCGCGTCAGGCGTTCAAGCAAGGCAAGCTCTCGGCCAATGATTACACCGACGCGATGCACAGCGAGATCCGCCACGCGGTGCAGGTACAGGAGCGCCTGGGGCTGGATGTGCTGGTGCATGGCGAGGCCGAGCGCAACGACATGGTCGAGTACTTCGCCGAGCAGCTGGAGGGTTACCTGTTCACCCGCTTCGGCTGGGTCCAGAGCTACGGCTCGCGCTGCGTCAAGCCGGCGATCATCTACGGCGATTTGAGCCGCCCGCAGGCCATGACCGTGGCCTGGATCGAATACGCGCAACGCCAGACCGACAAGGTCATGAAAGGCATGCTGACCGGGCCGGTGACCATGCTGATGTGGTCGTTCCCGCGCGAAGACGTATCGCGTCAGGTGCAGGCGCAGCAGCTGGCGCTGGCGATTCGCGACGAAGTGGTGGATCTGGAGCGAGCCGGCATCAAGATCGTGCAGATCGACGAAGCCGCCTTTCGTGAGGGCTTGCCGCTGCGTCGGGCGCAATGGCAGGCGTATCTGGATTGGGCGGTCGAGGCCTTCCGCCTGTGTGCCAGCAGCGTGCGGGACGAAACGCAGATCCATACCCACATGTGCTACAGCGAATTCAACGACGTGATCGAAGCGATTGCGGCCATGGATGCCGATGTCATCACCATCGAGACCTCGCGCTCGGACATGGAACTGCTGCAAGCCTTTGAAGCCTTCGACTACCCCAACGACATCGGCCCTGGTGTCTATGACATCCACTCGCCGCGGGTGCCCGACAGCGCCGAGATGGTCAAACTGATGACCAAGGCGATCCAGCGCATCCCGGCCGAGCGCCTGTGGGTCAACCCGGACTGCGGTCTCAAGACCCGTGCCTGGCCCGAGACCGAAGCGGCGCTAGTGAACATGGTGGCGGCGGCGCGGCAGTTGCGCCGCCAATTGGCGTAAGGGGGCAGAGGCTCTGACCGCCCCGGCCGTCAGCCCAGGCCGTACTTCTTGACCTTGTCGAACAGGGTGGTCTTGGCCATGCCCAGCTCCTGGCTGGCCTGGCTCTGATTGCCGCCACTGCGCTGCAGCGCCTCGCTGAGCAGATTGCGCTCGAAGGCCTCCACCGCCTCGGCGAAATTCGCCGGCTGCTGCAGGGCATCGCTGGCGCTCTTCTTGAACGCCGGCAGGCCCAGCGCATGGCGTTCGGCAACGTTGCGCAGTTCGCGCACGTTGCCCGGCCAGTCGTGGCTCATCAAGCGCGATACGGTGCTGGCATCCAGCGGCGCCGGGTCGCGGTCGAAGCGCAATGCCGACAATTGCAGGAAGTGCTCGAACAGCATGAGGATGTCCTCACGGCGCTCGCGCAAGGGCGGCAGCTCCAGGGTCACCACGTTGAGGCGGTAGTACAGGTCGCTGCGGAACTGCCGCTGCTGGCTCAGCGCTTCCAGGTCGGACTTGGTCGCGGCGATGACCCGGCAATCGACCTCGATGCTCTGGTTCGAGCCCAGCCGCTCCAGGGTGCGCTCCTGCAGCACCCGCAGCAGCTTGATCTGCATCGACATCGGCATGCTCTCGATCTCGTCGAGGAACAACGTGCCCTGATCGGCATGTTCGATCTTGCCGATGCGGCGCTTGCCGGCGCCGGTAAAGGCGTTGGCTTCATGGCCGAAGATCTCGCTGTCGAACAGGCTCTCCGGCAAGCCGCCGCAATTGAGTGCGACAAAGGCGTTGCCCTGACGCCGGCTGAAGTCGTGCAGACAGCGCGCGACCAACTCCTTGCCGGTGCCGGTTTCCCCCTCGATCAGCACGTTGGCCGAGGTGTCGCCGACGTTGGCGATCAGCTCGCGCAGGTTCTCCATGGCCGGCGAGCGGCCGATGATGCGCGTCTCCAGCGCCGAGCGACCGGCCAGCTGGCGCCGCAGCGAACTCACCTCGCGTGCCAGGCCGCGATGCTCCAGGGCGCGGCGCACCACATCGACCAGGCGCTCCGGGGAAAAGGGCTTTTCCATGAAGTCGTACGCACCGGCGCGCATCGCCCCGACCGCCATGGAGATGTCGCCATGGCCGGTGATCAAGACGACTGGCAGGCTTGGGTCGCGGGCCTTCAACTGGTCGAGCAGTTGCAGGCCATCGATGCCAGGCAGGCGGATATCGCTGACGACGATACCGGCGAAGTCGTCGCCGATCCGCGCCAGCGCCTCCTCGGCGCTGCCGACCCCTTCGCTGACGATGTCTTCAAGGGCCAAGGCCTGCTGGCAGCCCAGCAACACATGGGGATCGTCTTCGACGATCAAAACGCTCAAGGGCTGGTTCATGCTGTGGGACTCGTCAAAAGGGGCGTGCCCAAAGGCAGGCTGAGGATGAACACGGTGCCGTCGGGGCCGGAGCTTTCCATGCCCAGATGGCCGCCGGCGGCAGCGGCGAGGCTGGCCGACAGCGTCAGGCCGAGGCCCAGGCCGTGGTCGCCCGGCTTGGTGGTGAAGAAGGGTTCGAACAGGTGCTCACGGGCCTCGCCGCTGATGCCATGGCCATTGTCGCGCACCCGCAGGCGGTATTTGCCGGACGCTTGCTGCTGATCCAGTTCGCTGCTCAGCCACAGTTGCGGCTCGGCCTGGCTTTGCATGGCGTCCAGCGCATTGCCGATCAGGTTGACGAGAATCTGTTCGAGGCGGGTCTGATCGATGGGCAGCTGGGCGGCGGCCACATCACGGTTTATCTGCACGCCCTGCAAGCGCGCTTCCAGCAGTTGCAGCGCGGCATCGATCGCGCCGGTCAGAGACGCCTGGCCCTTGTCGTCACCGCGCCGGGCGAAGGCGCGCAGGCTGGCGGTGATACGACCCATGCGGTCGATCAGATCGTTCATGGTGCGCAGGTTGGTGCTGGCGGTGTCGAGGGCACCGCGCTCGAGAAAGCGCACGGTGTTGCCCGACAGGGTGCGCAGCGCCGCCAGCGGCTGGTTGAGCTCGTGGGCGATGCTGGTAGACATCTGCCCGATGGCCGCCAGCTTGCCGGCCTGCACCAGTTCGTCCTGGGCCTTGCGCAGGGTATCTTCAGCCTGGCGCCGTTCGCGGATCTGGCCCTTGAGCCGCTCGTTGCTGGCGCGCAGGTCGCTGGTGCGTTCGGTGATGCGCCGCTCCAGCAGGTTATTGGCTTCTTCCAGTGCTTCGCGGGCCGCCAAGCGGGTGGCGATGACCTTGCGCCGCTCGTTCCAGGCGATCAGCAGGATGGTGCACAGGGCGAAGGCCACCGCCACCAGCACACCGTGGATGATGGCTTCGCGGCGCTGGTCCTGCAGTGGGGTGAGCAAGGTGAATTGCCAGCGCGAGTCGTTCAGCGGTTGGCTCTGGGCCAGATACGCGGTGTTGCTGTGCAACCTGTCGTTGCTTGGGAAGGTGAGTTTTTCGATGCCATCGGTCAGGGTTTCCCGCGCCAGCGGCTGCAGTTCCGAGAACGGCGTCCAGTAGTACTGCAGGCTGCGGGCCAGGCGCTCCTTGATGTCAGGCGACAACGGGCGGGTCGATTTGAGTCGGCGCTCGGGATCGCTGGAAAGAATGATGATGCCGTTCTCGTCGCTGACGAAGGTCTCCAGGTGCGCCCGTTGCCACAGCGATTCCAGCGCCTGCAATTGCACCTTGATGACGGCCACGCCGATGATCCGGCCGTTCTGTTCCAGGCCGTGGGCCAGGTAGTAGCCGGGCTCGCCCGAGGTGCTGCCGATGCCGTAGAAGCGCCCTTGCAGGCCGCGGATGGCATCCTGGAAGTACTGCCGAAAGGCCAGGTCTTCACCGACATAGCTGTCGCTGTCGCGCCAGTTGCTGCTGGCCTGCACCCGGCCGCTGGTGTCGAGCACGTAAATGGCGCGGCTGTTGCTGCGCCGATTGAGGCCGTCCAGGTATTCGTTGACCGGGCCGCGGTGGTCGGCGTCCGGGTGCGCAAGCAGGGCCGAGACGGTGTTTTCCAGCTCCAGCAGGCTGGGCAGGTAGGTGTAGCGGTTGATTTCGCTCTCGACCGCCCGCGCTTGCAGTTCCAGCTGGCGCTGGCCGCTTTCGCTGAGGCTACGGATACCGGCGCGATCGCTGATCCAGAAGCCGAGGTAACCCAGGCCGAGCATCAGGGCGACCAGCAGGGGAGGCAGGAACACTTGGCGGATCAGTCGGGGTTTCACGGCGAGATCGGGCGGCGCGGCGCGAAATTGAGAGGGAGCGCATTTCATCACAGTCGCCTTGGGCCGACCAGCATCATAAACCTGTAGCGAGGGGGCTCGCCCCCGAAAATGCTCTCAGCGACCTGTTCATTGCTGGTCAACCATTCGGGGGCAAGCCCCCTCGCTACGGGGGGTAGGGGCGGCTGTCAGTGTTGCAGGATTTTCGCCAGGAACTGCTGGGCGCGCTCGGAGCGTGCGCTGACATCGCCGAAGAATGCTTCCTTCTGGCAGTCTTCGACGATCTGCCCCTGATCCATGAAAATCACCCGATTGGCGACCTTGCGGGCGAAGCCCATCTCGTGGGTCACGCACATCATGGTCATGCCCTCTTGGGCCAGTTGCACCATGACGTCGAGCACCTCGTTGACCATTTCCGGATCGAGCGCCGAAGTCGGCTCGTCGAACAGCATCACCACCGGGTCCATCGCCAAGGCGCGGGCGATCGCCACACGCTGTTGCTGGCCGCCGGAAAGTTGTCCCGGATGCTTGTGGGCATGGGCCTTGAGGCCAACGCGATCAAGCAGTTGCAAACCCTTTTGCGTGGCCTCTTCCTTGCTGCGGCCCAGCACCTTGATTTGCGCGATGGTGAGGTTTTCGGTGATGGTCAGGTGCGGGAACAGCTCGAAATGCTGGAACACCATGCCGACTCGCGAGCGCAGCTTGGGCAGATTGGTCTTGGGATCGGCGATCGAGGTACCGTCGACCACGATGTCACCCTGCTGAAAGGGCTCCAGGGCGTTGACGCACTTGATCAGGGTCGACTTGCCCGAACCCGATGGCCCGCAGACCACCACCACTTCGCCCTTTTTGACTTCGGTGCTGCAATCGGTCAGCACCTGGAATTCGCCATACCACTTGTTGATGTTCTTGATGGAAATCATACGGCCAACCTTTTCTGCAGACGTTTGACCAGCAGCGATACGCTGAAGCTGATCACGAAGTACACCGCACCCGCGAACAACAGGAACTCATTGGCCTGGCCAATGATGTCGCCATTGGCGCGGGCAGCATTGAGAAAGTCCACCAGGCCGACGGTGTAGACCAGCGAGGTGTCCTGAAACAGGATGATGCTCTGCTGCAACAGCAGCGGCGTCATCTTGCGGAACGCCTGGGGCAGGATGATCAGGCGCATGGTCTGGCCGTAGGTCATGCCCAGTGCCTGCGCCGCGCCCATCTGGCCCTTGGCGATCGACTGCACGCCGGCCCGCACGATTTCGCAGAAGTACGCGGCCTCGAACATCATGAACGCCACCACGCAAGAGGTGAACGCGCCGACCGGGGTGTCCTGGCCGGTGATCCAGCGCAGCACGAACGGCACCGCCAGGTAGAACCAGGTGATCACCAGCAGCAGCGGGATAGAGCGGAAGTAATTGACGTAGGCCCCGGCGATGCGCGAGAGCAGCTTGCTCGGCGACAGGCGCATGAGCGCCAGCAGGGTGCCCAGGACGATGCCGCCGACGATGCCCATGACCATCAACTGCAAGGTCATCAGCATGCCGTTCCACAGGCCGGGCAGGGCTGGGATGATGCCACTGAAGTCCATTATTTACCCCCCAGGGAGATCAGCCCGGGCACCGCGACTTTCTTCTCGATCAGGCGCATCAGCAGCATCAGGCCCATGTTCAAGGTGAAGTAGATCAGCGTCGCCAGGGTGAAGGCTTCGAACAGGTTGGCGGAGAATTCGGCGGTCTGCTTGGTTTGCGCCAGCAGCTCCATGAGGCCGATCAGCGAGGCCACCGAAGAGTTCTTGAAAACGTTGAGAAACTCCGAGGTAAGCGGCGGAATGATCACCCGATAGGCTTGCGGCAGCAGCACGTTCCAGTAGATCTGCGGCAGGCGAAAGCCCATGGCGCGAGCGGCCGATTCCTGACCGCGGGGCAGGGCTTCGATACCGGTGCGCACCTGTTCGCAGACCCGTGCTGCGGTGAACAGCCCCAGGCACACGACCACGCTGAGGAAGGCCGAGGTGGTCGGGTTGAGGTCCTGCTTGTACCACTCCTGCAGATGTTCCGGCAGCAAGTCGGGCACCAGAAAGTACCAGATGAACAGCTGCACCAGCAGCGGCACATTGCGAAACAGTTCGACATAAGCGGTGGCGATGCCAGCCACCCAGCGGTTGGGCAGCGTGCGCATCACCCCCAACAGCGAGCCGAGCACCAGCGCGATCAGCCAGGCGACGATGCTGATACCGATGGTCCAGCCCAGGCCGGCGATGTACCAGTCGAGGTAGATCTCGCTGCCGACACCGGTGGATTTGAAGAACACGCTCCAATCCCAGTTGTAATTCATAGGGTCTCCCCTCTGTAGCGAGCCACGGTTGCTCACTGGCGCGCGCGATGGCGGGCCAGTGAGTTCAGTCAGTTGTTACTGCTTTTTTTCCGGGGCGGGCTGGTCGCTGGGGTTGGCGATCAGTTGCTTGAGCTCGTCGCTCATCGGGAAGTTCAGGTTCAGGCCCTTCGGTGGGATCGGCTGGGTGAACCACTTGTTGTAGATACCGTTGATGTCGCCTGAGGCGAAGGTTGCCTTGATGGCGTCATCGACCGCCTTTTTGAACGGCTCATCGCCCTTGCGCATCATGCAGCCATAGATTTCATAGGACTGCGCGGTGCCGGTGACGGCCCAGTCGCCAGGCTTCTTGGCCTTGGCCATTTCACCGGCCAGCAAGGCGTCGTCCATCATGAAGGCCACAGCGCGGCCTGACTCGAGCATCTGGAAGGACTCGCCGTGGTCCTTGGCCGAGATGATGTTCATGCCCATCTGCTTGTCGGCGTTCATCGACTTGAGCAGGCGTTCGGAGGTGGTGCCGGCGGTGGTCACCACGTTTTTGCCCTTGAGGTCGTCGAAGTCCTTGTAGGCCGAGCCTTCCTTGGACAGCAGACGGGTGCCGATCTCGAAAATGCCTACCGAGAACGCCACTTGTTGCGCGCGTTCGGCGTTGTTGGTGGTGGAGCCGCATTCGATGTCGACGGTGCCGTTCTGTACCAGTGGGATACGCGTCTGGGAAGTGACCAGGTTGTAGTTGACCTTCAGGTCCGGCATGTCCAGGTCTTTTTTCAGGGCCTCGACGATCTTGAGCTGGATGTCATGGGAGTAGCCCACGGGTTTGCCCGAGGCATCGGCCATGTAGGAAAACGGAATGGAGGCATCGCGGTGGCCGAGGGTGATGGTCCCGGACTCCTTGATCTTTTTCAGGGTACCGGTGAGCTCGGCGGCGAATACGGGGGTGCTGATCAGTGCGGCGGTAATGGCAACGCCCAACAGGTGGGGAACGATACGCATCGACTACTCCTCGAACATTGTTTTTTTTATGGAGCCCGCAGGCTCGCTCGGGCGAACGCTCTGCCTTGCTGCAGAACATCCGATGCAAAGCATAGAGCAGGAGTCATGCCAGACCGTGCACGGGCCGGTTCTGTATTGATTTGAAAGGGATTTTATTAAGTGCGAGGAGGTTGCGCGGGGGAGATTCGTACGGGTTTGCGAATGCCTGGCGTGGGAGCATTCGGAAATCCGAACGCTCGACGTACCCCACTGTAGCGGGGGGGCTTGCCCCCGATCAAATGGTCAGACGCTGATGCCTTGGCTGTCTGACGGTTTTCGGGGGCAAGCCCCCTCGCTACAAGAGTGGAATTGGAGTCAGGCGGCGACCGTGCCGCTGGCCTGCTTGGCCTTGTCCAGGTAGCGCGCCAGGTTGGCCTGCTCGTCGGGAGTGGTGAACAGGCCGAGCTTGGTGCGGCGCCAGAGAATGTCCTGGGCCTCCACCGCCCATTCGTGGCTGCGCAGGTAATCGACTTCGCGGCTGTACAGGCCGCCACCCAGGTGTTCACCCAGATCGCTGAGCGCTTGCACGCCTTCGAGCAATTGCCAGACGCGGCTGCCGTAGGTGATCGACCAACGTTGAGCCAGGCCCTGCGGGAGCCAGCCGAAACGGTTCTGCAGCGTCTGCGCCAGTGCCTGCGGCGTGGTCATGTCTTCGCCGCCGGGCAGGGTCGCCTTGGCGGTCCAGGGCGCGGTCATCTGCTTGAAGAACGGCGCCAACTGGGCCATGGCCGACTCGGCCAGCTTGCGGTAGGTGGTCAGCTTGCCGCCGAACACCGACAGCAACGGCGCCTCTTGCGCCGAACCGCTGAGCGACAGGGTGTAGTCGCGGGTAATGGCCGACGGGTTGTCCGACTCGTCGTTGCACAGTGGGCGCACACCGGAGTAGGTGGTGATGATGTCGTCGCGGGTCAGCTGCTTTTTGAAGTGCGCGTTGACCACGTTCAGCACGTAGTCGGTCTCGCCCTCGGTAATGGCAACCTTGGACGGATCGCCGGTGTATTCGCGGTCGGTGGTGCCCAGAATGGTGAAGCGCTGCAGGTAAGGAATGGCGAACACGATGCGCTGATCCTCGTTCTGCAGAATGAAGGCGTTCTCGCCCTCGTACAGCTTGGGCACGATCAGGTGGCTGCCCTGGATCAGGCGGATACCGTAGGGAGAATCCAGTTTCAGGTCTTCCCGGATGAACTTGGCGACCCAGGGTCCGCCGGCATTGACCAGCGCCTTGGCGATGATCGAGAAGCGCGAGCCATCGGCGCGTTCCAGTTGCACCAGCCACTGGCTGCCCACGCGCTGAGCGCTCAGGCAACGGGTGCGGGTATGAATGTGCGCGCCGTTTTCACGGGCGGCGATGGCGTTGAGCACCACCAGGCGTGCGTCATCGACCCAGCAGTCGGAGTATTCGAAACCGCGGCTGATCACGGGCTTGAGCGGGCTGTCGGCACCGAAGCGCAGGCTGCGCGAGCCTGGCAGTTTTTCCCGCTTGCCCAGGTGGTCATAGAGAAACAGGCCGGCACGGATCATCCACGCCGGGCGCAGGTGCGGGCGGTGCGGCAGCACGAAGCGCATGGGCTTGACGATGTGTGGCGCCTTGGCCAAGAGGACTTCACGCTCGGCCAGTGCTTCGCGCACCAGGCGAAATTCATGATGCTCCAGATAACGCAGGCCGCCGTGGATCAATTTGCTGCTGGCGGAAGACGTGTGGCTGGCCAGGTCGTCCTTTTCGCACAGGAAGACCGACAGGCCTCGACCGGAAGCATCCGCAGCGATGCCGACACCATTGATGCCGCCACCGATCACGGCAACGTCGTAAACCTCGGCCAGCGGTGGGGTGGGCACGGTTGAATGGGGCATCGGGCAGCCTCCTGGGCGTTATTGCGGCGAAAATTATTAGAGTGATTTCGAACATTGATGTTCGATTCCGAAAATACTAGCGCAATAGCGAAGGGGTATCCAGTCGAATTCGATTGAATTTATTGATGGGCGAAGGCGAGAAAGGAACATTAACGAACATTTTCGGGCGCGAAGGGCCCTGGATCGGGAGGGGCGAGGGCCCCTCACCGTTGGTCATACGACTTCGAGACGGACCTTATGCTGGCTCAGCAACTGCGTGAGCGATGCCACGGGTGGCTGATCGGTCACCAGGCAGTCGATCAGGCTGATCGGCCCCAGGCGAACCATGGCGTTGCGCCCGAACTTGCTGGAGTCGGCGGCGAGGATGACTTGCCGCGCGTTGGCGATGATCGCCTGAGACACCCGCACCTCTTGATAGTCGAAGTCCAGCAGGCTGCCGTCTTCGTCGATGCCGCTGATGCCCACCAGCGCGTAATCGACCTTGAATTGGTTAATGAAATCGACACTGGCCTGGCCCACGACGCCACCGTCGCGGCGCACGTTGCCACCGGCCAACAGCACTTCGAAATCATCCTTGCCGCTGAGGATGGAGGCCACGTGCAGGTTGTTGGTGATGACCTTCAGCTGGTTGTGGTTGAGCAGGGCGCGGGCAATGGATTCGGTGGTGGTGCCGATGTTGATGAACAGCGAGGCGTGATCTGGAATCTGCGCGGCGATGGCTTCGGCGATGCGCTGTTTTTCGTCGCGCATCTGATCGGCGCGCATGGCGTAGGCGGTGTTTTCGATACTGGAGTCGTAGGCCGCACCGCCGTGGTAGCGACGCAGCAGGTTGCTCTCGGCAAGCTGGTTGATGTCGCGGCGGATGGTCTGCGGGGTCACGACGAACAGCTGGGCCATTTCTTCGATACTGACGTAGCCGCGTTCGCGGACCAGTTCGATGATTTGTTGTTGGCGCGGAGGCAGGTTCATGGGCATTCCTTCGGGCTGCCGTACAAATTCCCCCATGATGCCGCAGGTTGAGTGTCAGAGCCAGCGTGGCTGCCAACCCTGTGGTGAGGGGCTTGCTCCCGATACGGTGTGTCAGCTACAGATGAGTCGACTACAGCACCGTATCGGGAGCAAGCCCCCTCGCCACCGTGGCGAACCGCAATCAATCGGCGTCGTGCGGTTCCCAGTCGCGGGTGCGCTCGACCGCTTTCTGCCAGCCGGCATAGAGCTTCTCTTTTTCCGCATCGTCCAGCAGCGGCTCGAACTCGCGCTCGATCACGGCCTTGCCGCGCAGCTCATCCAGGCTCTTCCAGAAGCCACAGGCCAGACCCGCCAGATACGCCGCGCCCAGTGCCGTGGTCTCGCGCATTTGCGGGCGCTCGACGTGGGTGCCGAGGATGTCGGCCTGGAACTGCATCAGGAAGTTGTTGGCCACTGCGCCGCCGTCCACACGCAGTGCCTTCAGGCGTTCGCCGGAATCCTGCTGCATGGCGTCCAGTACGTCGCGGGTCTGGTAGGCGATCGATTCCAGTGCGGCACGGATGATGTGGTCGACCTTGACCCCACGGGTCAGCCCGAACAGCGCGCCACGGGCGTACGGGTCCCAGTAGGGCGCGCCCAGGCCGGTGAAGGCCGGTACCAGATACACGCCGTTGCTGTCCTTGACCTTGCTGGCGAAGTACTCGGTGTCATAGGCATCGTTGACCAGTTTGAGCTCGTCGCGCAGCCACTGCACGGTGGAGCCGCCGTTGAATACCGCGCCTTCCAATGCGTAGGCGACTTCGCCGCGAGGGCCACAGGCGATGGTGGTGAGCATGCCGTGCTTGGACTCGACCGCCTTGGAGCCGGTGTTCATCAACAGGAAGCAGCCGGTGCCATAGGTGTTCTTGGCCTGGCCTGGCTCTACGCACATCTGCCCGAACAGCGCCGCCTGCTGGTCGCCGGCGATACCGCCGATGGCGATGCCGCTCTTGGTGCGGCCGTAGATTTCGGAGGACGACTTGACCTCTGGAAGCATCTCGCGCGGGATGTCCAGGGTTTCGAGCATCTTGGCGTCCCACTCCAGCGTATGGATGTTGAACAGCATGGTGCGCGAGGCGTTGGTGAAGTCGGTGACGTGGGTCTTGCCGCCGGTGAATTTCCAGATCAGCCAGCTATCGACGGTGCCGAACAGCAGCTCGCCGCGGCGCGCGCGTTCGCGGCTGCCTTCGACGTTGTCCAGAATCCACTTGAGTTTGGTGCCGGAGAAATAGGGGTCGATGACCAGGCCCGTGGTGGCCTTGATGTATTCCTCCATGCCGTCGCGCTTGAGCTGCTGGCAGATCTCGGCACTGCGTCGGCACTGCCAGACCACCGCGTTATAGATCGGCCGGCCGCTTTCCTTCTCCCAGACCACGGTGGTTTCGCGCTGGTTGGTGATGCCGATGCAGGCAACCTGATCATGGTGCAGGCCGGCTTTGGCCAGCACTTCGACCATGGTCGCGCTCTGCGTGGCGAAGATTTCCATCGGATCGTGTTCGACCCAACCCGGCTGCGGGTAATGCTGGGTGAATTCGCGCTGCGAGGTGCAGACCACATTGGCGTCGCGATCGAAGATGATCGCCCGCGAACTGGTGGTGCCCTGGTCAAGGGCGATGATGTAGTTCTTGTTCTGGATATCGGTCATGGCGATGGCCTTGCGCAAAAAGTGGATGGATCAGCACGGTGGGGCACGCAGCTGGTCAGGCTCGGGCCTTGTCCCCGGCAATGTTTTCAGCGTTATCAGCGACTATAGGCTCTGGTACGGCGACGGGCAGATTGCGGCCGATCAGCAACCGGTAGGCGCCGGCGCCCAGGCAGGCGCCTATGATCGGGGCAAAGATGGGAATCAGGAAGTAGGGGATATCGCGACCGCCAGTGAAGGCGATGTCACCCCAGCCAGCGAAGAAGGTCATCAGCTTGGGGCCGACGTCCCGTGCCGGGTTCATCGCGAAGCCGGTCAAGGGCCCCATGGAGCTGCCGATGACCGCCACCAGCAGGCCGATCAACAGCGGTGCCAACGGACCGCGGCGCACGCCGTTGTTGTCGTCGGTCAGCGCCATGATCACCGCCATCAGAATGGCGGTAATGACCATTTCGACCAGAAACGCCTGGGCGGTGCTCAAGGCTGGATGCGGGTAGGTCGAGAAGACCGAAGCCAGCTGCAGGCTTTCGACGCTGCCACGCACCATGTGATGGGTTTGTTCGTAATCGAAGAATAGCGAGCTGTAGAGCGTGTACACCAGCGCGGCGCCGCAGAAGGCGCCGGCGACCTGGGCGACGATGTAAAACGGCAGTTTGCGTTTTTCGAAACCGGCGAACACGCACAAGGCGATGCTCACCGCCGGGCTCAGATGCCCCCCTGACACCCCGGCGCTCAAATACACCCCGAGACTCACGCCCACACCCCAGATGATGCTGATTTCCCATAAGCCGAAGCTGGCGCCCGCGACCTTGAGCGCGGCGACGCAACCGGTACCGAAAAAAATGAACAGTGCGGTTCCGAGGAACTCGGCCACACATTGACTGGACAACGTCGGTTGCTGGATAGACTGGGTCATGCGGTACCTCGTTTTTGTTTTTGTCTGGCGCCGTTCTGGCGCTCTGTATTGTCCCGACCGTAAAACCCCATCACGGTCGGCGGTATTGCGGCGAATAGTCGCGTTTGAGCGCGGAATCTTCACAAACGAAAAAATATAGACAAGAAACGCATATGTCAAAGGTCGAAAGTGAACCGGCGGCCATTATATGACCGCCGGGGTAAGCGATGGCGGCGAAAAGACTTCGGAATGTGTCGGTCAAGGGGGAAAAATACCGCCGGATCAGCCAGAATCCATGAGCGCTGGCGAAACAGGCCGGCGTCTTCCTTGAATTGCAGGAGCCCCCATGACACCCGCTTTGGACCTGTTGAAAAAAGCCCGCGCCGAACATCGGATTCACAGTTACGAGCATGACCCCAAGGCGCCGTCCTATGGCCTGGAGGCGGCGGAAAAACTTGGCCTGCAACCTGAGCAGGTGTTCAAGACCCTGCTGGCCGCCACTGAACGCCACGAATTGCTGGTGGCGGTCGTGCCGGTAGTCGGCAGCCTCGATCTCAAGGCGCTGGCCCAGGCCGCGGGCGTGAAGAAGTGCGAGATGGCCGACCCAGCCGCAGCGCAGCGCTCTACTGGCTATCTGCTGGGCGGCATCAGCCCATTGGGGCAGAAAAAACGCCTGCGAACTTTCATCGATCAATCGGCTCAACCTTTTAGCACCATCTTCGTCAGCGCCGGCCGCCGTGGTCTCGAGGTGGAGTTGGCAGCATCGACGCTGGCCGAGCACACGCAGGCGCAGTTCGCCGCCATTGCCAAGGCCTGAGTTTTTCAACCGTCCTTCGCTTATTCGAGAGGTCTGGCCATGCCACTGGACTTTCACCAGGTTGATGCTTTCACCGAGCGTCCGTTCGCCGGTAATCCGGCCATGGTCTACCGTCTGGATGCCTGGCTGCCTGAGGAGCGCATGCAGCAGATCGCCGCAGAGCATAATCTGGCGGAGACGGCGTTCGTGGTGCATGAGGCGACGGGCTGGCATATCCGCTGGTTTACCCCGACCACCGAGGTACCGCTGTGCGGGCACGCCACCCTGGCGGCTGCCCATGTGCTGTTCGAACTCTATGGGGCGCCTGGCGATGTCATCGAGTTCGCCAGCAAATCCGGGCGTCTGAGCGTCACCCGCGAGGGCGGTCGGCTATGGCTGGATTTTCCGGTGATCGAACCCAGTGAGCTGGGGGTCACGGTCGATGTCGAGCGGGCGTTGCGCACGCCCGTGGTCGACGTGCTGGCGTCGATGTCGT
This sequence comes from Pseudomonas sp. GW821-FHT01A09, assembly GCF_058986725.1. Taxonomy (NCBI): domain Bacteria; kingdom Pseudomonadati; phylum Pseudomonadota; class Gammaproteobacteria; order Pseudomonadales; family Pseudomonadaceae; genus Pseudomonas; species Pseudomonas sp. GW821-FHT01A09. Next base: position 17,394 of record NZ_JBYSWB010000012.1, read on the forward strand.
TGCTGGTGGTGCTGGAGTCGGAAGCTGCGGTCAGGGCATGCAAGCCCGATTTCGCGGCGGTGGCGAAATTGCTGTGGCCGGGGGTGATCATCACGGCGCGGGGCGAGCATCACGATTTTGTCTCGCGCTATTTCGCCCCGGCCATCGGTATCAACGAAGATTCGGTCACGGGTGCCACGCACTGCAGCCTGATTCCCTATTGGTCGCATCGCTTGAACAAGACCTTGCTCAGCGCCTGGCAGTGTTCCGCGCGTGGCGGTGAGCTGGCGTGCCGTCTGGAGGACGATCGGGTGAAGATCGGCGGGTTTGTCCGCCTGGTGGCCAGCGGCAGATTGCTGGTGGACTAGCCGTCAGTTTGCGGCGGGAAAACTCACCAGTCGGGTTGTCGCCAAAGCCACACCGATCTCGCTTCCTTGCGCATGCTGCTGCTGGCTCGGCAGCAAAGCCTCTACCGCAGCGCCGCTGGGCAGCTGCAAGCGGTACAGAATCGAGGCGCCCTGGAACACCGCGCCCAGCACTCGCGCCCGCACCGGGCTGTCGGCAACGTATTGCAGGCTGTCCGGACGAAGCAAAACTTCGACGGCCTGCCCGGGCTTGACCTCGGCCTGCGTGTGCACCTCACCCAACTCGGTCATCACCCGCTGCCCTTGGCCTTGCTGACCCCGAATGAACAACCCCTGGCCGATAAAACGCGCGACGTAAGGCGTTTGCGGCGCGTGATAGAGGTTGTAGGGGGTATCCCACTGCTCCAGGCGGCCTTGTTTGAAAACGCCGACCTGATCGCTGACGGCAAAGGCCTCCTCTTGGTCATGGGTGACCAGAATGGCGCTGGTGCCGCGCTGCTTGAGAATATCGCGCACCTCATGGCTGAGGCGCCGGCGCAACTCGACGTCGAGGTTGGAGAACGGCTCGTCGAGCAGCAGCAACCGTGGCTGCGGTGCCAAGGCGCGGGCGAGGGCGACACGTTGCTGCTGGCCACCGGACAGCTCGTGGGGAAAGCGTTGCCCCAGCCCTTGCAGGTTGACCAGTTCGAGCATCTCATCGGCCAGCTTGCGCGCCTCGGCCTGCTGGCGAATGCCGAAGAGCACGTTATCGGTCACGCTCAGGTGGGGAAACAACGCGTAATCCTGGAACACCATGCCGATCCGGCGTTTTTCCGGAGCGAGGGTGAAGCCTGGCCGGGCGACAATTTCGCCGCCCAGGTGGATGCTGCCGCTGCAAACCGTTTCGAAGCCGGCGATGGCGCGCAGGGTGGTGGTCTTGCCGCAACCCGAAGCCCCCAGCAGGCAACCGATGTCGCCCGCCTGCAACTCCAGGTTCAACTGCTGGACGACCGGCCTGCCGCCATAGCCGCATGCCAGGTCCCGAAGCTCGAGCAGGCTCATGCTTCGTGATAGCCCGTCTCGACGAGGAATTCGAGCAGGGCTTTCTGAGCGTGCAGACGGTTCTCGGCCTGATCCCAAGCGACCGCACGAGGGTCGTCGAGCACGTCCATGCTGATTTCTTCGCCGCGATGGGCCGGCAGACAGTGCATGAACAGCACATCGCCGGCCGCCAGGTCGAGCAGTTCGCGGTTGACCTGATAGGGCGCGAACAGCTTAAGACGGCGGGCGGTTTCCTCTTCCTGGCCCATTGAGGTCCAGACGTCGGTACTCACCAGATGGGCGCCGCGTACGGCCTCTTTCGGATCACGGAAGATCTGCACGCGATCGCCGGCCTGGGCGACGAATGCGGGATTCGGCTCGAAGCCTTCCGGGCAGGCGATGCGCAGCTGGAAATCGAACTGGATGGCCGCTTCGATATAGCTGTTGCACATGTTGTTGCCATCCCCGACCCACGCCACGGTGCGGCCTTTGATCGAGCCGCGATGTTCGAGGAAGGTCTGCATGTCCGCCAGCAGCTGGCAAGGGTGCAGATCGTCGGACAGGCCATTGATCACCGGTACGCGGGAATTGGCCGCGAACTCGGTGAGATTGCTGTGGGCATAGGTGCGGATCATCATCACGTCGAGCATGCTCGACATGACGATGGCGCAATCGCCGATCGGCTCGCCGCGGCCCAATTGGGTATCGCGCGGCGACAGGAAGATCGCCTGGCCACCGAGCTGGATCATGCCGGCTTCGAAGGACAACCGGGTCCGGGTCGAGGACTTTTCGAAAATCATGCCCAGCACCCGGCCTTTCAATGGTTCGAACAGTACACCGCGGTTACGCAGGTCTTTGAGCTCGATCCCTCGACGAATGATGCCGACCAGCTCATCGGGCGTGCAATCCATCAGGGAGAGAAAGTGCCTTGCGCTCATCATTGACTACCTTTTTGCAACGGACCGCAGATCCTCTATAAGACCGTTTCGACAAAAACAGTTGAGACCTGCAGGCGAAAGCCGCACGGGGCGACGAAAATAAGGGAAGGACGCGATCGTATAAGAAAATGTCGCGCCTTACCAATGGCGGCTACCTTTTATCGATCGGTTTGCAAAAAATAATGCGTCCAACCCACGACAAAACCGCTATCGGCGTGCGACGGAAAAGAGTGCAACGAGTTATGACAAGCGCTTGTGAACAGCACTTTTCAGCGCCAGCTACTCGTAGCTTGGCCTGCGGTGACTTTTTGTACACCTGCGCCCCTGTCCATGGCAATGAACTCCCCGCAACGGCCCACTGTCATTGGTTAAGGCGGACAGTCCGCAATTCGCTGTGATCCGATGGCGGGACGTTCCATAAAATCCTTGGGTGAGATATATACTGTGTCCCATGCGATACAGGGAGTCGTGGAATGGATTCGAGAGAGCAACAATTGATGGAATTGCTGGGCATCACCGCCCGTACGTTGACCCATCTGACGGCATCGATGACCTCGATGTCGTTCGAGCTGCTGCGCAGTGACGACGCCGTCACCCGTGCCGCGGGCAAACGCATGATCGACCGCATGGCGACCATCAGCACCGGGCTTGACGAGCACTGGCGCTTGATTGGCGAGCTGACCGGCGTGCCATTGGCGCAGGAAGAAGTGGAGACCGTGCTGGAGATCCAGCTGCTCAATCCGCCTTCCACCGTGGTACCGCTGACCTCTTGAGCATGGAGGCGGATAGCCGATGGTCCCATGCTTGACCGTTTTGCTCGGCTTTTTGTTACCATTGGTCACCGTGCCGACATTCTGAGTCGGAAAGTTCAGCCGAGGTGCTCCAATGGATATCATCGAAACGATCAAAGACCAGATTGCCAACAACACCGTACTGCTCTACATGAAAGGTGCACCCAACGCACCGCAGTGCGGTTTTTCGGCCAAGGCATCGCAGTGCATCATGCAGTGCGGCGAAAAATTCGCTTACGTGGACATCCTGCAGAACCCGGAAATCCGCGCCAATCTGCCTAAATACGCCAACTGGCCGACCTTCCCACAACTGTGGGTCGGTGGTGAACTGATCGGCGGCAGCGACATCATCGCTGACCTGTTCGACAGCGGTGAACTGCAAAGCACCATCAAGGCCGCGGTCGAAAAGGCCAAGGCAGCGGAACCTCAGGCCAACGCCTGATTCCCCGTGGGGGCGGCCAAGCCCGCCCTCATCGCCAGAGGCGATGTGTCAAGCGCCCACAAAAAAGCCCGGCTTCCTTTACAGGAGCCGGGCTTTTTCGTGGCTGGGGGAAATCAGTCTTCTTCGCCCATGCTCGATTGCAGATAGTTTTCGATACCTACCTTGTCGATCAGCCCCAGTTGGGTTTCCAGCCAGTCGATATGTTCTTCTTCCGACTCGAGGATGTCTTCGAGCATTTCGCGGCTACCAAAGTCACCGACACTTTCGCAGTGGGCGATCGCGGCTTTGAGATCCTGATGGGCCTTGTGCTCGAGTTTGAGATCGCATTCGAGCATTTCCTGGGTGTGTTCGCCGATGAGGATCTTGCCCAGTTCCTGAAGGTTGGGGATGCCTTCGAGGAACAGAATGCGCTTGATGATCTTGTCGGCGTGCTTCATCTCATCGATGGATTCTTTGTACTCGAGCTTGCCGAGGCGATTCAGGCCCCAGTCCTCATACATGCGTGCATGCAGGAAGTACTGATTGATTGCAATCAGCTCATTCCCGAGGACCCTGTTGAGATGCTGGATAACACTGATATCGCCTTTCATGGTTGGCCCTCATCGGCTCTTTAACTGTCAATGAGCAGGAGTTTGAGCCCGGCCACCAAGACTGTCAAACCTAAGTTATTGAATAATAAGTGAAAATTAATCGGAATAAGAATGTTTGTGTTCCGCATCATGGTGCTAACTAATTGAATTGCATGCATAAAAAAACCGGACACTAGGTCCGGTTCTTTAAAAAACGAGTTTTCAAGCCGCTGTAAATTCTACTGGATAGGGTATGGCTGCCTGGGTCGCCTGAAGCCCAGTGAGGGTCTCGCGAACCACATCCTTGGCAAGGCATGCGCATTTACCACATTGCGAGGCTACGCCGGTTGCTTCCCGGACTTCACGATAGCTGCAGCAGCCTTCGTAGATTGCATCGCGGATTTGATGATCGGTGACACCTTTGCAGAGGCAGACGTACATAGAGAAAAACCGTCGCGGTGAAAAGCTGATGACGGAGATCTTAATGTTAATGAGAATGCTTGTCAAAGTACGAACATGAAGGATCTGTAACCGGCGATGAACGGTCTGAGCTTGAATGTAGCGAGGGGGCTTGCCCCCGAAAGGTGTATGGGCAACAGAACGTTGCTTGACATACTTTTCGGGGGCAAGCCCCCTCGCTACAAGACGAGTATTACTCGTCGTAATCAGGCCAACCGCCCATTTCCTTCCAGCGGTTGATGATCCCGCAGAACAGCTCGGCGGTCTTCTCGGTGTCATAGCGAGCCGAGTGCGCCTCGCGGCCGTCGAAATCGATATCCGCCGCCTGACAGGCTTTGGCCAGCACGGTCTGCCCGTAGGCCAGGCCGGCAAGAGTGGCCGTGTCAAAGCTCGAGAAGGGATGGAACGGGTTGCGTTTGATGTCGCCGCGCACCACGGCGGCGTTGAGGAAGCCCAGATCGAAGCTGCTGTTGTGGCCCACCAGGATCGCCCGCTTGCAGCCGTTGGCCTTCAGCGCCTTGCGCACGCCACGGAAGATGTCGGTCAGGGCGGCTTCTTCGCTCACCGCCATGCGCAGCGGATGGTCCAGCTTGATGCCGGTGAACTCCAGCGCCGCGGCTTCGATGTTGGCTCCCTCGAACGGTTCGACCCGGAAGAAGTAAGTGTGATCGGGGAACACGAAGCCTTTTTCGTCCATGCCGATGGTCGTCGCGGCGATCTCCAGCAGGGCGTCGGTGGCGCAATTGAAACCGCCGGTCTCTACATCGACGACTACGGGCAGGTAGCCGCGGAAGCGTGCGGCCATGGGATGGCGCGAACCGCCGCCACCGCTGCCTTCGGACTCGTCGTCGAACTGATCTTCACTCACGCATTTTTCTCCAGCAGGCGCCAGCGCAGTTTTTCACCGGCGCGCAGCGGGATGACAGTCTGCTCGCCGAACGGCAGGCTGACCGGGGCAGTCCATTCTTCACGGACCAGGGTGATGCTGTCGGTATTCACCGGCAAGCCGTAGAACGCCGGGCCGAACAGGCTGGCGAAGCCTTCGAGCTTGTCCAGCGCGTTGCGCTGTTCGAAGGCCTCGGCATACAGCTCGATGGCGCCGTAGGCGGTGTAGCACCCGGCGCAACCGCAGGCTGCTTCTTTGGCGTGCTGGGCGTGGGGCGCCGAGTCGCTGCCAAGGAAGAACTTCGGGTTGCCGCTGGTCGCGGCGTCCAGCAAGGCCACCTGATGGGTATTGCGCTTGAGGATCGGCAGGCAGTAGAAGTGCGGGCGAATGCCGCCGACCAGCATGTGATTGCGGTTGTACAGCAGATGCTGGCAGGTGATGGTCGCGGCGACGTTGGCCGGGGCCTCGGTGACGAACTGCGCGGCTTCGCTGGTGGTGATGTGTTCGAAGACGATCTTCAGTGTCGGGAAACGGTCGACCACACGGCGCAGATGCTCGTCGATGAAAAGTTTCTCGCGATCGAACACGTCGACCTCGCCACGAGTCACTTCACCGTGCACCAGCAGCAACATGCCCAGCTCGGCCATGGTTTCCAGGGCGGCGCTGATGTTGTCGAGGCTGGTGACCCCGGAGTCCGAGTTGGTGGTAGCGCCAGCCGGGTACATCTTGGCGGCGCGCACGAAGCCGGTGGCGAAGGCCGCACGGATATCTTCGGGCTGAGTGCGGTCGGTGAGGTACAGCGTCATCAGGGGCTCGAACGCGCTGCCGGCCGGGCGCGCATCGAGGATGCGCTGGCGGTAGGCGCCGGCATCGGCGGCGTTGCGCACCGGCGGTACCAGGTTGGGCATGATGATCGCGCGCCCGAAGGTGCGGGCCACGTCGGCTACGGTATGGGGAAGCACTGCGCCATCACGAAGATGGATGTGCCAGTCGTCGGGACGCAGGAGGGTCAGGCGGTCGGACATTGGGGATTCCAGGCGGGTCGAACTCCCGGCGAATGCTACCGGAAAACGGCGGTCCAGGCACTCGGTATCAAGTTTTGCCGCAACCGACCGATATCCCCAGAGTATGTAAAAGCAATCAGGGGAGTCTCCCGTGCGCCAGCTCTATCTAGCCCTATTCACTGCATTCGCCAGCGTGCCTGCCATGGCGCTGACTTTCCAGACGCGCATGGAGAATGCCGCATGGACCGTCGACGGCGATCAGTTCGAGTGCCGCTTGACCCAACCCGTCAATGGTTTTGGCACGGGCGGGTTCGTGCGCCGCGCCGGCGAGCAGGCCACTTTTCACCTGGCCTCGACCTCGTCGATGCTGGGCAACGGCTCGGCGACCTTGCTGGCCGCCGCTGCAGCCTGGCAGCCCGGGCGCAACGACATCAACCTGGGCGCCGTGCGTCTGGGCGCCGGCGACAATCTGCTGAGCAGTACTCAGGGGCAAGCCAGTCGGCTGCTCAACGGCTTGCTCGAAGGCCGTAGCGTCGTCGTCCGTGGCCCCGGCGAAGGCCCGCGCGGCACCGAGGTGCGGGTTCTGCCGATCAACTTCACCAAGGCTTACAGCGATTTTCAGATCTGCGCCGGCAAGCTGCTGGCGATGAACTTCGATCAGGTGCGCGAATCCCAGGTCGGTTTTCCCAAGGACATCGAGCTGGACGCTGCGGCGAAGAAACATCTGGATGTGATTCTCGCCTTCATGAAGGCCGATCCGACCGTCAACCATGTCGAGCTCGACGGCCACTCCGACAACAGCGGCAACCGCCTGACCAACCGTGATCTCTCGCGTCGTCGCGCCTTGGCGGTCATGGAGTACTTGAAGGCCAACGGCGTGCCCGAGGAGCATATCGTCGTGCGTTTTCATGGCGAGCAGTTCCCGCTGGTGCCGAACAATTCGCCGGCCAATCGTGCGCGCAATCGTCGGGTCAATATCGAGCTTGAGCGCGTGACCGGCGAGCAGAAAGCCGCTCCGGCGCCGTTCACGATGCCGCCAACGCCAGTGTCCAGTGCGCAAGCGCCAACTGCCGCACCGTCGGTGATACCGGTAACGGCCGCCAAGCCTGCTGCGCCAATTGCGCCCGCCGCTGCACCGACCGCCGGCGCAGCTCCGCTCAAGCCGGCGATACCGCCCGCCACGCCAGCCAAGCCCTGAAACACTGTGGGAGCCCGCTCCCACAGCGAAGGAGCAGGCTCCAAAAACCTTATAAACCGTCGCTTTGTCGTCATTGGCTGTCGCGCCACTGTAAATCCGTGGGTTTGAACGGTAGAATCAGCGGTTTTCCGTACAACCCCGTGGAGTGATGGCATGGCGGACGTAAACAAGGTCGTTCTGGCGTATTCCGGCGGCCTGGACACTTCGGTGATCCTCAAGTGGCTGCAGGATACTTATAACTGTGAAGTCGTGACCTTCACCGCTGACCTGGGTCAGGGCGAAGAAGTCGAACCGGCACGCGCCAAGGCTCAGGCCATGGGCGTCAAGGAAATCTACATCGACGACCTGCGCGAAGAGTTCGTGCGCGATTTCGTGTTCCCGATGTTCCGCGCCAACACCGTCTATGAAGGTGAGTACCTGCTGGGTACCTCCATCGCTCGTCCGCTGATCGCCAAGCGTCTGATCGAAATCGCCAACGAGACCGGCGCCGACGCCATCTCCCACGGTGCGACCGGCAAGGGCAACGATCAGGTGCGCTTCGAACTGGGCGCCTACGCCCTCAAGCCTGGCGTCAAAGTGATCGCTCCATGGCGTGAGTGGGACCTGCTGTCCCGCGAGAAGCTGATGGATTACGCCGAAAAGCACGCCATCCCGATCGAGCGTCACGGCAAGAAGAAATCCCCCTATTCCATGGATGCCAACCTGCTGCACATCTCCTATGAAGGCGGCGTGCTGGAAGACACCTGGACCGAGCACGAAGAAGACATGTGGCGTTGGACCGTCTCCCCGGAGAACGCTCCCGACAAGCCACAGTACCTCGAACTGACCTACCGCAACGGTGACATCGTGGCGCTGGACGGCGTCGAGATGACCCCGGCCACGGTGCTTGCGACCCTCAACCGCATCGGCGGCGAACACGGTGTCGGCCGTCTCGATATCGTCGAGAACCGTTACGTGGGCATGAAGTCCCGTGGCTGCTACGAAACCCCGGGCGGCACCATCATGCTGCGCGCGCACCGCGCCATCGAGTCCATCACCCTTGACCGCGAAGTCGCGCATCTCAAGGATGAATTGATGCCCAAGTACGCCAGCCTGATCTACACCGGCTACTGGTGGAGCCCTGAGCGTCTGATGTTGCAACAGATGATCGACGCCTCTCAGGCCCACGTGAATGGCGTGGTTCGCTTGAAGTTGTACAAGGGCAACGTCATCGTTACCGGCCGCAAGTCCGACGAGTCGTTGTTCGACGCGAATATCGCTACCTTCGAAGAAGATGGCGGCGCCTACAACCAGGCCGACGCGGCGGGCTTCATCAAGCTCAATGCTTTGCGCATGCGTATTGCTGCCAACAAAGGTCGCAAACTGTTCTGACCGACGGTTGCCGACTGAAAAAGCCCTGGCTCATGCCGGGGCTTTTTTTCATCCGTAATGTGGTGACGCTTTCAGGTGCTCAGGCGATCGCTGCTGACCAATATGACCACTTGGCTGTCCACGGTCTGCTGGTCGCTGGCACGCGACAATGCGCTGATTTTTTCGATCAGTTCGAAGCAATGGTGGCGGTCCCTGACATGCTGACAGTCGATCACATGCACCAACCCTCCCGGTAAGGGGAGATACGTCGACTCGGCAATCTTGCTGGCGGTTCGGGCGGCAATCGCCAACTGATTGTAGTCATTGGCGGATCCGGGGATTTCTGCGGATATTTGATTGCTAGCATTTTGTGTCTTCAGAAAGTTCTCCTGATCAGTAAAGTCCGACGGCGAATAGAGTGCGCGGTTATTGAAGTTGAGTGTCACGAAAAACAACAATGTCAGAAAAGGCGGGAAGCCGATCAGGAACCAGGTATATATGTACTGATTGTCCGATTCGAGCAGGGGAAGTGATGCAAGTGCCGACGCTTCGATAGTCGCCGCAAAGATAGCAATGATCGTCAACGGGCTTTTGGCTAATTTCGTGCTTTCCATAAATCTGCGCTCCAAGTTGAAGTGGCGCTGCAAGCCGGTTCCTGCCGGGCGAGTCCGCGCGTCGCGCGCTTCGCGGCACAGCGTCAGGCTCGATCCAGAGATGCGCGGGTGGTTTTCTCGATTGTCTCAACCGCGCTGGGGGGCGACGGCGTACATAGATAGCGCGCGTAGATTCAACGGATCGCTTCATTAAATGAAATAACAGGTTAAAACATTTAGCCGAGTTGGATGTTACTCGGAAACGCCTTGTGAAGATTGCAGGTGCCTGTTCGTTTGCTGATCACTGAACGCTTGTGTACCGTTTGCAGCTTGCCGAGAGACAGCTTTTGGCGAGCGATGCATGACGATGCAATAGGGTGACGCCGGAAGGATCTTTTGTAGGAAATTTCGTTCTCTGTTGTAGGAATCGTCTCGACTGCTAGTTGGATGGAGTGCTGCGATGCAAACGGAAGAAAGACTGCGCTATCTTGCGCGCTCTAAAAATTCTAACAGCGAAATTTGGATGCCCCATGAATAGAGTGCTGATCGTGGATTATCATCCGGTCGTTCGCCTGGCGGTGCGCATGCTGATGGAACGGCACGGCTACGAGGTGGTGGCGGAAACCGATAATGGCGTCGATGCCCTGCAACTGGCGCGGGAACACAAACCGGACATCGTCATTCTCGACATACGTATCCCCAGGCTCGGCGGCCTGGAAGTCATTCATCGCCTGACGGCGCCGGTGCATGCTCCACCCGTCAAGGTGCTGGTGCTGACCTCGCAGACCCCGGGCCACTTTTCCGGACGTTGCATGCAGTCCGGGGCCGCTGGGTATGTGTGCAAGGAGCAGAATCTCACGGAGCTGCTGAGCGCCATCCGCGCCGTGCTTTCCGGGTACAGCTATTTTCCCAATCAGGCCTTGCATTCAGTCCGGGCCGACATGGCGAACGCTTCGGAGGCTGACATGGTCGAGCGCCTTTCGGGGCGAGAAATGATGGTGTTGCAACAATTGGCCCAAGGCAAGAGCAACAAAGAGATCGCTGAGGGCATGTGCCTCAGTAACAAGACGGTGAGTACCTACAAGACTCGGCTGCTCAGCAAGCTCAATGCCCGCTCGCTGGTAGACCTGATCGAGCTCGCCCAGCGCAATGGTCTCGTCTGAACCCTGCCAGACGCAGGTCGCTGCCCGGTGCCATGCAAGGATCGGCACCATTGTGGCAAAAAGCGTTCGCAGGCGTCAGGGGCTAGATATCGAAGTCCAGATCGGCCAGGCGCTTTTGCAGCCGTCGTTCTTCCAGCAGGTTGTCGATGGTGCGGCGCTTGCTCAGGTTGGTCTTGGCGACTTCAACCGGTGCTTCGGTGTCGTCGGTATCGCCCGCGACGAAATCTTCATCGACATCAAGTTGTTCTTTACCAGTGCTCATCTGTCCTCTCCAGGCATGGGCCGTTGGCGCCTCTTATAGCGATATTCGCAGAGCGGGTAAAAAAGATTTTTTCAATCGGGTGATGGGCTTTTTCTATAAAGCACCAATGAAGAGCTCACTAACAGTCCTGCAAGCCCTTAATCGTCCGAGGTCTTGAACTTGTAGTCGCATAGATCTTCGACGCGGCAACTGCCGCACCTGGGCTTGCGCGCCTGGCACACATAGCGGCCGTGCAGAATCAGCCAGTGATGAGAGTCCAGCAGATATTCGCGCGGCACGAACTTCATCAGAGCCTTTTCCACGTCCACGACATTCTTGCCAGGTGCCAGCCCTGTGCGGTTCGAGACCCGGAAAATATGGGTGTCCACCGCCATGGCCAGCTGTCGAAACGCGGTGTTCAGTACCACGTTGGCAGTTTTGCGGCCTACTCCAGGCAAGGCTTCGAGGGCTTCTCGCGTCTGCGGGACCTCACCGCCATGCAGCTCTAGCAGCAAGCGGCAAGTCTCGATGACGTTCTTGGCCTTGCTGTTATACAGACCGATGGTCTTGATGTATTCCGACAGCCCTTCAACGCCCAAGGCATGGATCGCCGCCGGGGTATTGGCCACGGGATAGAGCTTGGCGGTGGCCTTGTTGACCCCGACATCGGTGGACTGCGCCGACAGAATCACTGCGATCAGCAATTCGAATGCCGAGGTGTAGGCCAATTCGGTTTTTGGTTCGGGATTGTCCTCGTGCCAGCGGCGGAACATTTCACGGCGTTTGAGGGCATTCATCGAGGACGACAATCCTGAGCAGAGGGGAGGATAGGGGGCTGCAGGCGAAGCAGCCGGGCTTCGGCGGCATCGAGTTCATCCTGCAAGGTCTGCAGGCGGGCGAACTGTTCGGCGGTAGGCGGCGAATCGTAGGCCTGGCGTGTCTTGTTGACCTGGGCGCGGGTCATGGCGACGGCGGTTTTCGCCTGCTTCAGCGCGGTATTCTGGGCCAGGGCCTTTTGCGCCTTGATCCGTTCGATCGCCGAGAGTGGCGCGCTGGGGGCAGGGCTTTCTAAAGTGGCAGGCACCGCGGCGGCAGCGAGTCTGGCCTGCCGCGCCAGGTGTTTGCGTTGCAGATCGCGCTGCAGGCGCGCAGTGCGATGCTCGAAGCGCCGCCGGGCCTGATCGCGTTTACCAGCGCGGACCTGCCGTTGCGCGGGTGTCAGGTTCAGGTCACCGACCAGAGCCATCAGCGGCCGCGCCAAAGCTGTCAGTGGTATCAGATCGATACAGTCCACCGGGCAGGGCGCCACGCACAGATCGCAGCCGGTGCATTCGTCGATCAACACGGTATGCATCTGCTTGGCAGCGCCGAGGATGGCGTCCACCGGACAGGCCTGGATGCATTTGGTGCAGCCGATGCATTCCGCTTCGCGAATATAGGCGACCTGGGCGGGGGCATTGCCACGTTGCAGGTCCAGCTCGATGATCTCGGTTTGCAGCAGCTCGGCGAGAGCGGCAATGGTTTCGCTGCCGCCGGGCGGGCAGCGATTGATCGGTTCGCCAGCAGCGATGCCTTGTGCATAGGGCTTGCAGCCCGGATGGCCACATTTGCCGCATTGGGTCTGCGGCAGCAGGGCATCGATGCGTTGTATCAGGCTCATGGGGTCGGTCGAGTGGCGGTGCGGGTATGGGAAATGAACCGACCTGGCATGTGCCAGGCCGGCACCTGGACTACTTGATACGCTGACCCGGCTTCGCGCCGCTGTCCGGGCTGAGCAGGTAGATTTCGTCGCCTCCCGGGCCCGCCGCCAGCACCATGCCTTCGGACATGCCGAAACGCATTTTGCGTGGCTTGAGGTTGGCGATCATCATGGTCAGCCGCCCTTCGAGCTCGGCCGGGTTCGGGTAGGCGCTCTTGATGCCGGAGAACACGTTGCGCTGTTGATCGCCGATGTCCAGCGTCAGGCGCAGCAGCTTGTCGGCCCCTTCGACCGCCTCGGCCTTGAGGATCAGCGCGACGCGCAGGTCGACCGCGGCGAAGGCGTCGAACTCGATCTCGGCCGCCAGTGGCTCCTTGACCAGTTCGCCGTTGCCGGTGGCTGCCGCGCCGGTATCGCTGGCGGCCAGGTCTTCCTTGGAGGCATCGCTCATGGCTTGCACCTTGACCGGATCGATACGGTTCATCAGGGCCTTGAACGGATTGAGCGGGTGGTCGGCCAGCAAGGTCTTGTGGTCGTCCCAGGTCAGCGGCGCGACGTTTAGGAAGGCTTCGGCGTCGGCGGCCAGGTTCGGCAGCACGGGCTTGAGGAAAATCACCAACTGGCGGAACAGGTTCACGCCCAGCGCGCAGATGGCCTGGACTTCATCCTGTTTGCCTTCCTGCTTGGCCAGCGACCAAGGGGCCTTTTCGGCGATCCAGGCGTTGGCGCGGTCGGCCAGGGCCATGATTTCGCGCATGGCGCGGGCGAAATCGCGGTTTTCATAGGCGTCGGCGATGCTCGGCGCGGCGGCCAGGAAGGCATCGGTCAGCTCGGGCGCGGCGTTGCCGGCGATCAGAGTGCCGCCATTGCCCTTGTGAATGAACCCCGCGCAACGGCTGGCGATGTTGACCACCTTGCCGACCAGATCGGAATTGACCTTCTGCACGAAGTCATCGAGGTTGAGGTCGAGGTCATCGACGCCGCGGCCCAGCTTGGAGGCGTAGTAGTAGCGTAGGTACTCCGGCGCCAGGTGGTCCAGGTAGGTGCGCGCCTTGATGAAGGTGCCGCGGGACTTGGACATCTTCTGACCGTTGACGGTCAGGTAGCCGTGCACGTTGAGCGCGGTCGGCTTGCGATAGCCCGCACCTTCGAGCATGGCGGGCCAGAACAGCGCGTGGAAGTTGACGATGTCCTTGCCGATGAAGTGGTACACCTCGGCGGTGGAATCCTTGGCCCAGTAGGCATCGAAGTCCAGTTCCGGGCGGCGCGCGCAGAGGTTCTTGAAGCTCGCCATGTAGCCGATCGGCGCATCCAGCCATACATAGAAATACTTGCCCGGCGCGTCGGGGATCTCGAAGCCGAAGTACGGCGCGTCACGGGAGATGTCCCAGTCGTGCAGGCCGGCGTCGAGCCACTCGGCGAGCTTGTTGGCGACGGCATCCTGCAGGCTGCCACTGCGGGTCCAGGTCTTGAGCATGTCCTGGAATTCGCTGAGCTTGAAGAAGAAATGCTCGGAGTCCTTGAGTACCGGTGTCGCCCCGGAGATCGCCGACTTGGGGTTTTTCAGCTCGGTCGGGGCGTAGGTAGCACCGCATTTCTCGCAGTTGTCGCCGTACTGATCCTCGGTCCCGCATTTGGGGCAGGTGCCCTTGATGAAGCGGTCGGCCAGGAACATTTTCTTGTCCGGGTCGAAATACTGGGTCACCGAGCGCGTGGCGATATGCCCGGCAGCGCGCAGCTTGAGGTAGATCTGCGACGACAGCTCGCGATTCTCTTCGGCGTGGGTCGAGTGGAAATTGTCGAAGTCCACCAGGAAATCGGCGAAGTCGGCGCTGTGCTCGGCCTTGACCTCATCGATCAGTTGCTCCGGGGTGATGCCCTGTTTTTCCGCGCGCAGCATGATGGCCGAACCGTGAGCGTCGTCCGCGCAGACATAGGTGCACTGATTGCCGTAGTGCTTCTGGAAGCGCACCCACATGTCGGTCTGGATGTACTCGAGCATGTGGCCAAGATGGATGGAACCATTGGCATAGGGCAGGGCGCTGGTGACGAGAATCTTGCGGGGCTCGGACATGGGGCTCGGCTACTTGAACGGGATCGAAGACCGACCACTATAAAGCCCGGGGCGTTTTTTTTCATCCCCGGGCATTGCCCGAGTCGCTGTTGATGTGCCGCGATAAGCGCTAGGATAGCCGCCTATTTTACTCAGTCTTTATTTCCGGGAGTGTCCATGAGCGCCGTCAACCGCGCAGCGGTGGAAGCCGTCCTTCGCCAATATACCGATCCTTACCTGAATCAGGACCCTGTCAGTGCCGGATGCGTGCGCGCCATCGATATCGACGCCGGCAAGGTTCGCGTCCAGCTCGAGCTGGGCTATGCAGCCGGCCTGTTCAAGTCCGGTTGGGCGCAGATGCTGCAACTGGCCATCGAAGGCCTCGAGGGCGTGACCTCGGCGCAGGTCGAGGTGGCGTGCGTGATCGCCGCGCACAAGGCTCAGGCGCAGATTCCCGGCATGGCCAACGTCAAGAACATCATCGCCGTGGCATCCGGCAAGGGCGGTGTGGGCAAGTCGACCACCGCGGCCAATCTGGCCTTGGCGCTCGCCCGCGAAGGTGCTCGGGTGGGGATTCTCGACGCGGACATCTACGGTCCGAGTCAGGGGGTGATGTTCGGGATCGCTGAAGGCACTCGGCCCAAGGTCAAGGAACAGAAGTGGTTCGTGCCCATCGAGGCTCATGGCGTGGAGGTGATGTCCATGGCCTTCCTCACCGACGACAACACCCCGATGGTGTGGCGCGGGCCGATGGTCTCGGGGGCTCTGCTGCAACTGATCACCCAGACGGCCTGGAACGATCTGGATTATCTGGTCATCGATATGCCGCCGGGCACTGGCGATATCCAGTTGACCCTGGCGCAGAAGGTCCCGGTCAGCGGCTCGGTGATCGTCACCACGCCCCAGGATCTGGCGCTGCTGGATGCGAAAAAGGGTGTCGAGATGTTCCGCAAGGTCAACATCCCGGTACTGGGGGTGGTCGAGAACATGGCCGTGCACATCTGCTCGCAGTGCGGCCATGCCGAGCACCTGTTCGGTGAAGGCGGCGGCGAGAAGCTGGCCAGTCAGTACGGGGTCGAGCTGCTGGCCTCGTTGCCGCTGTCGATCCTGATTCGCGAGCAAGCCGACAGCGGCAAGCCGACGGCCATCGCCGAGCCGGACAGCCAGATCGCCATGATCTATCAAGAGCTGGCCCGGCAAGTGGGTGCGCGGCTGGTGTTGCAGGATGCGGCCAGTCCGGCGATGCCGAATATCACCGTTTCCGACGATTGATCGTCACCTCTGTGGCGAGGGGGCTTGCTCCCGATACGGTGTGTCAGTCACATGATTTCTGGCTGACACACCGTATCGGGAGCAAGCCCCCTCGCCACAGAGGTTCCAGCCACAGAGGTTCCAGCAACAGAGGTTCCAGCAACAGAGGTTCCAGCAACAGAGGTTCCAGCCATAGAGGTTCCAGGCACAGAGGCCCCAGCCATAGAGGTTCCAGGCACGAAGTTTCCAGCCACAAAAAAGCCCCGCCTTTTGAGGGGCGGGGCTTTTCGAAGCTTTGAAGCAGAAGTTAGATAACTTCGACTTCTTCAGCTTGCATGCCTTTCTGACCGCGGGTAGCGATGAAAGAGACCGCTTGGCCTTCTTTCAGGCTTTTGAAGCCGTCAGCCTTGATGGCTTTGAAGTGTACGAACAGGTCGTCACCGGATTGTGGGGTGATGAAGCCGAAGCCTTTTTCATCGTTGAACCACTTGACGGTACCGGTTTGGCGATTGGACATGGTGTATCTCCTTGGACAAAGTTAACTGCGGTTCAGGAAATGCCCTGGCCGAGACTGAGTGCAAAGAGCAGGAAAATTCGTGAAGATGTAAAACATCGTGTAGAGATTCTCAGAGACATAAGCAACACAGTGACGCCACCATAAACCTTTTTCCGAGAGGTGCCAATAACCTTTAGCACCCTTTGCAGTATTTCGTGACCGAAGATGCGTCGCCAGCGCTGCAAGCCGCATGATCCATGGCTTTGGCAACGGCACCTGTGGCCATCTGCCACAGCCTGTGCAAGGCCCGCAGACCGCGGCGCTCGCCTGCAAATGGCGCAGGTCCTTTAACCCGCGAGCCGGGCCCGGTAAGATGCCCGTCAGATTTTCTTCACCTCGCTATTCACCTCGTTATTCAGGACAGCCCGCCATGAGCATCAAATCGGACAAGTGGATTCGCCGCATGGCGCAAGAGCACGGCATGATCGAACCTTTCGTCGAGCGCCAGGTGCGCGGCGAGGGCGCCGATCGCGTCATCTCCTTCGGTGTGTCCAGCTATGGCTACGACGTGCGATGCGCCGACGAATTCAAGGTATTCACCAACATCAACTCGGCGACCGTCGATCCGAAGAACTTCGACGAGAAGAGCTTCGTCGACATCAAGAGCGACGTCTGCATCATCCCGCCCAACTCCTTCGCGCTCGCCCGCACCGTCGAGTATTTCCGCATTCCGCGCAACGTTCTGACCATCTGCCTGGGCAAGAGCACCTATGCCCGTTGCGGCATCATCGTCAACGTCACGCCGCTGGAGCCGGAGTGGGAAGGCCACGTGACCCTGGAGTTCTCCAACACCACCACCTTGCCGGCCAAGATCTACGCCAACGAGGGCGTGGCGCAGATGCTCTTCCTGGAATCGGACGAAGAGTGCGAAGTGTCCTACAAGGACCGCGGTGGCAAGTACCAAGGACAGCGCGGCGTCACCCTGCCACGCACCTGACCTGCCTGCGGGCCGACGAAGCGACGGAATTAGTCGCCGAAAACGCACTCTATTGAGCGAATTGCCCCCGTTCGTGGCTACGAGCGGGGCCACTGCTCAGGAGTGCCTATGAAAATCGACCCGACCATCAGCGCCCAACTGGCCAAGCTGCAACCCAATCAGATCGGCGTGCTTGCCTGGTCATTGCTTGCCGATCCGTATGCGCACCTGGCTGGCGGTATACCCGGTCAGCCGGATCAGGATCCCAATCCTGATTTTCCTCAGCCCACCGAACCTGGCAGCCCCACCCAGCCGGATGAAGCGCCGCCCACGCCGGTGGCCTGATTCATCGATCTGTCAAAGCGCACCTGTTGTCGGCTAATCTGCTCGGCGCCCCTTGGGCCTTCAGATAATTCCGACAATAAGGTCTGCCATGTCCTCGTCTTCCCGACTCAAGCCAATAGCGCGGCGCTGTGCCATCGGCGTTTTGCCCTTTGCGCTGCTCTTCTGCGCGCCTGTTTTTGCAGCCGATGCCTCTGAAAAGTCTGCGGTCGTCACGCCCGCCGCCAGCAACCACCTGCAACAAATCCTCGCCCGCGGTACGCTGCGCGTCGGCACCACGGGCGATTACAAACCCTTCAGCTACCGTAACGGCGACAACGACACCTTCGTGGGGCTCGATATCGAGATAGCTCAAGGACTCGCCGATTCGCTTGGGGTCAAACTGGAGCTGGTGCCTACGACCTGGCCGACGCTGATGGCGGATCTGCAGGCCGATCGCTACGACCTGGCCTTGAGCGGCGTTTCGGTAAACATGGAGCGCCAGAAGCAGGCGTTTTTCTCCGAGCCCTATCAGCGCGACGGCAAGACCCCGATCACCTTGTGCAAGAACCAGAGCCGATTCCAGACGCTAGCGCAAATCGACAAACCCAAGGTGCGGGCCATCGTCAATCCGGGCGGCACCAACGAGAAGTTCGCCCGTGCGCAGCTCAAGCAGGCGCAGATCATCGTGCATCAGGATAACGTCACCATCTTCCAGCAGATCGTCGATGGCAAGGCCGACCTGATGATGACCGATGCGGTGGAAACCCGGCTGCAGCAAAAACTACATCCCGAGCTCTGCGCCGTGCACCCGGACAAACCCTTCGACTTCTCCGAAAAGGCCGCCTTGCTGCCCCAGGACATCGTGCTCAAGCAGTACGTCGACCAGTGGCTGCATCAGGACATCGCCAGTGGCCGGTTCAGCCAGCGATTTCAGCGTTGGCTGGCCTATCCGTGGCCGGTGGCTCGTCATTGATCGGCCACACCCGACCATCGCCGCTGACGAACAGGCGCACTCCGGCCTCGCGTTGCACCGCGTAGCCACCGGTAAAGGCGCCGAAGGCCGGCAGCACGCTGACTTCGGTGCCGATCTGGAAGCACGGCAGGCGCAGGCTCTGGCGGCCCTTGCCGCGTAACCGGTAGACCGGATGCACGTGCCCGGCCAGCACATGCAGACCCGGACACGGCGTGGGCTCGTGCTGCAGGGCGAAGGGCCCCAGGCGCAGCGGCTCGGTGACCACTTCGAAGCCGAGCTCGGCGGGTGGATCGCCGGCGCGCAGATCGTGATTGCCCCGTATCAGGATGATGCCCAGCCGCGGATGCCGGACCCGCCATTGCGCCAATGCCGCCAAGGTGGTGATGGCATGGGAACCGGGACCATGGAGGAAGTCCCCAAGAAACACCAGGGCGTGGCTGGGATACTGGGCCAGCAGTTGATCCAGCACCTGCAGATTGCTTTGCGTGGTGCCGTGGGGCACCGGCTGGCCCAGGCGCCGATAGGCCGCAGCCTTGCCGAAATGCGCATCGGCCACCAGCAGGACTTTCTGCTCGGGCCAATAGGCGGCTTTTTCCGGCAGCAACCACAGCTCGGTGCCTGCCACGCTGACGGGATGATAGGCCGTCATGCTCGCTCCTCAGGGCCGGCGGCCTGTTCCAGGTCGCTGACCATGCGCTGGATGCGGTCGGCGAGTTTTTCCGAGCTCAGGCTTTCGCGAAAACGCTCGACCATCAGCGGGAAGGCCAAGGGCGTGGCGCGCTTGATCGGGTGGATGTCCAGGCGCCGCTGTTGCAGGCGTTGCAAGGTTTGCTCGAGGCGCTGCACGTCGAGCTCCTGGCGCAGCACTTCCTCCTGGGCCTGCCCGAGCAGCAGATTGCCGGCGTCATATTGTTTGAACACCTCAAAGAACAGCCCGCTGGAGGCCTGGACCTGACGCGTGCTCTTTTGCGCGCCCGGGTAGCCGCCGAATACCAGACCGGAGATCCGCGCGATTTCGCGAAAGCGCCGCAGCGCCAGCTCGCCGGCATTAAGGCTAGCGAGCACGTCGTGCAGCAGGTTGTCCGGGCTGAGCCAGGTGCCCGTCAGCGCCTCTGGCCAATCGACGGGCGTGGCGCTGAGCAGCTCCAGGCCGTAGTCATTGACGGCGATCGAGAAGCTCAGCGGCCGGTGCTGGCTCAGGCGCCAGGCCAGCAGACTGGCCAGCCCCAGATGCACCTGGCGCCCGGCGAAGGGGTAGAGAAACAGGTGCCAGCCTTCGCGGGACTTGAGGGTTTCGGCCAGCAAGGTGTGGCTCGTGGGCAGTGCCGACCACTGACTCTGCAACTCCAGCAGCGGCCGCACGGCTTGCAGCGCAGGGCTGTGGTACTCGCCGCGGGCAGCGGCGTCGAGTTGCTCCACCACGGCATCGGCCAATTCACTCGACAGCGGCATGCGCCCGCCATTCCAGCGCGGCACCGCCGCCTTGCGTGCGGTCGAGCGCTTGACGTAGGCGGTCATGTTCTCGACCCGCACCAGCTCCAGCAGGCGCCCGGCAAACAGAAATCCATCGCCGGGCCGCAGCCGCGCGATGAAACCTTCCTCGACACTGCCCAACGTGCGGCCACCGCCGCCTTTGCTCCAGAACTTCAACTGCAGGCTGGCATCGCTGACGATGGTGCCAATGCCCATGCGATGGCGCCGACCCAGGCGCGCGTCCGGCACACGCCAACGGCCTTCGGCGTCGGGCGCGACCCGTTGGTAGTCCGGATAGGCAGTCAGCGAGTGGCCGCCGTGGCGCACGAAGGCCAGGGCCCAGGCCCATTCCTCGTGGGTGAGGTCGTGGTAAGCCCAGGTACTGCGCACTTCGGCCAGCAACTCGGAGGGTTCGAAGCCGCCACCCAGGGCCATGCTCACCAGATGCTGAACCAGTACGTCCAGCGGCTTGTGCGGCGGTTCACGGGCTTCGATATGGCGCGCGGCGACAGCGGCCTGAGCGGCGGCGGCCTCGACCAGTTCCAGGCTGTGGGTCGGCACCAGGGTCACCCGCGACGGACGCCCGGGGGCATGGCCGGAGCGCCCGGCACGCTGCATCAGGCGCGCGACACCTTTGGCCGAGCCGATCTGCAGCACCCGTTCGACCGGCAGGAAATCCACCCCGAGGTCGAGGCTGGAGGTGCACACAACCGCGCGCAACTGACCCTCCTTGAGGGCCTGCTCGACCCAGTCGCGAGTTTCGCGGGCCAGCGAGCTGTGGTGCAAAGCAATCAGCCCGGCCCAGTCAGGGCGTGCTTCGAGGATGGCCTGGTACCAGACTTCAGCCTGGGCGCGGGTATTGGTGAACACCAGGCAGCTGCCGCAGGCGTCGATCTGCTCGGTGACCTGCTTGAGCATCCGCAGGCCCATGTGTCCGGCCCAGGGGAAGCGCTCGATGGTCGGCGGCAGCAGGGTGTCAACCAGCAAGGTCTTGGCGTTTTCACCTTGCACGCTGATGCCGTCGCCAGCCGGCAGCAGCACCTGTTGCGCCTGCAACTGGTTGCCCAAGGTGGCGGAAATACCCCAGACCATCAACTGCGGCTGCCAGCTGCGCAGGCGCGCCAATGCCAGTTGCAGCTGCACACCACGCTTGTTGCCGAGGAGCTCATGCCATTCGTCGACCACCACCATGCGCACGCTGGCGAGCTCGCTGGCGGCGTTTTCGCGGGTCAGCAACAGGGTCAGGCTTTCCGGAGTGGTCACCAGAGTGCTCGGCAGGCGCCGGCTTTGGCGCGCTCGTTCACTGCTGCCGGTGTCACCGGTACGCAGGCCGAGGCTCCAGGGGATGTTCAGGTCGTCGATGGGGCGCTGCAAGGCGCGCAGCGTATCGGCGGCCAGGGCGCGCATGGGTGTGATCCACAGCACGGTCAGCGGCGCCATCACCGGCTTGCGTTTGCCCGTCACCGGTGCCGCGGGCGCTGGTGCCAGATGCCTCAACGCGGCGAACCACAGGGCGTAGGTCTTGCCGGCACCGGTGCTGGCATGCAGCAACCCCGACTCGCCGCGCTTGACGGCGGCCCACACGGCCTTCTGGAAGGCGAAAGGTTTCCAGCCGCGGTCGGCGAACCAGTGCTTGGCTATATCGCGAGGTGCTGGCATGCCGGGTCGGTGAACTCCTGTGGGGGGTAGTTCACAGACCCTGCCATGGCCTCGATAGTTGCGAAAAACTCAGTAGCGAGGGGGCTTGCGCCCGACAGCCGCTACCGGCGACATAGATGTCGGGGCACGGGTTTTCGGGAGCAAGCTCCCTCGCTACAGGGCAAGAGGATCGTTTGGCCTTCGCAGATTTACTTGAGGTTGCCACTCAAGAACTGCCGCAACCGCTCGCTTTTCGGATTGCCCAGCACCTCGGCCGGTTCACCGTGCTCCTCGACCAGCCCCTGATGCAGGAACATGATCTGATTGGACACCTGGCGGGCGAAGCTCATTTCGTGGGTCACCATGATCATCGTGCGGCCTTCTTCGGCCAGCGCCTGGATCACCTTGAGCACCTCGCCCACCAGCTCCGGGTCGAGCGCCGACGTCGGCTCGTCGAACAGCATGATTTCGGGCTCCATCGCCAAGGCCCGGGCGATCGCCACCCGCTGCTGCTGGCCGCCGGAGAGGAAGGCCGGATATTGATCGGCGACCCGGGCCGGCAAGCCGACCTTGTCCAGATAACGGCGCGCGCGCTCTTCGGCTTCCTGCTTGCTTACCCCCAGCACCCGGCGCGGTGCCATGGTGATGTTTTCCAGCACGCTCATGTGGCTCCACAGGTTGAAGTGCTGGAACACCATGGCCAGGCGGGTACGGATGCGCTGCAGCTCGTCGGCGTCGGCCACGCGCATGCCATTGGCATCGCTGACCATGCGCACCTGCTTGCCGTCCAGGCTCATGGCGCCATCGTTGGGGGTTTCCAGAAAGTTGATGCAGCGCAAAAAGGTGCTCTTGCCCGAGCCGCTGGCGCCGATCAGGCTGATCACGTCGCCGGTCCTGGCCTTGAGCGAAACGCCCTTGAGCACCTGGTTGTCGCCGTAGCTCTTGTGCAAGCCATCGATCGTCAGTTTGTACATGCGCAAGGAGTCCTCAAGGAGAAAGAAGGTAGCCGCTGCGGTAGGCTTCACGCCCGGCGACATGGGCGACGACCATGCCGGCGGTGGCCATGCGCCGCAGCGAACGGGCGTAGAGCAGGCCCGCTTGAGTGTTACGGACCAGGGTCACCTGATCCGTGATCGGGTCGATGACTTCGGCAATCAGCGTGCCGGCCTCGACGTAATCGCCTGGCACGGCAAAGAACACCAGCAAGCCACCGGCCGGGGTGGTCACCGGCTCGACGGCGGCAAGCGGGGTGGCCGGCTGCAGCAGTTTGGGCAGGAACTCGGCCGCACCATCGATTGCGCCATAGTGGCTCAGGTAATCGAGGATTGCCTTGCAGTCGGCAATTGCCAGCGGGTGGCTGACGTCGTGCTGGCCGCGCAATTCCACCGTCACCGAAAAACTGCTCAACGGCAAACGGTCACCGAAGCGCTGCTGCAGGTTCCACCACACCAGCGAAAAGCACTCGTCGAACGACTGGCCGCCCGAGTCGGTGGCCAGCAGGCTGGCCTGGGTCCCCAGATACCGCGACAGCGCCTCGACCCGTGGCCAGGCTTGCGGAGTGGTGTACAGGTGCTCGACGGCCTCGAAGTCGCAATGCAGGTCGAGGACCATTTCGGCGTCGCAGGCCAGGCGTTGCAAGGTCAGGCGCTGGGACTGCAATTGCGTGGTCGGCACTTCGCGTTCGAGGGCTTCGCGCAGGTGCTGGCGGACCAGGTTGGCGTTGTGCGCCGGATCATCGTCGAGCAGGTTTTCGATGGCATCGCCGACCGCCTGGCTCAGATCGACGAAGCGACGGTTGAAGTTCTCCCCGCTTTCGAGCTCGTAGCGGCCCAGCGGAGTGTCCATCAGCACCTGTTCCAGACCGGCAGGGTTGGCGATCGGCACCAGCACGATTTCGCGGCGCAGGCGGCCTTCGGCTTCGAGCTCGCGCAAGCGTTGCTTGAGGTGCCAGGCCACCAGCATGCCGGGCAGTTCGTCGGCGTGCAGCGAGGCCTGGATGTAGATCTTGCCGTTGGCCGCGGCCTCGGGGGCAAAGTGGAAGCTGTGGATCTGCCGCGCGGTGCCAGGCATCGGGGCAATCAGGCTGTGGGTACGATGTTCCATGACAGGTCCTAGTGCGCCGGGCCGAGAAAGGCCAGCCAGCGACGTTCAGCCAGGCGGAACAGTCCGACCAGGGTGAAGGTGATGGCGAGGTAGATGAGAGCGGCGATCCCGAACGACTGGAAAGTCATGAAGGTCGCCGAGTTGGCGTCGCGGGCGACCTTGAGAATATCCGGGATGGTCGCAGTGAACGCTACGGTGGTGGAGTGCAGCATCAGGATCACTTCGTTGCTGTAGTAAGGCAACGAACGGCGCAGCGCCGAGGGCATGATCACGTAAGCGTAGAGCTTCCAGCCGCGCAGGCCATAGGCTTTGGCCGCTTCGACCTCACCGTGGTTCATGCTGCGAATGGCACCGGCGAAGATCTCGGTGGTGTAGGCGCAGGTGTTCAGGGCGAAGGCCAGTAGGGTGCAGTTCATGGCGTTGCGAAAGAACGGCCCCAGCACGGCTTGATCACGGACCGCTTCGAGGCTGTAGATGCCGGTGTAGCAGATCAGCAACTGGATATACAGCGGCGTGCCGCGGAACACGTAGGTGTAGAACTGCACCGGCCAGCGCACCCAGAACTTGCTGGAAACCCGGGCGATGGACAACGGGATGGAGAGGAAGAAACCGATGAAGATCGAGGCGCTGAGCAGCCAGAGGGTCATGGCCAGGCCGGTCATGTTGACGCCATCGGTGTATAGGAAGGCTTTCCAGTATTCCTGCAGAAGTTCGATCATCGGACGGCCTCACGGGTACCGGCGCTGTAGCGGCGCTCCAGGCGGCGCAAGACGAAGTTGGAGGCGCTGGTGATCAGCAGGTAGATCAGCGCCGCCAACACCAGGAAGTAAAATAGCTCGTAGGTGCTCTTGCCGGCATCCTGGGCGTTCTTCACCAGGTCGGCCAGGCCGATCAGCGACACCAGCGCCGTGGCCTTGAGCATGACCTGCCAGTTGTTGCCGATGCCCGGCAGGGCGAAGCGCATCATTTGCGGGAAGATCACGTAGCGAAACCGCTGGCCACGGGTGAGGCCATAGGCGGTGGCCGCTTCGGCCTGGCCGCGCGGCACGGCGAGGATCGCGCCGCGAAAGGTCTCGGTGAAATAGGCGCCGTAGATGAAGCCCAGGGTAATGACCCCGGCGGCGAAAGGGTCGATCTCGATGTAGTCCCAATCGAGGGCATCGGTCAGATTGCTCAGCCAGGTCTGCAGGCTGTAGAAGATCAGCAGCATCAGGACCAGATCAGGCACACCGCGAATCAGCGTGGTGTACACCTGAGCCGGGATGCGCACGGCCTTGACGCTGGACAGCTTGGCACTGGCGCCGAGCAGGCCGAGCAGTACGCTCACCAGCAACGACAGCACTGCCAACTTGATGGTCATCCAGGTGCCTTCCATCAGCAGCGGGCCAAAGCCCTTCAGGCTGAGGGAGCCAAGCCCCAGAGTTTGTAGTAGGGAATCAAACATGTATCAAACCTTTTGCGCTCGATAAAACGCCCGCTCCCTCGTGAGGAGCGGGCGTTGCTGCAGGGTCGCGCTTATTTGCCGCTGTACAGGTTCAGATCACCGAAGTGTTTCTTCTGGATAGTGGCGTAGGTGCCGTCGTCGTGCAGGGCCTTGATGCCCTTGTCGATCAGCGCCTTGAGTTCCTTGTTGCCTTGCTTGATGCCGACAGCGGTCTTGGAGGGCAGCAGTTCGTTGTCGATCGGCTTGCTGACTTCGTAGTCGGCGCCCTGTGGCGACTTCAGGAAGCCCAGCTCGGCTTGCAGCATGTCTTGTACCGAGGCGTCCAGACGACCGGAAGTCAGGTCGGCGTAGACCTGGTCCTGGTTGGCGTAGGCTTGGGTCTTGACCCCAGCCTTGTCGAGGACGGCCTTGGCGTAGGCTTCCTGAATGGTGCCTTGCTCGTAGCCGACGGTCTTGCCCTTCAGGGACGCGACGTCGTCGCTCAGGCCTGCACCTTTTTTGAACACCAGGGCGGTCGGGCCGGAGAACAGTTCGGTGGAGAAGTCGATGGCTTTCTCGCGGACCGGGGTCACGGTCATGGACGAGATCACACCGTCGAACTTGTTGGCTTTCAGGCCCGGGATCATGCCGTCGAAGTCGCTTTCGACCCAGACGCACTTGACCTTCAGCTCGGTGCAGATGGCGTTGCCCAGGTCGATGTCGAAGCCGACCAGGCTGCCGTCGGCGGCCTTGGATTCAAACGGTGCATAGGAAGGATCGACCCCGAAACGCAGCTCTTTGTATTCCTTGGCCAGCGCGCTACCGGCAGACAGACAGAGAGCCAGTGCAGAGAGGGTCAGCAATGCTTTTTTCATTGTGCGGTCCTTGAAAACCAAAAATACGTGCGAGCACGCGAGTTCTGTTACCGGCTATCGCCAGACATCAGGGTAATAGCAATATTCGCACCATAGTCCATGAACGAGCCGGTGTCGCGGCGCGTGGGAATTGCTTTTCGTCGCAGTTTCGACCGAATGGTTTTTTAGCGACGTATGCGCCTGTCTATATCAGTGCGCATAACGGTGCGTGGCCAATTTCGTGCGCCATTGTGGTGCTTCGACGACCTCAACTCAACAGGTCTTGTAACATTTCCAGACTGTCCGCTTCGTCCACCGGCTTGTCGTGGCGCCAGCGCAACATGCGCGGAAACCGCACCGCAATCCCGCTTTTATGGCGTTTGGACAAGGCAATGCCTTCGAAGCCCAGTTCGAACACCAGTGTGGGGGTAACACTTCGCACCGGGCCGAACTTCTCCACCGTGGTCTTGCGAATGATCGCATCGACCTGGCGCATCTCGGCATCGGTCAAACCTGAGTAGGCTTTGGCGAACGGCACCAGGTTGCGCTCGGAACTGCCCGGCGGGCCATCCCAGACCGCGAAGGTGTAGTCGCTGTAGAGGCTGGCGCGACGGCCATGGCCGGCCTGAGCGTAGATCAGCACGGCGTCGACGCTGAACGGATCGACCTTCCATTTCCACCAGACGCCCATGTCCTTGGTGCGGCCGACGCCATAGAGCGCCTCGCGGGCCTTGAGCATCATGCCTTCGACGCCCAGGCGCCGGGACTCCTGGCGCAGCTCGGCCAGCTCGGCCCAGGTGTTACCGCTGATCACCGGTGAAAGCCGCAGCACCGCCTGGCCCTGGCTGGCCACCAGTTGCTCCAGGGCCTCGCGGCGCTGCCACTGCGCGGTACTGCGTTGATCCTCGCCGTGCCATTCGAGCAGGTCGTAGGCCAGCAGCACCACGGGCACTTCGTCCAGCAGCTTCTTGCCCAGGGTCTTGCGGCCGATGCGCTGCTGCAACAGGGCAAAGGGCTGCACTGCCGGTGCGTCTTGCGGGTCATCGAGCTGCTCCTCGAGGACGAAGTCTTCAGGCGCGGTCTCGGTACTGCGCGCGGGTTGCTTCCATACCACGATTTCGCCATCTATCACCGTGCCGTCCGGCAGGCTTGCACCCAGCACATGCAGCTCGGGGAAGCGGTCGGTGACCAGTTCTTCACCCCGCGACCAGATCCACAGGCGGCCCTCGCGCTTGACCAGTTGCGCGCGAATGCCGTCCCACTTCCATTCAACCTGCCAGTCACTGCAGGGGCCGAGCACGGTGTCGAACTGTTCGACCGGCTGCTGCAGGGCATGGGCGAGGAAGAACGGATAGGGCTGGCCGCCGCGCTGGGCGTGCTCGTCATCGGATTCGGGGGCAATGAGTTTGAGGTAACTGGCGGCCACGGGGCGGTGCGACAGGTCGGTATAGCCCACCAGCCGCTGGGCCACGCGCTTGCTGTCCAGGTCGGCCAGCTGCGCGAGGGCGCGGGTGACCAGCAGCTTGGAGACGCCGACGCGAAAACTGCCGGTGATCAGCTTCAGGCACACCATCAGGCTTTGCTGATCGAGTTGCGCCCACAGAGGCGGCAGGCGCTCTGACAACGTTTCCGGCGGCAGCCCGCGCAGGGGCAGCAGTGCGTCCTCCAGCCACCAGGCCAGGCCTTGCTCAGCGCTGTGGGGGTTTTCCGGGAGCACCAGGGAAACGGTCTCGGCCAGATCGCCGACCGCCTGGTAGCTCTCTTCGAACAGCCACTCGGGCAGCCCGGAAAGCCGCGTCGCCAGTTCGCGCAGCAGGCGCGTGGGGATCAGCTGGCGCGGGCGGCCGCCGGCCAGAAAGTACACCGCCCAGGCGGCGTCTTCAGGGGCGGCATGGCCGAAGTAATCCTGCAGGGCCTGCAGCTTGGCGTTGCTGGAGGTGGTGGCGTCAAGTTCGGCGTACAGGGCGGCAAAGGCTTTCATGGTGCGGCATCCGCAGTCGGCTCGGCGCTGCTCTCGGGGCTGTCGTCTTCATCGCCATATTCCGTGGCGAACCCTTGGGCATCCAGCCCGCGCTGCTCACGCAGGTAGCGTACCAGCACGTTGACCGAGCCGTGGGTGACCATCACCCGCTCGGCGCCGGTCTGCTCGATGGCCCACAGCAGCCCCGGCCAGTCGGCATGATCGGAGAGGATGAAACCACGATCGACACCGCGCCGCCGACGGCTGCCGCGCAGGCGCATCCAGCCGCTGGCGAAAGCGTCGCTGTAGTCACCGAAGCGGCGCATCCAGGTGCTGCCGCCGGCCGAGGGCGGGGCGACGATCAGGGCGCTGCGCAGCAGCGGATCGGTCTTCTTGAAGTCGCCGGCGTAGAGCGTTGGCGGGATGTCGATGCCGCCTTCGCGGTACACCCGATTCAGCGGCTCGACGGCGCCGTGGCAGAGGATGGCGCCGATGCTGCGGTCGATACCGTGCAGCAGCCGCTGGGCCTTGCCGAAGGCATAGCAGAACAGCACGCTGGCCTTGCCGGCCTCGGCGTTGGCGCGCCACCACTGATTGACCTCGGCGAAGATCTCGGCCTGGGGCTGCCAGCGGTAGATGGGCAGGCCGAAGGTCGATTCGGTGATGAAGGTGTGACAGCGCACTGGCTCGAAGGGCGCGCAGGTGCCATCGGCTTCGACCTTGTAGTCCCCGGAGGCGACCCAGACTTCGCCGCGGTGCTCCAGGCGCACCTGGGCCGAGCCGAGGACGTGGCCGGCAGGGTGGAAGCTCAGGGTGACGCCGTGATGGACCAGGCGTTCGCCGTAGTCGAGGGTCTGCAGGTTGATGTCCTGGCCCAGGCGGGCGCGCAGGATGCCGGCGCCGGGGGCGGCGGCGAGGTAATGCTCATTACCGGTCCGGGCGTGGTCGCCGTGGCCATGGGTGATGATCGAGCGCGGCACCGGGCGCCACGGGTCTATATAGAAGTCGCCAGCGGGGCAGTAAAGGCCTTCGGGGCGGGCGATGACAAGGTCCATGGGCTGGCCGGGGTGGAGGGCTTGTCAATTATGAGGGGGGGCGTCGGCGGGAAGTTCAGCCAGATGCGTACCTTGTGGCGAGGGGGCTTGCCCCCGATAGGGTATGTCAGCCAGTGAAGTAGCGGCTGACACGCCGCCTCGGAGCACGCCCCTTGTGGCGAGGGGGCTTGCTCCCGATAAGGTATGTCAGTCAGTGAAGTAGCGGCTGACACGCCGCCTCGGAGCACGCCCCTTGTGGCGAGGGGCTTGCCCCCGATAGGGTATGTCAGTCAGTGAAATAGCAGCTGACACGCCGCCTCGGAGCACGCCCTTTGTGGCGAGGGGGCTTGCCCCCGATAAGGTATGTCAGTCAGTGAAATAGCGGCTGACACGCCGTATCGGGAGCAAGCCCCCTCGCCACAGGGTGCAGTACTGATTATTTGCCAGGCACCAAGGTCAAGCGCTGCGTGCCATAGGCTTTGTCGAAGTTCTGCCGCTGCATCGGGAACGACACGTACTGCGCCTTCAGCCAGGCATCGATGCCATCCGCATAGTGCGGGCTGGCCGGGTTGCCGGACTGTCCGGTGCTGTTCAGACCCATCATCGGCTCGAGCTGGCCGAAGTCGATGATGATGCGCATCGCCGGCGCCAGGAAGGTGTCGAAGTTCTGCCCGCCCCAGTGATAGGCCGAGGCGTTCAGCGTGCTCTGATCGCCGCCGGCCGGGTACGGTCCGCGGTCCAAGGTGCTGCTTGCGGCGCTCAGGCCCAGGCGCTGGCTGGCGCCGAGCAGTGGCGCGAGTTTGGTGCTGTCGGACTTGAAGGTGTAGGTATGCAATTTGCCCCACTGCCAGGCCTTGCGATCGCCGCCCAGCAGGTTGTCACCCGCGGTCACCGCGCTGGCCAGACTGCGGGCCAGAATGGTCGGTTTGTCTTCCTTCTGCGGGGTGCGCACGTCATCCCAGAACGGGCTGTCCTCGCGGCCCAGCAGGTGATCGGCCTGGGCTGAGTAAGAGAGGTCGGCGTTGGCTACGAAGGCTTTCCAGGTCGGGCTGTCTTCCGGGCCCAGTTCGTCGAGGAAGATCTGCTTGGCGCTCTCCTGCAGGAACAGCTCGTACAGCGCCGCATCGGCCGAGGTCGGGCTCAGGCGGCCATCGAATGCCATCAGGCGCGAATAGGCTTCGCGGGCTTTGGCGCGATCACCCTCGGGCAACGCATCGATGGCGGCCTTGAGCGGCTTGGCCATACCTGGGGCTTCGAACATCTTCTTCAGCTTGTCGGCGAAAGTGGTGGTCTGGTCGTACTGCATGGCGATCATGCTGCGGGTATCTTGCTGGGTGGCACTGGCCAGTTGCGCCAGACGCTCGCTGCGCTCCGGGTAGTACCAGGAGTTGGACAGCTGCATGCCATAGCCCTTGCCGATGGTGCGCTGGTTGGCGGTGCCGAGCCAGCCCTGTGCGGGGTCCTGATCATAGGGGTGCAGCATCGGGTCGGCGTAACCGTCCCAGTCGTAGCGCGAATCCCAGCCCGGCGATGGCACCAGGCCCAGGCCGTCCTTGCGGTTAGGGTAACGGCCGGTGACTTGCCAGCCGATGTGCTGGGCGTCGGCGAACACCAGGTTCAGCGCTACGGCGCGAATCTGCCGGCTGGCGTCGGAGGCCTGCTCCACGGTCTGCGCGCGGGACAGATCGAAGAACGCGTCGAGGCTCTTGTCGTCCTTGAAGTCCGGCGTCTGCAGCGCCAGGCCATAGCCGCTGCTGAAGCTCGAAGGCTGCAGGTCGAGCTGCTTTTGCCCCAGGGTGCCGTTGAGCAGCGGGCCATGGCGGGTTTCGTAGACGGTCTCGCGGACCGCCTGCTGGCCCTTGATGAAGAAGGTCTCATTGCGGGCCACGGCCGGTAGCCATTTGCCGTCGGCTTGATACATCAAGCGGCTGCCTTCGCGTTTGACCTTCTCCAGAAACAGGTCCTGGTTGTCGCCCATGACCATGGTCATGCCCCACGCCACCTTGCCGTTGAAGCCGGCGACGATGGCCGGCACACCGGCGATGGAAACGCCAGCGGCCTGATATTTCGGCGCGCTGATCTGCACGTAGTTCCAGGCCGAGGGCAAGGAGATCGGCAGGTGTGTGTCGTTGGCGAACAGGGTCTTGCCGCTACGGCTATGGGACGGCGCGATGGCCCAGTTGTTGGAGGCGGCGACGCCGAGCATGCTCAGGTCGGTAAGTTGTGCGACCACCTTGTCGAGGTCGCCAAGGCTGGCCAGTTGACCGCCCAGGTTCAGCCCCTTGAGCTTGCCGGTTTCGTCAAAGGGCAAGGCCTCGTCGGGGTAGGTCGGCAGCAGCCAGGCGAGCTTGTCGGCGCCGACTTTTTGCGTCAGCACCAGCGCGTTGATTTCTTCCTGCAGGTTGACCGAGAGGTTGAAGTTGACCAGGCAGAAGATCAGCGCCGAGTCTTCGGGCTTCCAGTACTCGGGCTTGAAGTCGGCCTGGGCCAGGTCCATCGGCAGGTTGTCGCGGTAGCGGAACAGGTAGGCGTTGACGCCGCGGGCGTACACCTCGAAGAAGCGCTTGAGGCGTGGCGAGGCGCCGGCGTACAGCTCGTCGGCGCGACGCTTGAGGTTGACGGTGCGCATGAAGCGGTCGACGTCGAGCACGCCCGGGCCGGCCATTTCCGCCAGGCGCCCTTGTGCGAGCAGGCGCATGCCGACCATCTGGCTGATGCGATCGCTGGCGTGTTCATACCCCAGGGCGAACAGCGCGTCGTGGAAGCTGCTGCTTTCGATCAGCGGCATGCCCAGCCGGTTGTGGCGGATCGACACGTTGTTGGCCAGCCCGGTCAGCGGTTGCACCCCGGTGGTCGGCGGCACGCTGGCGGAGTAGCGGTCTTCGAGCCAGCCCTGGCAACCGGCCAGGCTCATCAACGCGGTGACGGCGGCGGCAGTGCCGAGGGTGGGGAGAAAGCGAAGGCGGGCGGACGAGGCCATGGGTGAAACTCCTGCGGGTCTGGCGTCGGAAAGGCGCTACGTTAGTGAGCGCATCGACGCCACGCAAGACGGGGCGGGGTGTTTATTTTTCCGTGGGGCTGGTCCGCCGGAGGTGACGGCTTGGGCGGGTTGCCCGCGACGGGGCCCAGGTGAGCACCGTTCGCGGGCAGGCGTACCGCAGCGAGATCAAGCGCCGTGGCACTTCTTGAATTTCTTCGCGCTGCCGCAGGGGCAAGGATCGTTGCGGCCGACTTCCTTCAAGGCATTGCGCACCGGCTCTTGCGGAGCATGGTTGCAGTGCGGGCCGTGGACATGGCCGTGAGGCTCGTGATGGTCATGTGCATGGTCATGATCGTGGTTGCAGTCGGGGCCATGGACATGGGGTTGCTGGGTCATTTGAACTTACTCCGGAATATAATCGCCGGGAATTATCTCACCACTGCGATCCAGATGCAGGTTATGCCTGAATAAAAATCCGGTTTTCAGCCTGCCTTCCAGACGATAGGGAACGGGGCGGTCGGGATGCCTGAGCAGTTTGGCCAGGTCGCGCAGGTGTTCCCACAGATTGGTGCGCACCGGGATCTCGTAATACTCCTTGCTGTGGGCCGCCACGCTGAACCAGTCGTCGACCTCGCCATCGGTCAACAGCACGTCGCCCAGCGTCACGCGATAGATCAGCCCGCGCACTCGCAGGCGCGAGTCGTTGGGGTTGTCGATGCTGAACCGCAGCACGAAGCGCTGCTCGAGGACTTTCGCCTTGACCACCTCGACATGCACCAGATGCACTTCCGGATCGCGGTAATGGCCGCCGAACCATGACGAGCAGCCGCCGAGGCCGAGCAGCAATGCCAGGCCTAGCGCGTATTTGAACCAGACGGCGTATCTGAGGTGCGTCCTGTCGTTCATCGATGATTCCCTCTTGCCAGCAGTCTAACAAGCGCGGGG
Source organism: Pseudomonas sp. GW821-FHT01A09 (assembly GCF_058986725.1). Lineage (NCBI taxonomy): Bacteria > Pseudomonadati > Pseudomonadota > Gammaproteobacteria > Pseudomonadales > Pseudomonadaceae > Pseudomonas > Pseudomonas sp. GW821-FHT01A09. The sequence continues at coordinate 50,574 of NZ_JBYSWB010000012.1, forward strand.
GCAGGGGCAAGCCCTGCGAGGGGATATCACGCGGGCCTTGTTGGGTAAAAAGCCCGTGGGTCATACTTGCCCCCAGCCGGCGCGGCCTGTGCGGCCCACTCAGGAGAATTGCCATGAGCGTTTACGAAATCGTTTTCACTGGCCAGGTGCTGCCCGGCGCGCGGCTGGAAGCGGTCAAGGCCAATCTCGCGCGGCTGTTTCAGGCCGACGAGCAGCGCATCGAGTTGTTGTTTTCCGGGCGCCGCCTGGTGCTCAAGAACAACCTCGATGCCGCCGCCGCCGAAAAGTATTGCTCGACGCTCGAGCGCGCAGGTGCTCTCGTGGAGGTGCTGGACCTCAGCGCCCAGGTCGAGGAAATCGAGATGGCGCCTGCGCCTGCGGTCGGGCGCGCCGAGGTGGTGCCGCGGGATGTCTATATGGCTGCATTCACCGAGGTCGACGCACCTGATTATGCGATTGCCGAAGTGGGCGCAGCGATGCAGCCGCCAAAACCGGATGTGCCGCCACCGGCACTGGACCTCAGCCAGCTGAGCCTGGCGCCTGCGGGCAGTGATCTGGGTCAGGCCAAAGCGGCGCCGGCCGGACCTGCGCCGGATACTTCGCATTTGCGGGTTGTGGAGTAAGCAGAAGGGCACTCGCGCTCAGTTGAAGACAGCCATCATAGGAAATGCTTGCCTGTAATCGCTTCTTGAAAGCGGCTCTTTCGCCGACGTAGTGAAATTTGCCGTTCACAACGATGATGGTAAAGATCATGCTCTCCGTATCAAATCAACCCCCTGCTATTGGATCCTTCGCGCCTCCCGGTATTGCCAACCTCGACGGCCCGAATTTGAATAAATTATATTGCCGACTGGAAAATATTAAGCAGGGACACGCGGTGCTACGCATGTTGCCCGATGGTGATTTTATCCTGGATGCTCCGCAGAGTCGCCATTTCAGCACTAGTAAGTCCGATACGGAAGAGCGGCGGCGTGCAGCGGCATTGTTCGAAGGCGGGAATCGGACTTCGGTGACCGTCAGTTCGGCGAGGGATGCATTGATAGCCGCCATGCTTAGCAAATGCCCGCATATTCCGAACGTCGACTTGTCACTGGAGCTTGCGAGCACCTTCGGTGCCAAGGTCAGCGTGCGCGCCGGCGACGGTAGAGCAGTCGAAAACGTTTTCGAGATTGACCGAGGCGTTTTGCCTAAGCCGCCTAGACACTGACACTTATTCTATTTCGCGCAATACCCCTGACAACACTTCTTGAACTTCTGCCCGCTCGCACAGGGGCAGGGGTCATTGCGTCCTGCATTCAGTCCCACCGTCGGATCGATGAAGTACCACCGCCCCTCGTTCTGCACGAAGGCCGAACGCTCGCGATGGCTGTGTTCGCCATTGCTGTCATGCCAGCGCGCAACAAAAGTGACGAACGCATGCTCGGGTTGTCCGCCGATGACCTGAGCGTTTTCGACTTCCAGGCCTAGCCAGGTGCTTTGCGCGCTCCATTGCTCGATGGCGTCGCGATCAAGGCCGGACTGCTGGGCCGGCAGTGTGGTGGCCAACAGGTAGTCGATATGGCCCAGCACGTAGGCACTGTAGCGCGAGCGCATCAACGCCTGGGCATAGGGCGCCGGGTGGCCGTCATGATAGTGACCACAGCAGGCGTTCAACAGGTTGCCGCTGCCGCAGGGGCAAATCGCCGTGCTCATAGGGTCACCACCAATATTTGCCGAAATTTTCCGGGTTGGCCCAGAACCGCGCATTGAGCCAGTCCGGCACCTGTTTGTATTCACGTAGATCATAGGTGAACAGGGTCAGCACCTGGCCGTCGCGCTCGAAACGCTGGTTCGCCTGCAGGGCCAGGGAGTAGAAGTCGGTATCGCTCCAACCGCTGGCGGCCAGGTCCACCAGCACGGCGATGCGGCTGGCGTTGAGGTTGCGGATGCCACCCAGCAGCTGTAAGCCTTCGCGCTTGGGCAGATGTTCGAGGCAATCGATGACCACTGCCAGGTCGAAGCGCTGGCTGGCGAGGTCCGCAGGCAGGGCGCCTGGGGCGCAGGACGAAATTTGCGAACCCGGGTGCGCCGCAGCGTAGGCGTCCAGCGCGGGGAATTGTCCGGCACCGACCACCAGCAGGCGCTGGGCGGCCTGTTGGTCGAGCAGGGCCGCCAAGGCCTGCTGGGGTGTGCGGGTGGAAAAGCCGTCAGTCATGGGTTGTCCTCGATCAGAACTGCCAAGACTAGCCGGGTCCCGCGTCGGAGCCTATAGCCAGGTCAATAATTGGCAAATTTCAATCACTTGCGAGGGAACTTTTTCAGACTGTCAATTTTTCCACAGCCCGCGCCGGCTTTAGCTTGTAGAGGCATCAAGGGCCTGCTTTACTGCATCTGAACCGGCATCGGCCGGTAGAAACCAGGAGTAAGACGATGAGAAATCTCACGCGGGGTTTTATCCCCGTTCTTCTGGTCAGTAGTGTTCTTTCGGGGTGCGCAATGACCACACACAGTGATGGCAGCGCACCGCTCAACCAAAGGAACTGGCCTATTTGCAGCGTGGTGGGCGGCCTGGTCGGCGGCGGCCTCGGTGCTATTGAAAGTGGAGCGTGGGCAGGGGGCGGTGCGGCCTTGGGGGCTATCGCCGGGGGGTTGATCTGCTTCGCCCATGACGGCGACGAAGATGGCGATGGGGTGTTCGACCGCCGCGATCGTTGCAAAGGGACGCCTCCTCATACACCAGTGAGTATGGCCAACGGTTGCCCGCTGCCGCAGTATCCTGCCAAAGCGCCAGCGGCGCCGCCGCCTCTGCCACCCGTGGCCGAGCAGGTGATTACCCTGAGCGATGCTGAAAACGTGCTGTTCGCGTTCGATTCCTCGGTACTGACGCCTGAGTTCCAGGCCGAGCTGAGCAAGTTGGTGGCGGATCTGGAGAAAGCCGACATCAAGGGCATCAAGGTTGTGGGGCATACCGACAGCGTTGGCACTGATGCCTACAACCAGAAGCTGTCCGAACGTCGCGCCGCTAGTGTGGTGAAATTCCTGACGGCCAAAGGCGTATCTTCCAGCCTGCTGACCAGTGAAGGAAAAGGTGAGAGCGAACCGGTAGCGGATAACGCCACTGCCGAAGGCCGATCGCAAAACCGCCGGGTGGAGTTGCATCTGACGCGTTGAAGCCATATCAATGTAGCGAGGGGGCTCGCCCCCGATAATCGGGGCTGCCGACGCAACCGGGTCTGGCACGGCCGTTGCGGCAAGCCCCCTCGCTACAGGGTTGGGCATCAGTTAAGGTAGGCTTTTTGGCTTTTACCGAGGTCGCCGATGAAAGGCCTGTTGTGGTTCGGCAAGATGCTTACTCTGCTGTTTTGGTGGGTGGTGCTGGTGAATCTGTTGGTGCCCTTGGGGCAGCCGTTCCAGCTGTCGATCCAGTTGGCCGCCTTGGCGCTGCTGGGGCTGCATGTGCTGGAACTGATCGGCTTCAACCGCCGCCTTCGCGGCCGCAGTCATCCATGGTTCGACCGCTTGCAGATCCTGCTGACCGGAATCTTCCACGTCATTTCCATACCTCGCGTGGCCCCGGCTGCCAAGGCTTGAATGTCTGTTATCACCGCCAGGCGCTCAGAACCACGGCCGCGCCGATGCCAGGGCAATCACCGCCAGGCCGATCAGCAGATTGACTGCGACGAGCCGGCGAATGCGCAACATCACCGCCGCGCCGCCAGCCCAGTCCTGAGCATCCACCGCGCGTCGCAGCTCGGGCAATTGCAAGCCTTGAACCCGCAGGAACAGCGCCGCCATGACCACATACAGGCCGATCATCGCCTGCACATAACGCGGCGCACCGTCGAAGCCGTGGTAGCGCAGGTGTAGCATGGCCACGCCGCTTATCGGAAGCGTCAGCAAACACAGCCAGACCCAGGAAAAGAAGCGTGGGAAAATTCCCGCCCATAATTCCAGACGCACCGGGCCCTCCAGGGTTGCAGCCGCCACGGGCCGCAAGATCATCCAAGCGAAGAACATCCCGCCGACCCACACCACCGATGCCAGGACGTGCAGGGTGTAGAAGAAGTTGAACAATGCCATGCATATCTCCGTTCGGCGTTCCGAGGTTTAGCGGGGTATGATAGCGACCCGATTGAAACACTGAAAATTTATACAGGCTTCAGCGCCCAAGACTCATGATCAGCACAGCACTCAAATCCCAGATCCAGGGCGCCTATTCGCGTTTCCTCGAAGCCAAGAGCCTCAAGCCACGCTATGGCCAGCGCTTGATGATCGCCGAGGTGGCCAAGGTCCTGGGTGACATCGAGGTCGACGAAGAAGGTCGCCGCAGTGGCCCGCCGGCCGTCGTGGCCGTGGAAGCCGGTACCGGTACCGGCAAGACGGTCGCCTATAGCCTGGCAACTATCCCGGCCGCCAAGGAGGCGGGCAAACGGTTGGTCATTGCCACCGCTACCGTGGCCTTGCAGGAGCAGATCGTCCACAAGGACCTGCCCGACCTGATGCGCAACAGCGGCCTGAGCTTCACCTTTGCGCTTGCCAAGGGGCGGGGCCGCTACCTGTGTCTGTCCAAGCTTGATGCCCTGCTGCAGGAGGGCCACGCGCAGACCGCCACGGCCCAGCTGTTCGAAGACGAGGGCTTCAAGATCGAGGTCGATGAAGTCAGCCAGAAGCTGTTCACCAGCATGATCGAGAAGCTCGCCGGCAATAAGTGGGACGGCGACCGCGACAGCTGGCCCCAGGCGCTGGAGGATCACCACTGGGCGCGGCTGACCACGGATCACAGCCAGTGCACCACCCGTCACTGTCCCAACTTTCAGCAGTGCGCGTTCTACAAGGCCCGCGAAGGCATGGGCAAGGTCGATGTCATCGTTACCAACCACGACATGGTGCTGGCCGACCTGGCTCTGGGCGGCGGCGCCGTGCTGCCCGACCCACGCGATACCCTTTATGTATTCGACGAGGGCCATCACCTGCCGGACAAGGCCATCGGTCACTTCGCTCATTACAGCCGTCTGCGCTCGACCGCCGACTGGCTGGAGCAGACCGCCAAGAATCTCACCAAGCTGTTGGCCCAGCATCCGCTGCCTGGCGACCTGGGCAAGCTCATCGAGCAGGTGCCGGAACTGGCGCGGGAGATCAAGGCGCAACAACAATTCATGTTCGCAGCCTGCGAACAGGTCGCTGACTTCAAACCTGGCGAAGACATGGAAGGCCGCGAGCGCCCACGCCATCGCTTCGTTGGCGGCGTGATTCCCGAGCACATGCGGGAAATGGGCGTCGAGCTGAAAAAAGGCTTCTCGCGCCTCACCGACCTGTTCACGCGCCTGAGCGATCTGCTCAAGGAAGGCATGGAAGGGGAGGTCAATATCGGCATTGCCAGCCACCAGGCCGAGGAGTGGTATCCGCTGTTCGGTACCTTGCTGGCACGTGCTTCCGGCAGTTGGGAACTATGGACCGCGTTCACCGCCGAAGACCCGGAAGACAGCGCTCCCATGGCGCGCTGGCTGACCTTGTCGGAAAGCGGCGCGCTGTACGACATCGAAGTCAACGCCAGCCCGATCCTGGCGGCGGAGATGCTGCGGCGCAATCTGTGGAATGTGGCGTACGGTTGCCTGGTCACCTCGGCGACCCTGACGGCACTCGGCAAGTTCGACCGCTATCGCATGCGCGCCGGCATTCCCAAGGACTCGGTAACCACGGTAGTGCCTAGCCCGTTTCACCATGCTGACGCTGGCGTCTTGCGGGTTCCGGACCTGGGCGCCGACCCTCGTGATGCCGCCGCGCACACCGCCGCCATCATCCGTGACTTGCCCGACCTGGTCGAAGGCTCGCGTGGCACTTTGGTGCTGTTCTCTTCCCGCAAGCAGATGCAGGACGTCTTCGACGGGCTGGATCGCGACTGGCGACGCCAGGTGTTCATTCAGGGCAACCTGTCCAAGCAGGAAACCCTCAACAAGCACAAGGCGCGGGTCGACGGCGGCGAAAGCAGCGTGCTGTTCGGCCTGGCCAGCTTCGCCGAGGGTGTCGACTTGCCAGGCGCCTATTGCGAACACGTGGTCATCGCCAAGATTCCCTTTGCCGTGCCGGACGACCCTGTCGAAGCCGCGCTGGCCGAATGGATCGAAGCGCGGGGCGGCAATCCGTTCATGGAAATCGCCGTGCCCGATGCCTCGCTGCGTTTGATTCAGGCCTGTGGTCGGCTACTGCGCACCGAGCAGGATCGCGGCACCATCACCCTGCTGGACCGCCGCGTCGTCACTCAGCGCTATGGCAAGGCGATCCTCAACGCACTGCCGCCCTTCCGCCGAGAAATCAGCTAGATCGCTTACCGCGCGGGCCCCGCCAGGGCAATGAGCGGAATGCCTTCTATGCTCTCTATACACAATCACCGAGGTCCGCCGGACCTCATCGAGGAGATACATCCATCTATGTTGCGCCGTTCCCTGCCCGCTGTTCTCGCGCTGATGTTCGCGGCCCCGCTGATGGCGGCCGAGGGCGAGGTCCCCACCGCGCCCGCCAACGCGCCGAGCCAGCTGCCAGTTGCTGCCGCGCCTGCTACTGCTACTCCGTCCACCGCTGAGCCGGTACCGGTCGCCCCTGCCGCAGACAGCGGCGCGCCTGCCCCTGCGGGCAGCGCGCAAGTGCTGTTCAGCTTCGTGCGGCCGACCGATACGGTCAAGATCACTGCGCAAGGCGCAGATCTGCCCCAGGCCAACGCCGAGCAGACCGCCGAGGGCGAAGTGTTGCGGCGGGTGACCTTCAGTGCGGCGGACAAGCCCGCCCTGCGCCTGGCACCTCCTACCGGCGTGTGGGACTGGCGGCAGAACAGCGCCATGACCCTGCGCGTGCAAAGTGCCATGGATTGGGCGCTGACCCTGTATGTCACGGTGCAAAGCACTGACGGCAAGACCCTCACCAGCCGCATCGATCTGCCGGCCGGCCCTGCGCAGACGGTGATCGTGCCTTTGCAGGCCAGTTCTCCGGCAAGCCAAGGTATGCGCGCCGGGCCGCCGATGCCGTGGACGCAGGATGGCCAACGGGTACTGCTGGCCAGCAGTGGCGGTGACTTGAGCCGCGACCAGGTGGCGTCGGTGACGCTGTCTTTGGACAAGCCCAACGTGGCTCAGAGCATTCTGATCGAGCGCGTTGCGCTGCTGTCCGGCGATACCCTGCAGAAAGCGGCCTACAGCCAGATCGTCGATGCCTATGGGCAGTTCACCCGCGGCCGCTGGCCTGAAAAGGTCAGCAGCGACGACCAGCTCAAGGCGCAAGCCGGCCGTGAACAGCAGCAACTCAAAGGCTGGCTGGCCGAGCGCAAGAACGCGCGCATAGATCGCTTCGGTGGCGTGACCGGCGGCGTGAGCTTCGACGCCACTGGGTTTTTCCGGACCCAAAAGCATGACGGTCGCTGGTATCTGGTAACGCCTGAAGGGCATCCGTTCTACTCGCTCGGCGTCAATGCGGTAACTGCCGACAATGAGCGTACCTATACAGAGGGCCGGGAGTGGATGTTTTCCAGCCTGCCCACGGCTGACGAGCCTGCCGCGGCTTTTTATGGCCAGCAGGATGATCGCAGTGGCAACGGATCGGCCCAGGGCATGGGTTACAACCATGGTCGCTGGTTCGATTTCTACGCCGCCAATCTGCAGCGCACCTACGGCAAACCCGGTGCGCCGGCGGCATTCGATGCCGCGCGCTGGCAGGCGCATACCCTCGACCGCCTGCAAGGCTGGGGTTTTAATACCATCGGCAACTGGAGCGCCGCTGGCCTGGAGAGTGCCGAGCGCGTGCCGTACACGCTACCGCTGTCGATCGTCGGTGATTACGCCAGCATCAGCACTGGCATGGATTGGTGGGGGCGCATGCCTGACCCGTTCGATCCACGCTTCGCCATGGCGACCGAGCGTGCCGTGGCCATCGCCGCCCGCGATCATCGCGAAGATCCTTGGCTGATCGGTTACTACGCGGACAACGAGCTCGCCTGGGCCGGCCCCGGTGCGACCGCCGAAACCCGTTACGCTCTGGCCTTGGGGACATTGAAGCTGACCACCGACATCCCGGCCAAACGCGCATTCCTCAAGCAGCTGCGCGACAAATATCGCAACCAGGAAGGGCTATCGAAAGCCTGGGGGATCGAATTGGCGGCTTGGGAGTTGATGGAAGATCCAGGCTTCCAGGGGCCATTGCCCAACTCCGAACATCCGCAGATCGAGGCCGATTACCAGCACTTCCAGGAAACCTTCGCGGACACCTACTTCAAGACGGTCTCCGATGCGCTGAAATGGCATGCGCCCAACCAGCTGTTGCTCGGCGGTCGCTTCGCCGTCAGTACTCCGGAAGCGGTCAAGGCCTGCGCCCAGTATTGCGATGTGTTGAGCTTCAACTTCTACACCCCGACTCCGCAGGATGGTTATGACTTCAAGGCCCTGGCGGCGCTGGACAAACCGGTGCTGGTCAGCGAGTTCCATTTTGGCTCTCGCGACCGCGGCCTGTTCTGGCCGGGGGTAATGGAAGTGGCCCATGAAGAGGATCGCGGCCCGGCCTACGATAAGTTCCTCGACGCAGCCTTGAAGGAACCGTCGATCGTCGGCGTGCATTGGTTCCAGTATCTGGATGAGCCCCTGACCGGGCGCTTGCTGGATGGCGAGAACGGCCACTTCGGCCTGGTGGCGATCACCGATCTGCCTTACTCGGGCTTTGTAACATCGGTGCGCAAGAGCAACCTCGCGGCGCTCGATCGCCTGCGCAAGCTGGCCCCAGCGGTCGCCGCGCCGATCGCTGACCACAGCGGCAAGGGCGGTGACCATGGCCCAGGGCATGGGGGCAAAGGCGGCAATCGCTGATTCCCTTCAGCTGATCGACCCATGGGTGCCACCTGGCGCTCATGGGTTCCCAAACGCCGCGCAGACTGGAACAATGCCCGCACTTTTGTTCATGGGTCGCGGGGGCTTTCGGTGCAGATTCAGGGTCATTACGAGCTTCAGTTCGAACCGGTGCGCGATGCGTTCGCTGCCTTGTTCGATGATCCCCAAGAGCGTGGTGCGGCGCTGTGCATCCAGGTCGGCGGCGAGTCCGTCATCGATCTCTGGGCCGGCACCGCCGACAAGGACGCCAGCCAGGCCTGGCACACCGATACCATCGCCAACCTGTTTTCCTGCACCAAGACCTTCACAGCGGTCACAGCCCTGCAACTGGTGGGCGAGGGCAAGCTCAGTCTCGACGCACCAGTTGCCCAGTACTGGCCGGCGTTCGCGGCGGCGGGCAAGGAGCGGGTGACCTTGCGCCACCTGCTCAGCCACCGCGCCGGCCTGCCTGCATTGCGTCAGCAACTGCCGGCCGAAGCCCTTTACGACTGGCAGGTGATGGTCGATGCCCTGGCTGCCGAGGCCCCCTGGTGGACACCGGGTACGGCTCATGGCTACGCGGCGATCACCTATGGCTGGTTGGTGGGCGAGTTGATTCGGATCGCCGATGGTCGCGGCCCGGGCGAGTCCATCGGCGCGCGAGTGGCGCGGCCATTGGGGCTGGACTTCCACGTCGGGCTGGATGACGAAGAATTCTACCGCGTCGCGCATATTGCCCGTGGTAAAGGCCACAGCGGCGACGACGCCTCGCGGCGTTTGCTGCAGGTGACGATGCGCGAGCCTGAGGCCCTCAGCACCAAGGCGTTCACCAACCCACCGTCGATTCTGACCAGCACCAACAAGTCCGAGTGGCGACGCATGCAACAGCCGGCGGCGAACGGCCACGGTAATGCGCGCAGTCTGGCGGGGTTCTACAGTGGTTTGCTGGACGGTCGGTTGCTGGAGCCGGAGTTACTCGACGAGCTGACTCGCGAGCACAGCCTCGGCCACGACCACACCTTGTTGACCTCCACGCGTTTCGGCCTGGGCTGCATGCTCGATCAGCCGCAGGTCGCCAATGCCACCTTCGGCCTCGGGCCCAAGGCGTTCGGCCACCCCGGGGCGGGTGGCTCCATCGGGTTCGCCGACCCCGAGCGGGACGTGGCTTTCGGTTTTGTCACCAACACCCTGGGCCCGTACATCCTCATGGATCCACGGGTACAACGGCTGTCGGCAGCCCTCGCAAGTTGTCTTTGAGCGAATCGACCGACGGTGCGCTATGATGCGCCGAATGTTCTACTATCCAATCAATAGTTTATGCGGGTTTGTTAACCCGATTTATCTTCACTTCACCTTGCGGACTGATCATGTTGCCGAATAAATCCTTCGCTTTTGCACTCTGCCTGGCCGTTACCGGTTGCGCGCAAACCCCGTCCCAGAGCGGTGCCGACACCGCTCCGCATTGGTGGCAGTTCGGCTTTCAACAACCGGCGGACAAGGGCGTCGAGCAGGCGGTGAATGATCGCGTCGCCAAGGCCGATGCGGCTTCCGATGCCAAGGCCCAGAGCGAAGGACACTGGTGGTGGCCGTTCGCTAGCAGCGACAAGCCAGCCGATGCCCCGGTGGTAGCGGCAGTTCCCAAGATCGATGCCAAAGCCACCAAGGCCTGGCTCGACAACTATGAGCCCAAGGTTCGCGAAGCCCTCAAGGACAGCAACTTCCAGGTCGAGCGTCGTGAAGATTTGCTGGTCATCACCGTGCCTGCGGACAGCAACTTCAACCCCAAGCGCCCGGAAATGCTCTTGCCGGTGACGCTGGGCCCGATCACTCGCGTTGCCAAGGTCATCGAGACCGATCCGAAAACCGCCGCGTTGGTGCTCGGTCATGCCGATACCAGTGGTGCGACCAGCGCCAACCAGGCTTTGAGCCTGCAGCGCGCGCAGTCAGTGGCGTCGATCTTCCGCCTGAGCGGCCTGCAGCGTGACCGTCTCAACCTGCGTGGCATGGGCTCGGTGATGCCGCGTGCTGCCAATGACAGCGTCGAGGGTCGCGCCCTCAACCGTCGCGTCGAAATCATGCTGACCCCGCAAGACACCATGATCGCACTGGTCGCCCGCTATAATCAGCCGACGCCACCAGCCGCCGAAATGGTCGCGGTCCAGGACGTCAAGCCGCTGCCGGCAACCACGGCTGCTACGCCTGCCACTTCCAAGAAAGCCGCTGGCAAAAAAGCCGCCGCCGCCAAACCCGCTGCGACCAAGAAGAAAGCCGCTCCCGCCAAGGCTGCTGCTCCGGCGAAGAAAGTAGTGGCCAAGAAAGCCACCACCGACACCACCAGCAATAACTGAGGGGCGCAAGCAAAGCCATGAGCCAGTCCATCGCTGACATGCGTCGCGACTACACCCGTGACGGGCTGACCGAGGCGCAAGCCCCGGCCGAGCCCTTTGCGCTGTTTCGGCGCTGGTTCGACGAGGCCGTCAAGACCGAGAAGCCTCCCGTCGAAGCCAATGCCATGATGGTGGCTACCGTGGATGCGCAAGGGCGTCCACATTGCCGGGTATTGTTGCTCAAGGGCCTGGATGATCAGGGCTTCACCTTCTTCAGCAATTACAACAGTGCCAAGGGCCAGCAACTGGCTGATACCGGGCTCGGTGCGATGACCTTTTTCTGGCCGACACTCGAGCGCCAGGTGCGTATCGAAGGGCGAGTGGTCAAGGTCAGCGCGGCGGAGTCCGATGCGTATTACCAAGTGCGCCCCTTGGGCAGCCGTCTGGGCGCTTGGGCATCGCCCCAGAGCCAAGTCATAGGTGATCGCGCCGAGCTGGAGACGCTGCTGGCGCAGACCCAGCAGCGCTTTGCCGATGACGCGCCCACTTGTCCCCCTCATTGGGGCGGCTATCGACTGCTGCCCGAGCGCATCGAGTTCTGGCAAGGCCGCCCGAGCCGTCTGCATGACCGCCTCAATTTCCGCCTCGAAGGGAGTGCCTGGACGCGTGAGCGCCTGGCACCCTGACCCCCCCCGGTACGATGCGCCTGACCTTTCGGGTGCTTGTGCTGTCGACTGAACAAGGCCGTTGCAGCGATGCCAGCGCCGACGGAAATGTCTGTACCTGAGCTGAATGGAATCAAATTTATACAGCTTGTGTCGTGACACCGGGCATGCTGCGGCGTCTAATAGCTATCTGCCAATCTGGAGTATTTCTCATGCGTAAATCTGTTGTGCTGGTTGCCTTTTTCACCACCATGTCGCTGCTGCTGAGCGGTTGCATGTCCGATCTGAGCGGTGACTCCTACTCCCGCGATGAAGCGCGCCGCGTTCAGACTGTGCGCATGGGCACCATCGACTCGCTGCGGCCGGTCAAGATCGAAGGCAGCAAGACCCCGATTGGCGCCGGTGCGGGTGCCGTAGTCGGTGGCGTCGCCGGCAGCGCCATCGGTGGCGGCCGTGGCAGCATCATTACCGCTGTGATCGGCGCTGTCGCCGGTGGCCTGGCGGGCTCGGCGGCAGAAGAAGGCCTGACCAAAACCCAAGGCGTGGAAATCACTGTTCGCGAAGACGACGGCAGCATGCGAGCCTATGTTCAGGCCGTGCAGGAAAACGAGATTTTCCGCGTCGGTGAGCGCGTTCGCATCATGACTGTCGATGGCACCAGCCGCGTCACTCACTAAGCGCAAGCCCCAACAAAAAGCGGACCCTTACATACAAGGGCCCGCTTTTTTTATGTGCGCTGGTTGCCGTGCTTCACGCCGCAGTGGCGCTCCTCCGGCTGGCTGTGGCGGTGATCGCGTAGCCCAGCAATGCAGCAATCACCGATCCGGTGAGGATCCCCATGCGGTCTTCGCCGGCATATTCGCTGACCCCCGGCACGAACGCCAACGAGCCCACGAACAGGCTCATGGTGAAGCCGATGCCGCAGAGTACCGCCACGCCGAATACCTGGCCCCAGTTGGCGCCAGCGGGCAACGCGGCCATGCCAGTCTTGATCGCCAGCCAGGTCAGGCCGAACACACCGACGGTCTTGCCCAGCAGCAAACCTGCGGCGATACCCATGGGCACATGGTGGGTGAAGCTGTCCAGAGTGACGCCCTTGAGGGACAGCCCGGCGTTGGCGAACGCGAACAGCGGCAGGATCGCGTACGCCACCCAAGGGTGCAGGGCGTGCTCCAGGGTGGCGAGTGGGGCAGGCTTGTTGCCTGTGCGCAGTGGAATGCAAAAAGCCAGGGCCACGCCCGCCAAGGTCGCGTGCACGCCGCTCTTGAGCACACAGACCCAAAGCACCGCGCCGACGATCAGGTAGGGCGCCAGGCGTACTACGCCCAGGCGGTTCATGCCGATCAGCACCGCCAGGCAAGCGGCTGCCAGTAACAGGGCCATGCTCGAGAGTTCGCTGGTGTAGAACAAGGCGATGATAACGATGGCGCCCAGGTCGTCGATGATCGCCAGGGTCATCAGGAACAGCTTGAGGCTGGTGGGCACGCGATTGCCCAGTAGCGCCAGCACGCCCAGCGCGAAAGCGATGTCCGTGGCGGTGGGGATGGCCCAGCCGGCCAGCGCTGCGGAGTCATGGTGGTTGAGCCACCAGTAGATCAACGCCGGCACCAGCATGCCGCCAACGGCGGCGGCGCCGGGCAGAACGATCTGAGCCGGGTTGGACAGTTGGCCCGCCAGCACTTCGCGTTTGACCTCCAGCCCGATCAGCAGGAAGAACAACGCCATGAGTCCGTCGTTGATCCACAGCAGCAAGGGCTTGTCGATCTTCAGCGCGCCGATCTGCGCCACCACCTGAGTATCGAGGAAGCCTTGATAGAACACTGAAAGGGGCGAATTGTTGACGATCAGTGCCAATACGGCACCCGCGATCAGCAGCAGGCCGCTGGACGCTTCCATTTGGATAAAACGGTTCAAAGCGCCGCGAATACGCATGGCAGCCTCGTTCTGGGACGTTGAAGGACCGCCACCCTAACCTGTGCGCGCGGGTGTTAAAACAAAAGTTATATTCTTTTTTGTTATAAGCGGCAGGGCCGGGAGTTTCGCGGTTTTGAGCCGATAGGACGAGTCTGATAAGTGTTACAACCCGTTTCGCCCACCGATGAATGAGCAACCCTGTGGCGAGGGGGCTTGCCCCCGATACGGTGTACCAGCCACTGATATGGCGTCTGACGCACTGTATCGGGGGCAAGCCCCCTCGCTACAGAAGCTCAGAGGGTTGCAATACCGAGAATATCCCGCGCCACTGCCTCGGCGATGCGGATGCCGTCGACACCGGCCGACAGAATGCCGCCCGCATAGCCGGCGCCTTCACCCGCCGGGAACAGGCCGCGAACGTTGAGGCTCTGCAAGTCGGCACCACGGGTAATACGCAGTGGCGAGGAGGTCCGGGTCTCGATGCCGGTGAGAATCGCGTCATGCATGGCATAGCCTTTGATCTGCCGGTTGAACGCTGGCAGCGCTTCGCGGATCGCCTCGATGGCAAAAGCCGGCAGCGCCAACGCCAGGTCACCCAACGACACCCCGGGCTTGTACGACGGTTCGACGCTGCCCAGTTCGGTGGAAGCCTTGGCGGCGATGAAATCCCCTACCAATTGCGCGGGCGCTTGATAGTTGCTGCCCCCGAGCAGATAGGCCTTGGATTCCAGCTGCTCTTGCAACTCGATCCCGGCCAGCGGGCCGCCCGGATAATCCTGCTCGGGGGTAATGCCGACCACGATGCCGGAGTTGGCGTTGCGCTCGTTGCGCGAATACTGACTCATGCCGTTGGTGACCACGCGCTCGGGTTCCGAGGTCGCCGCCACTACAGTACCGCCTGGGCACATGCAGAAGCTGTAGACCGAGCGGCCATTCTTGGCGTGGTACACCAGCTTGTAGTCGGCCGCGCCGAGTTTCGGGTGCCCGGCGTACTTGCCCAGGCGCGCCTGGTCGATGACGGTCTGCGGGTGCTCGATACGAAAACCCACCGAGAACGGCTTGGCTTCCATGAACACATCACGGGCGTGCAGCATGCGGAAGGTATCGCGGGCGCTATGACCCAACGCCAACACCACGTGACGGGACAGCAGCTGTTCACCGCTGGCCAGCTCGACACCCTGCAGTTGACCGTTGTCGATCAGCACGTCGGTGACTTTCTGTTCGAAGCGCACCTCACCACCCAGGGCTTCGATTTCCTTGCGCATGGTTTCGACCATGCCGGTCAGGCGGAAAGTACCGATGTGCGGCTTGGAGACATAGAGGATTTCTTCTGGCGCACCGGCACGGACGAACTCGTGCAACACCTTGCGACCGTGGTGCAGTGGGTCCTTGATCTGGCTGTAGAGCTTGCCATCGGAGAAGGTCCCGGCTCCGCCTTCGCCAAACTGCACGTTGGATTCAGGGTTGAGCACGCTTTTGCGCCACAGGCCCCAGGTGTCCTTGGTGCGTTGCCGGACTTCGCGGCCGCGTTCCAGCACGATCGGCTTGAAGCCCATTTGCGCCAGCAGCAACGCGGCAAAAATGCCGCAAGGGCCAAAGCCGACCACCAACGGGCGCTCGCGCAGATCGGCCGGCGCCTGGCCGACTGACTTGTAGGTGACGTCCGGCGCCGGATTGACGTTGTGATCGTCGGCGAATCTGTGCAGCAGCGGCGCTTCGTCCGCGACTTCCAGATCGATGGTGTAGATGAACTGCAACTCGCTGTTTTTCTTGCGGGCATCGTAGCTGCGCTTGAACAGGGTGAAGTTCAGCAGCTCAGCGTCGGTAATGCCCAGGCGCTGCACGATGGCAGGGCGCAAGGCCTCGTCGGTATGGTCGAGGGGCAGCTTGAGTTCGGTGATTCGTAACATGACAGGTCCAATATCCGAGCCGCAGGGACGGCCCGGCAGCTTTTTCTAGCCGGCGATTATAAGCTGCCAGAGGCCGCCTGCGTCAGGCTAAATCGGACGTTCAGTCGTTGCGCGCACCACCGAAATAGCCACAGCCGCGCTGAGCCTGGCCGTTGACGCGGATTTCGGCAGTCAGAAACTGCACGCTGGCACCGTCGACGCAGCGCTGTGGCGCCAACCAGACATCGATGCGCTGGTCGTTGGCGGCGCTCGACAGGTTAAGGCGGCCGTCGGGCAGTTGTTCTTCCAGATAGGGCAGGGCCAGGGGCGCTTCGCCTGCACGGTTGAGGACCATGCCGCTGCCGCTGACTTTGAGTTCCCATTCAGGGTTGTGACCGCTGGCATGCACGGTTTGCAGCTTGAAATTAGGGTCGCTGCAGGCCGTATTGGAACGTTCGACGCGGTACAGCTGGGACAGCTTGAGGGTGCCGTCCATGCCGCCGGTCTTGCTGGCGTCGAAGCTGCCCCGCAGGTCAACGAACAGAGTGCCAGGCTTGCTTGCCAGGTCCCCGGCTTCCTGCAGTACGCCGGTGTTGCCGACATCGGTCACCGCGAAGCGTCGTTGTTCGCCACAAGGTTGAAACAGCAGATGACCGCCTTCGCCCAGCAATGCGCCTTGCATGCGCGTGAGGCCGGCATTGGGATGCGGTTCGCTGACGCCCAGGCCGAGCATCTGACAGGCGGAAAACAACGGGAGGAGAGTGAGGAGTGCAACGGTGCGCAGGTGGTGCATTGACGGGGCTCCTTGGACGAGGCGGCCACCGTAGCACAGGCAATAAGGGTAAACGTCAAAACGGTGTTGGGGATGACTGTACGCGGTGTCAGGACGGGCCCCTTCGCGAGCAAGCTTGGCTCCTACAAGGCGAGCCGCACACCTGTGGGAGCAAGGCTTGCCCGCGAAGAGGCCATCAGCCACGCTGAAAGATCACCCGCAGAGATACGCCTCTAAGCAGTATCAGGACGGGCCCCTTCGCGAGCAAGCTTTGCTCCTACAAGGCGAGTCACACACCTGTGGGAGCAAGGCTTGCCCGCGAAGAGGCCACTAGCCACGCTGAAAGATCACCCGCCCAGATACGCCTCGCGCACCTTCGGATCGGTCAGCAGCGCCTCGCCCGAACCTTCCATCACCACCCGGCCGTTCTCCAGCACATAGGCCCGGTCAGCGATTTTCAGGGCCTGGTTGGCGTTCTGCTCTACCAGAAACACCGTCACGCCATCCTTGCGCAGCTGTTCGATGATATCGAAGATCTGCTGGATGATGATCGGCGCCAGCCCTAGCGAGGGCTCGTCGAGCAACAGCAGCTTGGGCTTGCTCATCAGCGCCCGGCCGATGGCGAGCATCTGCTGTTCGCCCCCGGACATGGTGCCGCCGCGCTGGGTGAAGCGCTCCTTGAGCCTTGGAAACAGCGCCAGGACCTTGTCCATCTGCGCCTGGTAATCGCCCTTGTCGGTAAAGAAGCCGCCCATGGCGAGGTTTTCCTCGACCGTCAGCCGCGCGAAGATCCGCCGCCCCTCGGGCACCACCGCAATGCTCTTGCGCATGATGATCGAGGAATCCTGGCCCACCAGTTCTTCCCCCATGTAGCGGATACTGCCCGAGTGCGCCTGTGGCGAACCGCAGAGGGTCATCAGCAACGTCGATTTGCCCGCGCCGTTGGCGCCGATCAGGGTCACGATCTCGCCTTGGCGCACCTCGACGTTGACGCTGTGCAGCGCCTGGATCTTGCCGTAGAAGGTCGAGACGTTTTCGAACTGCAGCATTTACGCTTCCCCCAGGTAGGCTTTGATCACGTCAGGATTGCCGCGAATCTGTTCAGGCGTGCCATCGGCCAGCGGCGTGCCTTGGTTGATCACCACGATGTGGTCGGAAATGCTCATGACCAGTTTCATGTCGTGTTCGATCAACAGCACGGTGGCGTTGTACTCCTCGCGCAGGACGCTGATCAGCGCCTTGAGGTCTTCGGTTTCCTTGGGGTTGAGGCCGGCGGCGGGTTCGTCGAGCATGAGGATGCGCGGGCGCGTCATCATGCAGCGAGCGATCTCCAGCCGACGTTGTTGGCCGTAGGCCAGGGTTCCGGCGGTACGGTTGGCGAACTCCTTGAGATTGACTCGCTCGAGCCAGTGCTCGGCGTACTCCATGGCTTCGCGCTCGCTGCGGCGGAAGGCCGGGGTCTTGAACAGACCGGAGAGGAAGTTGGTGTTGAGGTGCCGATGCTGGGCGATCAACAGGTTTTCAAGGGCGGTCATTTCCTTGAACAGCCGCACGTTCTGGAAGGTACGCACCACGCCCTTGCGGGCGATTTCATGGCCAGGCATGCCCTGGATCGGCTGATCATCCAGCAGGATGGTGCCGCCAGTAGGCTTGTAGAAACCGGTCAGGCAGTTGAACACCGTGGTCTTGCCGGCGCCGTTGGGGCCGATGAGCGCGACCACCTGTTTTTCCTTGACCGTGAGCCCGACACCGTTGACGGCCAGCAGGCCGCCGAAACGCATGCTCAGGTTGCTGACTTCGAGAATGTTGCGGGTCATTTACGCAGCTCCAGGTGTGGCCTTTGCATCGGGAGAAAGCCCTGCGGACGCCAGATCATCATCAGCACCATCATGGCGCCGAACATCAACATGCGGTACTCGCTGAAATCGCGCATCATTTCCGGCAACACGATCATCACGATCGCGGCGAGGATCACGCCCAGTTGTGAGCCCATGCCACCCAGCACGACGATGGCGAGGATGATCGCCGATTCGATGAAGGTGAATGACTCGGGCGTGACCAGGCCTTGGCGTGCGGCAAAGAAGCTGCCGGCAAAGCCCGCGAAGCTCGCGCCCAGGGTGAAGGCCGAGAGCTTGATGATGGTCGGATTCAGGCCCAGCGCGCGGCATGCGATCTCGTCCTCACGCAACGCTTCCCAGGCGCGGCCGATGGGCATGCGCAGCAAGCGGTTGATGATGAACAGTGCAGCCAGGGCCAGCACCAGCGCTACCAGATAGAGGAAGATCACCTTGCCGACCGGGTTGTACGCCAGCCCGAAGTACTCGTAGAAGGTCTGCCCGCCATCGGCGGCCGTGCGGTCGAAACTCAGGCCGAACAGGGTCGGCTTGGGGATGCTGCTGATGCCGTTGGGGCCGCCGGTGAGGTCGGTGAGGTTGCGCAGGAACAAGCGAATGATCTCGCCGAAACCCAGGGTCACGATCGCCAGATAGTCACCACGCAAGCGCAGTACCGGGAAACCGAGGATGAAACCGAACGCCGCTGCGGCCAGGCCGGCAATGGGCAGGCACACCCAGAAGCTGAAACCGTAGTAGTGCGACAGCATGGCGTAGGTGTAGGCACCCACCGCATAGAAGCCGACATAGCCCAGGTCGAGCAGGCCAGCGAGGCCGACGACGATGTTCAGGCCCAGGCCCAGCATCACGTAGATGAGCACCAGGGTCGCCAGGTCGACGGCACCACGCGAGCCATAGAACGGCCAGATGAACGCGAGCACGATGAGGCCGATGATGAACCACTTCTGGGTGCTGGGCAGGGTCATGAAGTTGCTGGCGCTGGCCGGGATCAGCGAGCCCTGACGACGGGATTTCCACGCCGCGCTCAGGGGCCGATCGAACAGCACGCGCAGGAACATCAGGACCGAGCACAGGGCGATGATGCTGAGGGTGGTGGCACTGGCGTTTTCGACGATCAGGTGGATGCCATCGATCGACAGCTTCAGGCCGAGCACCGGGTAGGCTACGGCCCACACCAGCAACGCGCTGAACAGCGCGGATTTGAGGGGACGGGTCATACTTTTTCAACCTCCGGACGGCCAAGAATGCCCGTGGGGCGGAACAGCAGTACCAATACCAGCAGACCGAAGGACACGACGTCCTTGTACTGGTCGCCGAACACGTCGGCACCGAAGGCTTCCGCCACACCCAGCACCAGGCCACCGAGCATGGCGCCCGGAATGCTGCCAATGCCGCCCAGTACCGCGGCGGTGAAGGCCTTGAGCCCGACCAGGAAGCCGGAACTCGGGTTGATCACGCCGTATTGCATACTCAGCAACACGGCGGCGATGGCCGCCAGCGCCGCACCGATGACGAACGTCAGGGCGATGATGTTGTTGGTGTTGATACCCAGCAGGTTGGCCATCTTGATGTCTTCGGCGCAGGCACGGCAGGCGCGACCCAGGCGCGAACGCGAGATGAACAGGGTCAGGCCGAGCATGGCGATGAGAGTGATCGCGAAGACCAGCACCTGCATGTAGGAGATCATGACTTCCTGTGCCCCACCCGGGCCGATGGCGAAGTTGCCGGGCAGCAGGTTGGGGATCGATTTGTCCTTGGAGTCTTGCGAGAGCAGCACGGTGTTTTGCAAGAAGATCGACATGCCGATGGCGCTGATCAGCGGGATCAAGCGATTGCTGCCGCGCAGCGGTCGGTAGGCGATGCGTTCGATGCTGTAACCGTAAGCGCTGGTGACCACGATGCTGGCGATGAACGCCACCGTCATCAGCAGCGGCAAGCTGTGGATACCGAACATGGCCAGGCCGGCAATGGCGATGAACGCCACGTACGAGCCGATCATGTACACCTCGCCGTGGGCGAAGTTGATCATGCCGATGATGCCATAGACCATGGTGTAGCCGATGGCGATCAGGGCATAGGTACTGCCAACAGTCAGGCCGTTCACCAACTGTTGGAAGAAGTGATAAATGTCGGGCATTGCAGTGCTCCTAAATACAAAGCCCACTGCAGGTCGCAGTGGGCTTTGTAGTCAGTCAGTGGATCTTACTTGGCTTCGGTTTTCGGTTTGCCGAAGTGCCATTCGTAGACCACGAATTTGAAGTCTTTCAGGTCGCCCTTGGCATCGAAGCTCAGGTCGCCGGTCGGGGTCTTGAAGGTACCGGCGTGGATGGCTGCGGCCACCTTGGCGGTGTCTTCGCTCTTGGCCTGTTCGATACCGCCAGCGATGACTTGCACGGCTGCGTAGGACGGGAATACGAACGGGCCGGTCGGATCTTCCTTCTTGGCGGTGAAGGCTTCTACCAGTGCCTTGTTGGCAGGGTCCTGGTCGAAGGACTTCGGCAGGGTTACCAGCAGGCCTTCGGAGGCGCCTTGGGCGATCTGCGAGATGGACTCGTTACCGACGCCCTCAGGCCCCATGAACTTGGCCTTCAGGCCTTTTTCCTGAGCCTGGCGCAGGATCAGGCCCAGCTCGGGGTGGTAGCCGCCGTAGTAGACGAAGTCGACGTTGGCTTGCTTGAGCTTGGCGATCAGCGAGGAGAAGTCCTTGTCGCCGGCATTGATGCCTTCGAACACGGCGACCTTCACGCCTTTGCCTTCCAGGGTCGATTTGACCGCGGTGGCGATACCTTCACCGTACTGCTGCTTGTCGTGGACGACGGCGACGATCTTCGGCTTCACGTGATCGGCGATGAAGTTGCCGGCGACGGGACCCTGGGCGCTGTCCAGGCCGATGGTGCGGAACACCATCTTGTAGCCACGGGCAGTGATTTCCGGGCTGGTGGCGGCCGGTGTGACCATGATCACGCCTTCGTCCTCGTAGATGTCCGATGCTGGCTGGGTGGAGCTGGAGCACAGGTGACCGACCACGAATTTGACGCCGTCGTTGACCACCTTGTTGGCGACCGCGACCGCTTGCTTGGGATCGCAGGCGTCGTCGTATTCGACCGCTTCGAGCTTCTTGCCGTCGACGCCGCCCTTGGCGTTGATCTGCTCGATCGCCATTCTTGCGCCGCTGAACTGCATGTCGCCGTATTGCGCGACAGCGCCCGTCTTGGGACCGGCGATGCCGATCTTGATGGTGTCGGCGGCGAACGAATGACTGGCGACGCCGGCCAGTACCATGGCGGCGAACAGCTTGGAAATCTGCTTGTGCATAATGCTCCACTCTCGTGTTTTAGTTTTTATAGTTCTGGCGGCCTGGGCTGCCGAACCGGGTAGGTCTCGGCCCGTATCGAAAGCATTTTGCTGCCGTTACCGAAGCGCTCCGAGCCCACCCGAGTTTTCACCGCAGGCAGTGTAGAGCGCCGGTTTGCGCCTTGAAAAGCGGCGAATGGCAAGCGCGATACGGGTGTCGCCAAATCGACACAAAGTTACAGAAACACGGCGCGCAATCACCTGTGGCCAGCGAAAAACCCTCTGTGCAACAAGGGTTAGCCCTTTGCAGGCAAGGGGTTCGCCCCCGCGCCGGACCGTCCCCGACAGCTGGCACACCATTGCCGGTTTGAACGCTGTAATCAATGCTGGATTTGCAACCGGGTTTTGCCGAAAGCACGCCGACGTTATGATTGCGCCTTCGTTTATTCGGTGAGACCCATGACAGA
Source organism: Pseudomonas sp. GW821-FHT01A09 (assembly GCF_058986725.1). Classification (NCBI taxonomy): domain Bacteria; kingdom Pseudomonadati; phylum Pseudomonadota; class Gammaproteobacteria; order Pseudomonadales; family Pseudomonadaceae; genus Pseudomonas; species Pseudomonas sp. GW821-FHT01A09. The sequence goes on from NZ_JBYSWB010000012.1 coordinate 72,577, forward strand.
ACAACCTAGCACCCTCTATGCCAAGCTGCTCGGCGAGACCGCCTCGATTGCCTGGAAAGAATTGCAACCTTTCTTTGCCAAGGGTGCCCTGTTATGGGTCGATCCCGAGCTGGATCTGGTCGCCGTGGCCGAATCTTTTGCCTTGGACCACAAAGAACCCATCGCTGCCTGGCTGGCCGCAGGAAAGGTCGAGAAGCTCTCTGACTCGCGGGCTCTGGCTTTGCACGAGGGCACCCCGGACCTCTGGGCGGTAGTGATATCACCCTGGATCCTGATCCAGAATAGAGCGCAGTAATATAGCGCGCCCTTTAGTGGTGCAATCGACTGTTCAGCGATTTGGCGTCTTGCCCACGATCGACAGGGTGGGTGGCGGTGCGGATGGCGGTGGTGGGCGCTTCTCGACCTGCCCCAGCAACTCGCGCAGTTGCGCCATGGGCACCGGATGCCCAAGCAGGAAGCCCTGGGCGTAGTCGCAGCCGTACTGTTTGAGCATCTCGTACTGCTCTTCGGTCTCCACCCCCTCGGTAATCACCTGCATGCCCAAGGTGTGGGCCATGGCGATGATCGCCTTGACCACCTGCATGTCATAGGGCGCGGGCGAAGTGTTCTGGATGAAGCTGCGATCTATTTTCAGGGTGTTCAGCGGCAGGCGCTTGAGGTAGGCCAGAGATGAATAGCCGGTACCGAAGTCGTCGATCACCAGCGACACACCCAGCGCCTCGATGCTGCTCAGCACCTTGATGGCGCTGTCGATGTTGAGCATCACCGCATTCTCGGTCACCTCGAGTTCCAGCCGCTGGGGCTTGGCACCGGTGTCGGCAAGGGCTGCGGCGATTTCGTCGACCAAGGACTCGCGCTTGAGGTTGAGCGCTGAGCAGTTGAGGGCGATGCGCAGCCTGTCGTGGCCCAGGCGTTCCAGCTCGCCCAGATCCAGGCAGGCGCGGCGTAGCACCCAGCCATCCAGCTCGGCGATCAGGCCGTTGGTCTCGGCGATGCCGATAAAGGCGTCGGGGCTCAGCAGACCGTGGTCGGGATGGCGCCAGCGGACCAGGGCTTCGAGGCGGGTGACCTGGCCACTGCGCAGGTCGAAAATGGGTTGGTAGAACAGCTCCAGCTCCTGCCCGCAACGCAACGCCTCGCGCAATTCGGCTTCCAGATGCAAGGCCAGGGAAGCTTTGCTGCGCAGATCCTCGCTGAAGAAATGCGCGCTGTTGCGGCCATTGCCTTTGGATTGATACAGCGCCAGGTCGGCGCTTTTCAGCAGCGCTTCGGTGCTGTTGCCGTCATCGGGGAACAGGCTGATGCCGATGCTGGTGGTCATTGCCATGCGCCGCCCGGCCAGTTCGATGGGGTTCTTCATGGCGGTCATGATGCGCTGGGCCATCATCCGCGCCTCGTCCCGGGTGCGCAGGCTCAACAGCACACAGAACTCGTCGCCGCCAAAACGCGCGACCACGTCATCCTGGCCACGGGTGGCGTTACGCAGCAGGTTGGCAATGGCCTTGAGCAGTTCATCGCCTGCATCGTGGCCAAGGCTGTCGTTGATACGCTTGAAGTGGTCGATGTCGAGGAACATCACCGCCAGCATGCCACCGTTGGCCTGGCGTTCCTGGAGTTTGTCGGCGAACAGTTGGTCGAAGCCGCGGCGATTGACCAGGTTGGTCAGGCCGTCATAGTGCGCCGCCTGCTGCAGCGAGACCTGCGCCTGATCCAGCTGATTGAGCAGGGCATTGGCGTGACGCAGGTCCTGCTCCTTGCTTTGCAGTTTCTTGTCGGCCAGCGCGGCGTTGATGCACAAGGCCATGATCAGCAAGGTGATCGCCGCCACGGTAATGCCCAGTTGGGTGCCATTGGAGCTGATGGTGCCGTGCGTGTGCAGGTCGACCGGCATGGCCATGGTCAGCGCCCACATGCCGGTGAAGTGGGTGCTGATGATGCCTGCCGCCATCAGCAAGGTCGCGGCGTATTTGCGCAGCTCGGCGTAGCGGCCGCTGGGATAGCGGAAGCGTCGCGTCAACACCAGCGCGGCGAAGCTTACGGCAATGGCGATGACGATCGACAGGCTGAACAGCCAGGGGTTGTAGTAGGTTTGCGCATCGGAGCGCATGGCCGACATGCCGGAGTAGTGCATGGCCACGATGCCCAGGCCGAGGATCGCCGCGGCTTGCAGGTATTGGCCGCCATTGAGCGTCGCGCGTTCGAGGCTGCGCAAGGTCGCCAGGCTGGCGATCAGTGCGATCAGCAGGGAAAGGATGGTGACGGGCAGGTCGTAGTGCACTTCCATTGGCGCCATGAACGCCAGCATGCTGATGAAGTGCATGCCCCAGATGCCGCCTGCCAGGCAGGCGGCTCCGGCCCAGCGCCAACGGCGGCGAGTGCCTGGATGTTCGGCATGTTGCAGGCGTTCGGCGATGTCGAGGGTGGCAAAACTGCCGGCGCAGGCAACTACGTAGGCCAGCAACACCAGGAAGGGGTCGTGGGTGCAATGCAGGAGTATCTGCCCCTGTTCGGGGAGCGCCCCGGTGAAACGCAAACCAAGCCAGTCCATAGCGCGCCTCGTACAGCCTGTACGTTTTTTAGGCGAGTATACCCAGCACCCTTGCGATGATGGCGAGGTGGCTTCAACTATTTCGGAATAAGAACGGCGCCCTTTGTAGCGAGGGGGCTTGCCTCCGATTGCGGCATGTCAGGGGCAAGCCGCTATCGGGAGCAAGCCCCTTGCTACAAGTATCAGCCGGCGACCAGCACGCGAATCGCCTCAAGGCGCAGCGCGGCCTTGTCGAGCATGGCCAGACCTTGCTCGCGCTGGGTGCGCAAGGCGTCCAGTTCGCTGTCACGCACGGTCGGATTGACCGCTTGCAGGGCAGTCAGGCGCGCCAGCTCTTCATCGGTTTCTGCCGCCAGACGGCGTTGGGCCTCGGCGACGCGCTCGGAATGACGCGGTGCGACCTTGGCTTCACCGGCGTTGATGCGCGGCGTCAGCTGATCGCGCTGGGCCTGGATGAACTTGTTGGCGCTGGCCTTGGGCACGCTTTCGAGCTGATCGTTGAGGGTCTCGAACGACACCCGCCCCGCCAGGTCGTTGCCATTGGCATCCAGCAGGCAGCGCAAGGCCGCCGGTGGCAGGTAACGGCCCAATTGCAGCGAGCGTGGCGCAACCACCTCGCTCACATACAGCAGCTCGAGCAACACCGTGCCGGGCTTGAGGGCCTTGTTCTTGATCAGCGCGACGGCGGTGTTACCCATCGAGCCGGCCAGTACCAGGTCCATGCCGCCTTGCACCATGGGGTGTTCCCAGGTGATGAACTGCATGTCCTCACGAGACAGCGCCTGATGGCGGTCGTAGGTGATGGTCACGCCCTCGTCGTCGCCCAGCGGGAAGCTGGCGTCGAGCATCTTTTCGCTGGGCTTGAGGATCAGCGCGTTTTCGGAATGATCTTCGCTGTCGATGCCGAACGCGTCGAACAGCGTCTCCATATAGATGGGCAAGGCGAACTGATCGTCTTGCTCCTCGATGGCCTCGACCAACGCCTTGCCTTCGCCGGCACCACCGGAGTTGAGCTCGAGCAGACGGTCGCGGCCGCTGTGCAGCTCGGCTTCGAGGCGTTCACGCTCGGAACGGGCCTCGTCCACCAGCGCTTGCCAGGCGTCGTCATCACCTTCGTCCAGCAGCGGCAGCAGGCGCGGGCCGAACTGATGCTGCAGGGCGTTGCCGGTCGGGCAGGTGTTGAGGAAGGCATTGAGCGCCTGGTGATACCACTGGAACAGGCGCTCTTGCGGGCTGTTCTGCAGATAAGGCACGTGCAGCTCGATGATGTGCTTCTGGCCGATCCGATCGAGGCGGCCGATGCGTTGTTCGAGCAGGTCGGGGTGCGCGGGCAGGTCGAACATCACCAGGTGGTGGGCAAACTGGAAGTTGCGGCCTTCGGAGCCGATCTCGGAGCAGATCAGCACCTGGGCGCCGAACTCTTCGTCGGCGAAATATGCCGCCGCGCGGTCGCGTTCCAGAATGCTCATGCCTTCGTGGAAGGTCGTGGTCGGGATGCCCGAGCGCACCCGCAGGGCGTCTTCGAGGTCCATGGCGGTCTCGGCGTGGGCACAGATCACCAGCACCTTGACGCGCTTGAGCATCTTCAAAGTGTCGATCAGCCACTCGACCCGGGGGTCGAAGCGCCACCAACGGGTGTCCTCACTGGTGTCGACCTGAGACTGGAACGCCACTTCCGGGTACAGCTCGGCCTTTTCGCCGATCGGCAGCTCGAGGTATTCGTCCGGGCAGGCCAGCGGATACGGGTGCAGCTTGCGCTCAGGAAAACCTTGCACGGCGGCGCGGGTGTTGCGGAACAACACGCGGCCGGTGCCGTGGCGGTCGAGCAGTTCACGAATCAGGCGCGCGCTGGCTTCGCTGTCGCCATCGCTGACGGCGGCCAGCAGGGCATCGCCTTCAGCGCCCAGGAACCCTTGGATGGTGCTGTGCGCGGCAGGCGACAGGCGGCCTTGTTCGAGCAGTTCCTGCACGGCTTCGGCCACCGGGCGATAGTTTTCGCTCTCGGCGCGGAAGGCGGCCAGGTCGTGGAAGCGGTTGGGGTCGAGCAGGCGCAGGCGCGCGAAGTGGCTGTCCTGGCCCAGTTGCTCCGGGGTCGCGGTGAGCAGCAGTACGCCCGGGATGACCTCGGCGAGCTGTTCGACCAGCGAGTACTGCGGGCTGGCCTTCTCTTCATGCCACACCAGGTGGTGCGCTTCGTCAACCACCAGCAGGTCCCAGCCCGCGGCGAACAGCGCGTCCTGGGCCTTTTCGTCATCGGTCAGCCACTCCAGCGAGACCAGCGCCAGTTGCGCGTCTTCGAAGGGGTTGCTGGCGTCGCTTTCGATAAAGCGTTCGGCATCGAACAGCGCCACTTGCAGGTTGAAGCGCCGGCGCATCTCGACCAGCCATTGATGCTGAAGGTTTTCCGGCACCAGGATCAGCACGCGATTGGCGCGGCCCGACAGCAACTGGCGATGGATCACCAGGCCGGCTTCGATGGTCTTGCCCAGGCCCACTTCGTCGGCCAGCAATACCCGCGGAGCGATACGGTCGGCCACTTCCCGGGCGATGTGCAACTGGTGCGCGATAGGCTGCGCCCGCACGCCGCCCAGGCCCCAGAGCGAGGACTGCAGTTGCTTGCTGGTGTGCTCGAGGGTGTTGTAGCGCAGCGAGAACCACGCCAGCGGGTCGATCTGCCCGGCGAACAGGCGATCGCTGGCCAGACGGAACTGAATGAAGTTGGATAGCTGGGTTTCCGGCAGCACGCAGGGCTGGTTCTGGCTGTTGAGGCCGTGGTAGACCAGCAGACCATCGACGTCCTCGACCTCGACGACCTTGAGCTTCCAGTTTTCGAAGTGGGTGATCATGTCGCCTGGCGAAAACCGCACTCGGGTGAGCGGGGCGTTGCGCAGGGCGTATTGGCGAGTCTCGCCAGTGGCCGGATAGAGCACGGTCAACAAGCGGCCGTCCTGTGCCAGAACGGTGCCTAGACCTAACTCGGCTTCGCTGTCGCTGATCCAGCGTTGCCCCGGTTGATACTGCTGCGCCATGCTGCCTGACTCCCGCCCTAAAAAGCCGACTATTCTAACGGATAGGGACACCGAGGGCCAAAGACTCTGGTCAGAAACATCGGTTGCCACTGAAATTACCCTGTAGCGAGGGGCTTGCCCCCGATGGCGGTACGTCAATGCCATCTGCGTGGCTGGCACGATCCATTCGGGGGCAAGCCCCCTCGCTACAGAGGCGGTCCACCAGTAATGGATCGAGTGGGAGTAGGGGCTGCCCGCGAATCAGGCGATGCGCTGTTGCGACTGGCGCCTTCCAGGGCAGAGCCCGGTCCCACTGGAGGCGGCCGGTGGTGTGTAAAAGTGTGATGCAGGTAACGATATTGATACAAGGTGCGACAAATGGACTCAAGTCGCCTCGCGCGCCGCCGACAGCTTGGCGACAGGAGACCTAAACCATGATACCGCCCCATTTACCCATCAGTGCCGTGCCCGTGACGTCGCAACTGGATCCCGTGCGCCAGCCGCCAGCGATCCCGCCAGTGGCGCCGGTTCAGGCCAGCCCGGGGAATCCGACGCTAGAATTCCGCCAGCGTGATCAGGACGAGACCGCACAGCGCCTGCATGAAGAGTTCCAGCGCCAAAACCGCCAGCAGCACGGGGAGGGCCAGCAAGAGGAGCAGGCCGAAGCCGAGGAGCCTGAAGCCTATCTGCCGGTGCCCGGCTACGAACTCAACCCTGATGACACGGTGCCGGTGGCGCCGCTGATCGACAACGAGCCGCGCCAGGGACTGCTGATCAATATCGAGGTCTGACGCCAGGGCTGGTCACCGGGGCCGGCAGCCGCCATTATGGGCGCATCCCGTAAGCCAATGTGGCATGACCATGAGCGACGACCCGAACCTGATCGACTTCTCTGCCGAACGCGCCAAGCGCGTGCATGACCTCAACGAAAAACGCCTGAAGGAAGTCCGTCAGGCGTTCGAACAGGCGCTGCCGCTGGGCAAAGGCAGCAAGAAAGCGAAAAAGAAACCGAAGAAAAAATGACCCTGCGCTCATCTTGACGCAGGTCAATGCAGCCCCGCTGCCCTGCGGTTATTCTTGCCCCATGCATTCGCAAACAGGCACGCAAGGCATTTGGGGCGACTTCGGTCGCCTTTTTTTTCGCCTGTATTCCCGTCTCTATCAACCCACCTGAATCGCCGGCAGACTCGCCAGCGTTACTGTTTGCTGCTTGCGTGGCGCGAGGATTTCCGCTTCGCCGTCCACCACCAGTTCATCACGCTGGTTGAAGACGCGAGTGGCGATGCGCACACGGAATTTCGGCAGCTTTTCGAGAATTTCCAGGCGCACGGTCAGGGTATCGCCCAGTTTAACCGGCTTCTGGAAACTCATCTGCTGGCCCAGGTAGATAGTCCCCGGTCCAGGCAATTCACAGGCAACGGCCGCGCTGATCAGGGCGCCGCTGAACATGCCATGGGCGATGCGCTCCTTGAACATGGTAGCTGCGGCGAACTCGGCATCCAGATGCACGGGGTTGCAGTCACCGGACATGGCGGCGAACAACAGGATGTCACGCTCTTCGACGGTCTTGCTGTAGCTGGCGGTCTGGCCGACTTCGAGCGCGTCGTAAGGCGTGTTGGTGACTTGGGTCATGGAGAAGAATCCTTCGCTGAACGTGAAAAGCCGCGATGCACCGTGCATCAGGTGAACAAGGTGGTGGGCGGCGGCGGTGACGAATACTGCTTGGGTGTTGAGACGTCCGACCAAGCGCAGTGGAGCACATTGGCGATGCCTCTATATTAAATAGATTCACGATGTTAATAGTGAAGCATTGCCTGTGGGCCTGCTCGCGCTGACCTGCTAACGTCCTGAACGCTGCGCTGTGCTTGCCCTGCATGGGGTTCGGCAGGCGTCGGTGCGCAGCCTGAGGACAATAATAATGAATGCCGATTTCTGGAACGACAAACGCCCCGCGGGTGTGGACTCGTCCATCGATTTGACTGCCTATCGCTCCGTGGTCGAGGTCTTCGATCGCTCCTGTGAGCATTTCGCTCGGCGCCCGGCCTTCAGCAATCTGGGGGTGACCCTCGATTACGCCCAGCTCCACGCCCATGCCCGCGCCTTCGCCGGCTGGCTGCAGCAGCGCACCACGCTGCGCCCTGGTGACCGTATCGCCATCCAGATGCCCAACGTCCTGCAATACCCCATTGCCGTGTTCGGGGCGTTGCTGGCCGGGCTGGTGGTGGTCAATACCAATCCGTTGTACACCGTGCGCGAGATGCGCCATCAGTTCAAGGATGCCGGGGTGCGGGCGCTGGTGTACCTCAATCTGTTCGGCAACAAGGTCGAACAGGTGCTGGGCGACACCCGTATCGAATTTCTCATCGAGGCGAAAATGGGTGATCTGCTGCCAGCACCCAAGGGCTGGCTGGTCAACCTGCTGGTGGCCAAGGTGAAAAAAATGGTGCCGCTCTATCACCTGCCCCAAGCGGTGGCGTTTCGCCAGATACTGCAGGCGCAATTGCCGCCTGTGCCGGTGCCGGCCGATCAGGACGACACCGCGGTGCTGCAGTACACGGGCGGCACCACCGGCCTGGCCAAGGGCGCGATGCTCAGTCACGGCAACCTGATTGCCAACATGCTGCAGGTGCAGGCCTGTTTCTCCCAGCGTGGCGAAGGCGGCGAGCGGATGATCGAGCCGGGGCAGGAGGTGATGATCGCACCGCTGCCGCTCTACCATGTGTATGCCTTCACGGCCAATTGCATGTGCATGATGGTCAGCGGCAATCACAACGTGCTGATCACCAATCCGCGGGATATCGGCGGCTTTATAAAGGAGCTGAAAAAGTGGCGCTTCACCGGGCTGCTGGGGCTCAACACGCTGTTCGTCGCCTTGATGGAGCACCCGCAGTTTTGCAGTCTCGATTTCTCCTCCTTGAAGGTCACCAATTCGGGCGGTACGGCGTTGTCTACCGCCACGGCCGAGCGTTGGCAGGCGCTGACCGGTTGCCGCATCGTCGAAGGCTATGGCTTGACCGAGACTTCCCCCGTGGCCTGCGCCAATCCCTATGGGCCCAGTGCTCAGCTGGGCTCGGTGGGCATCCCGATGCCGGGCACTGCGGTCAAAGTCATCGATGACCAAGGCGTCGAGCTGGCGCTGGGCGAGCGCGGCGAGCTGTGCATCCAGGGCCCGCAGGTGATGAAGGGCTACTGGAACAACACCGAGGCGAGCGCGCAAGCCCTGGACAGCGGCGGCTGGTTGAAGACCGGCGATATCGCCATCATCAGCAGTGATGGTTTCGTGCGCATTGTCGATCGCAAGAAGGACATGATCATCGTCTCGGGTTTCAACGTGTACCCCAACGAAGTCGAAGAGGTGGTAATGGGCCATCCCGGCGTCGCCAACTGCGCCGCCATCGGCGTTCCGGACTCGCGCACGGGGGAGGCGGTCAAGCTATTCGTGGTGCCGCGCGGCGCAGGGCTCGATATCGAGGAGCTCAAGCGGTTCTGTAAAGCCAACCTCACGGGCTACAAAGTCCCCCATCAGATCGTGCTGCGCGACAGCCTGCCGATGACGGCCGTGGGCAAGATCTTGCGGCGCGAGCTGAGGGACAAAGGCTGACTTGTTTTATGTGTACAGCCCTTGCGGGGTCGAGTGGTGGGCGGGGCAACGGAGTGGGATAAATACTCTATATGTGACTGGTAGCTGTATTTTGGTTCTGGATATGACCATTAAGCCTTGCTCGGCCCACTGGTGGCCATTTTGCAAAGCTGCTACTCTCGGCCGCGCTTTGGCTCTATCTCGCTGTTGTGGGGAAGCCTGGCGACACTTTTAATAATAGCCGCATCAAATGCGGTGAGTCTTGGCTGTGGCTGGAGGAGCGGGGTTCGATGATCGACAACTTCTGGAAGGATAAGTATCCGGTGGGCATCGCCGCCGATATCGATCCGGATCAGTATCCGAATATCCAGGCAGTGTTGCAGCAGTCCTGCCAGCGTTTCGCCGACAAACCGGCGTTCACCAACCTGGGCAAGACCCTCACCTACGGCGAGCTTTACGAGCTTTCCGGCGCCTTTGCGGCTTACCTGCAGCAGCACACCGATCTGCAGCCCGGCGACCGCATCGCCGTGCAGTTGCCCAACGTGCTGCAATATCCGGTGGCGGTGTTCGGCGCTATCCGCGCCGGCCTGATCGTGGTCAATACCAATCCGCTGTATACCGCGCGGGAGATGGAACACCAGTTCAACGACTCCGGCGCCAAGGCCCTTGTGTGCCTGGCCAACATGGCGCATCTGGCGCAGAGCGTGGTGCCCAAGACCAAGGTCAAGCACATCATCGTCACCGAGGTGGCCGACCTGCTGCCACCGCTCAAGCGTCTGCTGGTCAACAGCGTCATCAAGTACGTGAAGAAAATGGTGCCGCCTTACCATCTGCCCACTGCGGTGCGTTTCAACGACGTGCTGCGCAAGGGCCATGGCCAGCCGGTGCGTGAAGCCGATCCGCGGCACGATGACGTCGCGGTGCTGCAGTACACCGGCGGCACCACCGGCATTGCCAAGGGTGCGATGCTGACCCATCGCAACCTGATCGCCAACATGCTGCAGTGCAAGGCATTGATGGGGTCCAACCTCGATGAAGGCTGCGAGGTGCTGATCACGCCATTGCCGCTTTATCACATCTACGCCTTCACCTTTCATTGCATGGCGATGATGCTGATCGGCAATCACAACATCCTGATCAGCAACCCGCGCGACTTGCCAGCGATGGTCAAGGAGCTGTCGAAGTGGAAGTTCAGCGGTTTCGTCGGCCTGAACACCTTGTTCGTGGCGCTGTGCAACAACGCCGAGTTCCGCGCGCTGAATTTCTCGTCGCTGAAGGTCACCCTGTCCGGGGGCATGGCCTTGCAACTGGCCGCCGCCGAGCGCTGGAAAGAAGTGACCGGTTGTCCCATCTGCGAAGGTTACGGCATGACCGAGACCAGCCCGGTGGCCACCGTCAACCCGATCCAGAAGATTCAGGTCGGCACCATCGGCATCCCGGTGCCCTCTACCCTATGCAAGGTGGTCGACGACAGCGGCCGCGAATTGTCCTTCGGGGAAATCGGCGAGCTGTGCATCAAGGGCCCGCAGGTGATGAAGGGCTACTGGCAGCGCCAGGAAGCCACCGATGAAATCCTCGACAGCGAAGGCTGGCTGAAGACCGGTGACATCGCTCTGATCCAGGAAGATGGCTACATGCGCATCGTCGATCGGAAAAAGGACATGATCCTGGTCTCGGGTTTCAATGTGTATCCCAACGAGCTGGAAGATGTCCTGGCTTCACTGCCGGGTGTGTTGCAGTGCGCGGCCATTGGCATTCCGGACGAAAAGTCCGGCGAAGTCATCAAGATCTTCGTGGTAGTGCGCCCCGGCATGACCCTGACCAAGGAGCAGGTCATGGAGCATATGCGCGCCAATGTCACCGGCTACAAGGTGCCCAAATCAGTGGAGTTCCGCGACGCGCTGCCCACCACCAACGTCGGCAAGATCCTGCGCCGCGAGCTGCGTGACGAGGAGCTGCGTAAGCTGGGGCTGAAGAAGATCGCCTGATCCCAGGCGGCTTGCACGGTGACTCTGCAGACCCCTTCGCTGGCAAGCCATGCTCCCACATCTGTACCCCGCACTGTGGGAGCAGAGCTTACCGGGCCCCTTCGCTGGAAAGCCATGCTGCCACAGGTGTACCCCGCACTGTGGGGGCAGAGCTTACCGGGCCCCTTCGCTGGCAAGCCATGTTCCCACATCTGTACCCCGCACTGTGGGAGCAGAGCTTGCTCGCGAAGGGGCCGTCACAGCCGGCGAGAATCTTCAGATGCCCCTCATGCCCACGCTGCTGGGCATTTCTGCGATAATGCCCGATCACGGTGAAATGCCCTCCTGTAGAAGACTTCGACGTACCTGATGACCCTCCAGACTCCCGCTACTGGCGACCTGCTCAACACCCTCGACCACGCCATGATCGGCGATCGCCACCGCCTGCGACGCCAATTGCTGGAACTGCGCAAAAAGCCCGATGAGGGCAAGCTGGCGCAATGGGTCGAGAAACTGCAGGCCTCGTGCGCCCGGGTCACGGCGCGTCGCGACAGCGTGCCGACCATCCGCTACGACGACAACCTGCCGATCGCCGCCAAGCGTGACGAGATCAAAAAGCTGCTGTCCGAGCATCAGGTGCTGATCATCGCCGGCGAGACCGGCTCCGGCAAAACCACCCAGTTGCCGAAGATCTGCCTGGAGCTTGGCCGCGGCCAGCACGGCCAGATCGCTCACACCCAGCCTCGACGCATTGCCGCGCGCAGTGTCGCGGCCCGAGTCGCCGAAGAACTGGCCACGCCGCTGGGCGGGCTGGTGGGCTATCAGGTCCGCTTCGAAGATCAAAGCGACAGCAACACCCTGGTCAAGCTGATGACCGACGGCATCCTGCTGGCCGAAACCCAGCACGACCGCTTTCTGGAGCGGTACGACACCATCATCGTCGACGAAGCCCACGAGCGCAGTCTCAACATCGATTTTCTACTCGGCTTCCTCAAGACCCTACTGCCGCGTCGCCCGGACCTCAAAGTCATCATCACCTCGGCGACCATCGATCTGGAGCGCTTTTCCGAGCACTTCGACAAGGCGCCGATCATCGAGGTGTCTGGGCGCACCTACCCGGTGGATACCTGGTACCGGCCGCTGACCAGCGAGCAGGACGAAGAGGGCAACAGCGTCGAGGAAGACCTCAGCGTCGACCAGGCGATCATCGCCACCCTGGATGAAATCGCCCACTTCGAACGCAGCAACGGCAAAGGCCCGGGCGACGTGCTGGTGTTCCTGCCCGGCGAGCGGGAGATCCGCGACGCCGCCGACATGCTGCGCAAGGCGCAGCTCAAACACACCGAAATCCTGCCGCTGTACGCGCGGCTGTCACCGGCCGAGCAGCAGCGCATCTTCCAGTCCCATCCGGGCCGCCGGGTGGTGCTGGCGACCAACGTCGCCGAAACGTCGCTCACGGTGCCCGGCATCCGCTACGTGATCGACAGCGGCACCGCGCGCATCAGCCGCTACAGCTATCGCGCCAAGGTTCAGCGTTTGCCCATCGAGGCGGTGTCCCAGGCCAGCGCCAACCAGCGCAAGGGCCGTTGCGGCCGGGTCGAGCCGGGCATCTGCGTGCGCCTGTACAGCGAAGAAGACTTCAACGCGCGGCCGGCCTTCACTGACCCCGAGATCCTGCGCACCAACCTGGCGGCGGTGATCCTGCAGATGCTGCATCTGCGCCTCGGCGCCATCGACGCCTTCCCGTTCATCGAGCCGCCGGATGGCAAGGCCATCACCGACGGCTTCAACCTGCTGCAAGAGCTTTCGGCCGTGACCCGCGACAATCAGCTGACCCCGATGGGCCGCCAACTGGCGCGCTTGCCGGTGGACCCGCGGCTGGGGCGGATGCTGCTCGAGGCTGCGCAGCAAGGCAGCCTCCAGGAAGTGTTGATCGTCGCCAGTGCGCTGTCGGTGCAGGACCCGCGCGAGCGGCCGCCCGAACGTCAACAAGCGGCAGACCAAGCCCACGCGCAGTGGAAGGACACCGACTCGGACTTCGCCGCGCTGGTCAATCTATGGCGCGGCTTCGAAGAACAACGCCTGGCCCTGACCTCCAGCCCGCTGCGCAACTGGTGCCGCAAGAACTTCCTCAACTACCTGCGCCTGCGCGAATGGCGCGATGCCCATCGCCAGCTCGGGCTGATCTGCCGCGATCTGCAACTGACCGTCAACAAGGACCCGGCCGACTATCCGCGCCTGCACAAGGCGATCCTCTCGGGCTTGCTCAGCCAGATCGGCCAGAAAACCGAAGACGGCGACTATCTGGGCGCCCGGCAGCGGCGCTTCTGGATCCACCCTTCGTCCGGTATCGGCCGCAAGCGCCCGCAGTGGCTGATGACCGCCGAGCTGATGGAGACCACCAAGCTGTACGCGCGCATGGTGGCCAAGATCGAGCCGGACTGGATCGAGCCGCTGGCGCGGCATCTGGTCAAGACCAACTACTTCGAGCCGCATTGGGAGAAGAAGCGCGGTCAGGTGGTGGCGTTCGAGCAAGTCACCTTGTATGGGCTGATCGTGATCGGCCGGCGGCCGGTGCATTTCGGTCCGGTGGACCCGGTCGCCTCGCGCGAGCTGTTCATCCGCGAAGGCCTGGTGCGCGGCGAGATCCAGTCGCGGGCGCGCTGCCTGAGCGCCAACCGCGAACTGCTCGAACAGCTCGATGCCCTCGAAGCCAAGGCGCGGCGCCGCGATATCCTCGCCGATGAAGAGACCCTCTACGCCTACTACGACGCTCGGGTACCGGCGGAGATTCACCAGACTGCCACCTTCGACAGCTGGTACAAGGTCATCAGCCAGAAAGACCCGCAATTGCTGATCATGCGCGCCGAAGACGTACTGGCCCGCGAGGCCAGCGAAGTCACCGCCGCGCAATACCCGGACACCTTGCGTCTGGGCGATCTGACCTTGGCGCTGAGCTATCACTTCGAGCCCAACCATCCCCGTGATGGTGTGACCCTGACCGTGCCAGCGCCGCTGTTGCCGTCACTGCCGGGCGAGCGCCTGGAGTGGCTGGTGCCGGGGTTGATCGAGGCCAAGTGCATCGCCCTGGTACGCAACCTGCCCAAGGCGCTGCGCAAGAACTTCGTGCCAGTGCCGGATTTCGTCAAGGCGGCCCTGCAGCGCATGACCTTCGCCGAGGGCTCGCTGCCCGAGGCCCTGGGCCGCGAATTGCTGCGCATGACCGGAGCGCGCGTCTCCGAGGAGGCGTGGGCCGAGTCCGAGCAGCAGGTTGAAAGCCACCTGCGCATGAACCTCGAAGTGCTCGACGGCCAGGGCAAGTTCCTCGGCGAGGGCCGTGATCTGGCCGAGCTGACCGCGCGTTTCGCCCAGGCCAGCCAGGCCGCGCTGGCGGTGCCGGCGACCGCGAAGAACCAGAAGCCGGTGGAGGCCAAGGTCTTCGCCGCGGTGGCCGAAACCACTCAGCAGAACATCGCCGGGCTGTCGCTGACGGTCTACCCGGCGCTGGTGGAGGAGGGCGGCACGGTCAAGGAGGGGCGCTTCTCCACCGCCGCCGAGGCAGAATTCCAGCACCGTCGTGCGTTGCAGCGGCTGCTGTTGCAGCAACTGGCGGAACCGGCCAAGTTCCTGCGCGGCAAGCTGCCGGGCTTGACCGAGCTAGGCTTGATGTACCGCGATCTGGGGCGTATTGATGCGCTGGTGGAAGACATCCTGCTGGCCAGCCTCGACAGTTGCGTGCTCGAAGGCGAGGCGGTCCTGCCCCGTGACGGCGCCGGTTTGCTGTCGCTGGCCGAGCGCAAGCGTGGGACCTGGGCCGAGCATGCCGAACGCCTGGCACGCTTGACGCTGGACATCCTCAAGCTGTGGCACGGCCTGCAAAAACGCTTCAAGGGCAAGATCGACCTGGCCCAGGCCGTTGCCCTGAACGATATCAAGCAGCAGCTGGGCAACCTCGTCTATCCGGGGTTCGTGCGCGAGACGCCCGGGGTGTGGCTCAAGGAGCTGCCCCGGTTCCTCAAGGCCATCGAACTGCGCCTCGAGAAGTTGCCGGCCCAGGTGCAGAAGGATCGAGTCTGGAGCGGCGAGCTGTCCGGTTACTGGGCGCAATATGCCTCGCGATTGGACAAGCACCGCCAGGAAGGCAAGCGTGATCCGCAACTGGAGCTGTTTCGCTGGTGGCTGGAAGAGTACCGGGTATCGTTGTTCGGCCAGCAGTTGGGGACCAAGGTGCCGGTCTCGGACAAGCGTCTGAGCAAGCAGTGGAGCCAGGTCGAGGGCTAGGCGACTCGCGCCAATCGCCCGCGAATATGGCACACTCGGCCGCTCAATAACTTACAACATTGGCGTCATTCAAAGAGGAACGATCGTGCATAACGTCGTCATCAGCGGCACCGGGCTCTACACCCCGGCCGACAGCATCTCCAACGAAGAACTCGTGGAGTCCTTCAACGCCTATGTGCACCAGTTCAACCATGACAACGCCGCCGCTATCGAGCGCGGCGATGTGGTCGCCCTCGGCGAATCCAGTGCACCGTTCATCGAGAAAGCCTCGGGCATCAAGAGCCGCTTCGTCATGGACAAGGCCGGTATTCTCGACCCGCAGCGGATGAAGCCACGGCTGCGCGAGCGCAGCAACGACGAGCCATCGATTCTCTGCGAAATGGCCACCGCTGCCGCCAAGCAGGCCTTGCAACGCGCCGGCAAGACCGCCGCCGACATCGACGCGGTGATCGTCGCCTGCTCCAACCTGCAGCGGCCTTATCCGGCCATCGCCATCGAAGTACAGCAGGCGCTGGGCATTCAGGGCTTCGGCTTCGACATGAACGTTGCCTGCTCGTCCGCCACCTTCGGTATCCAGACTGCCGCCAACAGCGTGCAATTGGGGCAGGCGCGGGCGGTGCTGGTGGTCGATCCGGAGATCTGCACCGGGCATTTGAATTTCCGCGACCGCGACAGCCACTTCATCTTCGGTGACGCGGCCACGGCGGTGGTGGTCGAGCGCGCCGATCTGGCGACCTCGGCGCATCAGTTCGAGATCGTCAGCACCAAGCTGTTGACCCAGTTCTCGAACAATATCCGCAACAACTTCGGCTTCCTTAATCGCACCGCTGAGGAGAGCATCGATGCCATCGACAAGCTGTTCGTCCAGGAAGGCCGCAAGGTGTTCCGCGAAGTCTGCCCGATGGTCGCCGAACTGATCGCCCAGCATCTGGCCGAGAACGATATCGAGGTCAGCGCCGTGCAGCGCTTCTGGCTGCACCAGGCCAACCTGAGCATGAACCACCTGATCGTCAAGAAGCTGCTGGGGCGCGACGCTACGGTAGAAGAAGCGCCGGTCATTCTCGATACCTACGCCAACACCAGCTCGGCGGGTTCGGTGATTGCCCTGCACACCTATCAGGACGATCTGCCGCCCGGCGCATTGGGTGTGCTGAGCTCGTTCGGGGCGGGTTATTCGATCGGTAGCGTGATCCTGCGCAAGCGTTGAAGCTCGCGGCGGTGACCACCAGGAAATAAAAAACGCCGGCAGCTGCCGGCGTTTCTGTTGGGGCTGGAACCCTTAGAACTTGGCTTCCAGATCCAGTTGCAGGGTGTTGACGTCGTCGTCGCGTTGGGCAGCCAGGGCACCGTTGGATTGGGTGTTGGTCTTGGCCATGAAGTAAGTCACGCCCAGGCCGAAGTTCTTGTCGATGTCGTAGCCCAGCTTGATCTTGCTGCCGTGGGCGCCGGTGTAGCCGTTGCCGAAGTCCGAGTCGGTGAACGCGCCGACCACTGCGTTGTTTTCCACGCGGCGGTAGTTGTAGTCCAGCGAGAAGTCACCCAGCTTGGTCTTGACGCCTACCAGGTAGGCTTTGTCGTCGCTGTCCACCGCTTGGCTGTTCTTCACGTATTGGCCGTAGAGCGCCAACGGGATCGGCAGGTTCTTGATATCGAGCTGACCAAAGCCTTCCCATAGGCGGAAATTCTCGTTGGCGATCGAGTTGCCATTGCGGCTCAGCGCGGTGTTCGCCGTGTTGTCGCCGTTGTTGTCTTCGTTGTTGTAGGTGTAGAGGCTGCCACCCACGGTCACGCCGACAGCGTTACCGATGTTGAATTTGCCACCCAACTGGCCGGCGTACAGGCTCAGGTCGTGGTTGTATTGATAGCCTTCGCCGTCGACGTTGTCGGTCAGGGAGTAGTAGCCCAGGCTACCGAACAGCGATGCGTCTTTGCTCAGTGGCAGCTTGTAGGTAGCGGTCACGCCTTCCGGGTTTATGTCGCTGTCCCAGATCACGTCGCCCATGCTCACCCAAGGCTGGTTCATCTTGCCGCCGATCAGGTGCAGGTTAGGCACGGCAGTCGGATGCCAGTCGAGATAGCCGAGGTCCAGCCACAGGGACTTCTTGGAGAAGTTGCCGTTCAGGTCCTGGTTGGTCGAGCGAGTATCGTTGCTGCCGCCCGTGGCCACGCGGATACCAGCGTCGACTTGCGGATTGATCTCGCTGTACACACCCAGACGGGCACGGATGCGTTGGCGGTCGGCGATGCGATCGCCGTCCGAAGTGCTGGAGCCGTGATCCTGGTCGATGTTCTCCTGGCGAACACGGACGTCACCGTGAATCTGAGTCTTGGCGGCCCAGGCGACTTTTTGATCGAAGGCCGACATCTCGGTCTTCTTCTGTGCGGCATCGGCGGCGGCTTGTTGTTGATCCTTGGCCAGTTCGCCTTGCAGCTCGCTGTATTGAGCAGATGTGATCGAACCGTTGGCTTTCAGCATTTCCAGCAGCTTGGCGTCGACAGCCGCGTTGGCCGAAGCGCTGGCTGCGAGAACCAGGCCGCCGCACAGACTGGCAGCGGCGCGTTTAGATACAAAACCCATGTGTGAACTCCCCAACGCTAATACGGCGAAATCGCCTGAATGCACGCCGGGCGCCTGGCCCGGTCATGTGGAGGCTTGCCACCCCCGGTGGTAAAAACAGGCGCCAGTATTGCGAGCGTTTATGACAGAGAGATGGCTGTTTGATAGCAGATTGATGAAGCGATTTAGCCGCCAAGAGGGCCGGGATAGAGCGGTTGCGATGATTAGCCGCCGTAGGTGGAAGCCGAGGAAAAGCACAGCGGGCGGGGCTATCGCCGATTTTTCCCATGGGCGTCGAAGCATTATTCGGGTCGCTATAGGCAATCGTCATTGCAACGAAAAGAGTTCCACCGTCATAAATAATTAATTTACATAAACTTTCATATCAAAGTTTTAATTCGGTTTCATTGGTCGCTGTATCTCGCCGTCGTCTTAATGCCGCTACACGATTTTCGTGCAGGGGAGTGACATAAAATGAGAAAAATGTTTAACACGTTGCAATTGAGTGCGGTGGCCGCAGCAGTGGTCATGGCCTTGCCAACGTTGGCACAAGCAAGCGATCAATCAGATTCGAAAGGCTTCGTCGCGGATAGCAGCCTGAACATCCTTAACCGCAACATGGTCTGGAATCAGACCGGCGGCGGCGGGCACACCCGTGATTGGGATCAGGCGCTGATGGCAACCTTCAGCTCCGGCTTCACTCAGGGCACAGTGGGTATCGGTGTCGATGCCTTCGCCGACCTCGCGTTGCGTATCGATGGCACCACTGACCGTGCGGGCGGTCCGAACATCCCTACCGACAACGACGGCGATCCCAAGCACGGCGTGTCCAAGGCTGGCGGTGACGTCAAGTTCCAGGTGTCCAACACCGTGCTGAAAGTGGGCGATCTGCAACCGACTGCGCCGGTCTTCGCTACCGCCGACAACTACCTGATGCCGCAAACCGCGTCAGGGTTTTTGATCAACAGCCACGAATGGGCTGGCTTGAATCTGGAAGGCGGTCACTTTACCTCGGGTACCGGCAACACCACCGCGGCGCATAGCGGTGACATCATGGCTGCCTATGCCCAGGTCGACACCAGTTCGGTCAGCTATGGCGGGGCCAAGTATCAGTTCAGCAAAGAGTTCACGGGGTCGCTGTACGGTGCTCACTATGAAGATTTGTGGAACCAGTACTACGTCAACCTGAACCTGGTCCATCCACTCACCGACAACCAATCCGTGGCAGTGGACTTCAACCTGTATCGCACGCTCGATGACGGCGACGCGAAAGCCGGTACCATCAACACCACCGCGACTTCGCTGTCGGCGGCATATACCCTCGGTGCGCACACCTTTACCTTGGCCGGACAGAAGATCAAGGGCGACGAGCCGTTCGACTATGTCGGCTTCGGTGACAATGACGCCTCTGGTCGCTTCGGCAACTCGATCAACCTGGCGGACTCGGTACAGTACTCGGACTTCAACGGCCCTGGCGAACGGTCCTTCCAAGTGCGTTATGACCTCGACATGACCAACTATGGCGTACCGGGTCTGGGCTTCATGGCCCGTCATATCCGTGGCTATGGCATTGACGGGACTCACGTGGACAGCTCTTCTGCCTACTCGGGTTTCTATGGTGCAGACGATCGCGAGCACGAAACCGATGCTGAGGTGAAATATGCGGTGCAATCGGGTCCCGCCAAGCACCTGACCTTCCACCTGCGTGAAGCCTGGCACGATGGCGATGCGTCCACCGGCGGCAAACTGATTCAGACCCGCCTGATTACCGAATACCCAATCAATATCTTCTGAGGATGATATTAAGTTGCTATTTTAGATGGCATGAAATTTATAGATAAAGTTTCAATTAAGGATGTTTAAAGGTTGTCAGTGGTGATGGCTGTTATTATTCAGTCTTGATTGCTCCTACAATCAACTTGGCCGGCAGGGCGCCCACTCTGTCGGCCTTTTTTGTGGGCGCCGATTGTCCCTCTTCGCATGAAAATTCTCGCACCGCCTTGCGAGGCGCGGTCTATCTGCTGATACTCGACCTATTCTTGCGTCGAGGTGGGTCATGTCCGTTCGTATTATTTCCAGCCTCGCTGACATCGCCCCCGCCCAGTGGGACGCTTTGCTCGATCAACCGCAGCCCTTTCTGCGCCATGGGTTTCTCTCGGCCCTCGAAGACAGCGGCAGCCTGGGGCCCAAGTCGGGCTGGCGTGCCGAGCATCGGCTGCTGGAAGAGGGCGGGCAACTGGTGGCCGCGCTGCCTGCTTACCGTAAATGGCACTCCTATGGCGAGTATGTCTTCGATCACGGCTGGGCCGACGCCTGTCGCCGCGCCGGCATCGCCTATTATCCCAAGCTGCTGTGCGCGGTACCCTTCAGTCCGGTGACTGGGCCGCGTCTGCTGGCCCGCCACTTGGATGACGGCCTGGCGTTGCTGCGCGAGTTGCCGGAGTACCTGACTGCCGAAGGCCTTTCCAGCGCCCATCTGAACTTTACCGAGCCCGCGCTCGATGAACACATGCGCGGCCAGGCAGGTTGGCTTGAGCGTCTGGGTTGCCAGTATCACTGGCACAACCGCGGCTATCGGGACTTTCAGGATTTTCTCGACACGCTCAGCTCGCGCAAGCGCAAGCAGATGCGCAAGGAACGTGAGCAGGTAGCGGCCCAGGGCATGGCCTTCGAGTGGCGCGAAGGGCACGAGTTGAACGAGCAAGACTGGGATTTCGTCTACCTGTGCTACGCCAACACCTACGCGGTGCGGGGGCAATCGCCGTACCTGACGCGGGAGTTTTTCAGCCTGCTGGCCGAGCGCATGCCCGAAATGATTCGCGTGGTGTTCGCCCTGCAGGACGAACGTCCGGTGGCGATGGCCTTTAGCCTGGTGGGCGGGGACAGTTTGTATGGTCGTTACTGGGGCTGCCTGGCCGAGTTCGATCGGCTGCATTTCGAGACGTGCTTCTATCAGGGCATGGATTACGCGATCGCCAAGGGCATCAAGCGTTTCGATGCCGGCGCCCAAGGCGAGCACAAATTGATTCGCGGCTTCGAGCCGACCATTACGCGGTCCTGGCACTATCTGCTGCATCCAGGGCTGAAAGCGGCCGTGCAGGAGTTTCTCGAAAAGGAGCGGGTCGGGATTCTGGCCTATGCCGAGGAGGCGAGGGCGGCATTGCCCTATCGCCATAGTGAAAGTAGCGAAGGGCACTGACCCTTCGCTATCAGGCGATCAATCGATCCCGACGAACCCGCCCGTCTGGTGATGCCACAGCCGCGCATACAGCCCCTTCTGGGCCAGTAATTCGCTATGGCTGCCGACTTCGACGATGCGCCCGTGCTGCAGCACCACCAGCCGATCCATCTTGGCGATGGTCGACAGCCGGTGAGCGATGGCAATCACCGTCTTGCCCTTCATCAGGGTCTCCAGGCTCTCCTGGATCGCGGCTTCCACTTCCGAGTCCAGCGCCGATGTGGCTTCGTCCATGATCAGGATCGGCGCGTTCTTGAGCAGCACCCGCGCAATGGCGATACGCTGACGCTGACCACCGGAAATCTTCACCCCGCGCTCGCCCACATGGGCTTCGAAGCCGGTGCGGCCTTCAGCGTCGGACAACAGCGGGATGAACTCTTCGGCGTGGGCCTTGCGCACGGCATCCCAGACCTGCTCCTCGGAGGCGTTCGGCTTGCCATAGCGCAGGTTGTCGAGGATCGAGCGGTGCAGCAGGGATGTGTCCTGGGTGATCAGGCCGATCTGCGCCCGCAGGCTCTCCTGGGTGACGCTGGCGATGTCCTGACCATCGATGACGATGCGCCCTGCTGGCAGGTCATAGAGGCGCAGCAACAGATTGACCAGGGTCGACTTGCCGGCGCCGGAAGGCCCGATCAGGCCGATCTTCTCTCCCGGGCGAATATCCAGGGTCAGCCCATCGATGATGTTCGGGCCTTTGCCGTAGTTGAAGTCGACGTCCTCGAAGCGCACGTTGCCGCGGTCGACCTTCAACTGCGGCGCGCCCTTGGGGTCGGTGACGGTCACGGGCTGGGCGATGGTCTGCAGGCCATCCTGGACCATGCCGATGTTCTCGAAGATGCCATTGACCACCCACATGATCCAGCCGGACATGTTGACGATACGAATCACCAGACCAGTGGCCAGGGCGATGGCACCGACCGAGATCAGCGACTGGGTCCACAGCCACAGCGCCAGGCCGGTGGTGCCGACGATCAGCAGGCCGTTGATGGCGGTGATGGCGAAATCCATGCTGGTAATGACCCGGCTGGCCATCTGGGTTTTCTCGGTCTGTTCGGTCAGCGCTTCACGGGCGTATTGCTGCTCCATGCTGGTGTGGGCGAACAGCTTGAGCGTGGCGATGTTGGAATAGCCATCGACGATGCGCCCCATCAGCTTGGAGCGAGCATCGGAGGAGATGACCGAGCGTTCCTTGACCCGTGGCACGAAGTAATACAGCGACAGGATGTACAGGCCGATCCAGCAGATCAGCGGGATCATCAGGCGCCAGTCCGCTTCGGCGAACAGCACCAGGGCGCTGATCGAGTAGATCAGCACGTGCCATAGAGCGTCGACGGCGGCCACGGCCGAGTCGCGCAGCGAGTTGCCGGTCTGCATGATGCGTTGAGCGATGCGCCCGGCGAAGTCGCTATGGAAGAAGTTCATGCTCTGCTTGAGCACGTAGTTGTGGTTCTGCCAGCGGATCATGCTGGTCATGCCCGGGCTGATGGTCTGGTGCACCAGCAGGTCGTGCAAACCGATGAAGATCGGCCGCAGTACCAGGGTCACGACCAGCATCCAGATCAGTTCGAGGGCGTTGTCCCTGAAGAAGTGCACATTAGGCGTGCCCTGAGCCATGTCGATGATGCGGCTGAGGTAGCGGAACAGCGCGACTTCGATCAGCGCGCCGATCAGACCGACCACCAGCAGCACGGCGAAGGTCGGCCAGACCTGGCGCAGGTAGTAGATGTAGAACGCCAGGACCTTGTTGGGTGGCGACTCGGTTGGAGCTTCGCGGAAGATATCGATCCATTGCTCGAAACGGCGGTAGATCATGGGGGCGGGCTCTCCTGTGCGATTGGGGCGGTCCTGGCGGGCTCGGCGTCAGTCGATGCGTTTGGCCGAAAGGATCAATACGGGGTCGACGGGCACGTTCTGCATGCCGCTCTTGGTCGTGGTGCTGCTGTTGGCGATGATGTCGACGACATCCATGCCCTTGACCACTTTGCCGAACACTGCGTAGCCGGGGTTGCCGGAGCTGTAATTGAGCGAGTCGTTGTCGCGATGGTTGATGTAGAACTGGCTGGTGGCCGAATCAGGGTCCGATGTACGCGCCATGGCGATGGTGCCACGCAGGTTTTCCAAGCCGTTGCTGGCCTCGTTCTTGATCGGCGGGTTGGTGTCCTTCTCTTGCATCTGCTGGGTGAAGCCGCCGCCCTGGATCATGAAGTTGGGGATCACGCGGTGGAAAATGGTGTTGGTGTAGAAGCCCTTGTCCACATACGCAAGGAAGTTCTTGGTGCTGATGGGCGCTTTGTCGCCATCGAGCTCCAGCTCGATGTCACCGTTGCTGGTGTGCAGCAATACATGGGGCTTGTTGCCGCCGGCCGGTTGCGCGGCCATCAGGTTGGCGGCGAACAGAAGGGCGGAGGCGGCGATCAGGATTTTCTTGAACATGGACTCATTGATCCTTGAGGGTGTTGTCTGCCGTGGCGATGAAGCCCAGCACGGTTTGGTTGAAGCGTTCTGGTTGATCCAGCGGTGTAGCGTGACGCGAATCATCGATGACTGCCAGATGCGCGTCGGGAATGAGTGTGACGTAATGTTCCTTTACCGCCACCGGGGTGTAATCGTGGTCGGCGCTGATCACAAGGGTAGGACAATCGATGGCGCCGAGACGTTCCTGCACACCCCAGCCAACGATGGCATTGAAGCTGGCCAGATAGGCGCGCTTGTCGTTGTTGGCCCAGCGTTCGGCGACTTTGGCGCGCAGCGCACCCTGGTCGGGTTTGGGAAAAAGATTCTTGCCCAGGGCGATGCCGATGGTGCGCATGCTGGCCAGGTGCATGAGGCTCCATCGCTTGAACCACTGCCAGTAGTCGCCGGGGGAGCGCAGCTTGACCTGAGGCCCGCTGTTGACGATGCACAGGCTCTTGAGCCGCCGCGGATGATCCACCGCCAGCTGGAAGCCGATCATGCCTCCCATCGACAGGCCGACCAGATGCACCGGCCCGCAGTCCAGATGGTCGAGCAGGGCGATGACGTCGCCGCAGAAACCTTCGATGCTGTAGCGCTCGCGGGGCTTGGCCGATTGGCCGTGGCCGCGCAGGTCGAGCACTATGACTTTATGCCGAGCCGCCAGCGCAGGGGTCTGGTATTCCCAATCCAGCGAGCTCGATCCCAGGCCATGCAACAGCAACACCGGGCTGCCGTGGCCGATGACTTCATAGTGCAGGGCGCAGCCTTGATGGTCGAAGCGAGCCATGGGGCTTCCTTGTCAGACGGTCAGCGTCGTGGCGTCCAGCGTGCTCAGCGGAGTGGTATCGAAGGTGCGCAACAACTCGATGAGGATCTGGGTCGCCGGGCCGAGAGGTTTATCCTTGTTCGAGTATAGGTAGAACAGTGGATGACGCGAGCCGCCTTGATCCAGGGGCAGCGGCTTGAGCACGCCGTCGCGCAGCTCGCGGCTGAGCATGTGGCGCGGCAGCCAGGCGAAGCCCAGGCCGCTGCCGACGAAGGTAGCGGCGGTGCCGAGGCTGCCGACGGTCCAGCGTTGTTCGGCGCCGAGCCAACCGACATCCCGGGGTTGCTGGCGGCCTGAATCGCGGATCACCACTTGGAGCTGGCTTTCCAGATCCTGAAAATTCAAGGTGCGGTTCATCTTGTGCAGCGCGTGGTCGGGATGGGCCACGGCGACGAATTCGACGGCGTTCATTTCCGTGCCGAGGTAGCCCGGAATGTTGTAGCCGCTGATGGCCAGGTCGGCGATGCCTTCATGCAGCACTTCCTCGACACCGGACAGCACTTCTTCGCGCAAGCGCACGCGGCAGCCGCGGCTTTGTGGCATGAAGGCGGTCAGCGCATGGACCAGCCGCGCGCTGGGATAGGCGGCGTCGACCACCAGCCGGACTTCGGCCTCCCAGCCCTGTTCCATGTGCAGGGCCAGGTCTTCCAGCTGGCTGGCCTGCTTGACCAGTTGCCGCGAGCGGCGCAGCAACACGCCGCCGGCTTCTGTGAGCACTGCCTTGCGGCCATCGATTCGCAGCAACGGCACGCCCAGTTGCTCCTGCATACGCCCGACGGTGTAGCTCACGGACGATTGCGAACGATGCAACGCCTCGGCGGCTTGGGCAAAACCGCCGTGATCGACCACTGCCTGGAGCGTGCGCCATTGGTCGAGGGTTACGCGTGGCGCTTTCATGACCGGCTCTCTTGATTAATACACATCTGGTTAATAAAACAATTAATTCGATGGATTACGAGCCTTTTCTCAAATATTTCATCGAAGGTTAACAGGCGGTGCGATCGACCGAGCGCAACAATTGCCTGATGCTCATCGAGCCGTTATGGTCGCCGCCTCACTGCACGAGGCCGTCATGCCCTACCTTCTGATCGTTACCCTTATCCAGGCATTTTCCTTCAGCCTGATCGGCGTTTACCTCGCCGGTCACGTCGATAGCTACCTCGCGGTGGTGCTGCGCATCCTCCTCGCTGGCCTGGTATTCATCCCACTGACCCGCTGGCGCCAGGTCGAGCCGCGCTTCATGCGCTCGATGCTATTGATTGGTGCCTTGCAGTTCGGCGTCACCTATGTCTGCCTGTACCTGAGCTTCCGCGTGCTGACCGTGCCCGAGGTGCTGCTGTTTACCATCCTCACCCCAGTGCACGTGACCTTGATCGAAGACGCGCTCAACCGGCGCTTCAATCCCTGGGGCCTGGTGGCAGCGCTGGTGGCGGTGATGGGCGCGGCGGTGATCCGCTTCGACAGCATCAGCCCGGATTTCTTCATGGGTTTCCTGTTGCTGCAACTGGCCAACTTTACCTATGCGGCGGGGCAGGTGATGTACAAGCACCTGATTGCGCGCTACCCCAGCGACCTGCCGCATTACCGGCGGTTCGGGTACTTCTATGTCGGGGCGCTGCTGGTGGCATTGCCGGCCTGGCTGGCGTTCGGCAATCTGCATCACTGGCCCGAGGCGCCTTTGCAATGGGGCGTGCTGGTGTTCCTCGGGTTGGTGTCCACTGCGTTGGGCATGTACTGGTGGAACAAGGGCGCCTGCCAGGTCAGTGGCGGCACCCTGGCGGTGATGAACAATTTGCATGTGCCGGTGGGGTTGCTGCTGAATCTGCTGATCTGGAATCAGAGCGAGCCGCTGGGAAGGCTGGCGTTGGGCGGGTTGGTGATTCTTGGATCGCTGTGGATCAGTCGGCGGGGGCGTCTGGCTTACGTGGTCTGATGGCGGTGTACATGTTCAGCCAACGTCAGGCATTCCATTGCCACGGATCGATTACCTTCAACCCGGCTGCCTCGTAAGGGGCCGTATCTCTGGAGGCAATCGTATAACCGCGTGCTCCGGCGATGGCTGCGATATATCCGTCTGGCGTGGGAAGTCCACGCCCGTTGGAACGGGCGTGAACGGCCAATTCGGCATGATGGCAAGCAGCCTCAGTTTCAAAAGGCAGTATCCGGCCATGGAACAGCTTCACCAGTTCTTCCACGGCAGCGGTTAACATGGCCTTGCGCCGCCCCTCGGGGAGAACCGCAACCCCGAACATCATTTCCGCCACGGTGACACTGGTAATGAACAGGGTCTCGGCATGTTGTGCATTGAGCCAGTCGAGCACCCTCACTTCAGGTTGAGGCCGCAGGGTTTCGCTGAGCACATTGGTGTCCAGGACGATCATTGGAACCTCATGGGCTCAGCGGGCGTCTTGTCTCGTGCTTGACTCATCGCGTCGACATCTTCATCGCTCAGCTCGAATTGTCGGCCCAGTGCAGCCAGGGCGTCACCCAGCATAAGGCGTGAGCTTGGGCGAACAGCTTGCGCAAGGATGTCTCTGACTTCAGCTTCGGTGCTGCGGCCATGTTCCGCCGCGCGCAGACGTAGCGCGCGATGCACCTCGTCTGGCAGATTCCGTACGGTCAGCACTGCCATCGCTATTCCCTCTATGCTTTCAATGACAGCAGTATTGTTCATCTGCTGTCACTCCTGCAATGGCGATGCGACGGAGGGTGTATCAGGAGCTCGGAAAGCGTCACTTTCCCCATCAACCCCACCCGCATATCCGCCCCGCTCGGCTGCTGAAATACCGCTAACCCGAACTCCGGCAGCACCGCCAGCAGATAGTCAAAGATATCTCCCTGAATCCGCTCGTACTCCACCCAGGCGGTGGTGCGGGTAAAGCAGTAGATCTCCAGCGGCACTCCTTCAGCGCCGGTGGCCATCTGCCGGACCATACAGGTCATGTTCGGCTCGATATCCGGATGGCTCTTGAGATAGGCGAGGGCATAGGCCCTGAAGGTGCCCAGGTTGGTCATGTTGCGGCGGTTGGCCGCGACGCTGGCGACATCGCCCTGGGCCGCATTCCAGCTCTGCAGCTCGGCCTGCTTGCGGCCCATGTAGTCGGTGAGCAGATGTACCTGAGTCAACCGCTCGATCTCGTCCGGGCGCAGGAAGCGCACGCCGCTGGCATCGATGAACAGGCTGCGCTTGATCCTGCGCCCGCCGGCCTGCTGCATGCCGCGCCAGTTCTTGAACGACTCGGACATCAAACGCCAGGTAGGGATCGACACGATGGTCTTGTCGAAATTCTGCACCTTCACCGTATGCAGGGTGATATCGACCACATCGCCATCCGCGCCCACCTGAGGCACTTCGATCCAGTCACCGACCCGCAGCATGTCGTTGCTGGTCAACTGCACACCCGCCACGAAGGACAGCAGCGTGTCCTTGTAGACCAGCAGGATCACCGCCGACATGGCACCCAGCCCGGACAGCAGCAACAACGGCGAGCGGTCGATCAGGGTGGCGACGATGATGATGGCGCCGAAGATGTAGAGGATCATCTTCGCCAGTTGCACATAGCCCTTGATCGAGCGGGTGCGGGCGTGCTCGGTACGGGCATAGATGTCCAGCAGAGCGTTGAGCAGCGCACCGAGGGCGAACATCTGGAACAGGATGGTGAAGGCCAGCGCGACGTTGCCGAGAAAATGCCGGGCGACGTCGCTCAGCTCCGGTACCAGGTTGAGCCCGAACTGCACCACCAGCGATGGAACGGTCTGAGCCAAGCGATGGAAGACTTTGTTGCGCAGAAAATCGTCGAGCCAATGCAGCGCCGGCTGGCGACTGAGCAGCTTGACCCCATGGATGATCACGTAGCGCGCGATACGGCCGAGCGCCAGTGCTACGCCGAACAACAGGATGAGCCCGAGGGCGGCGTGCAGCCAGGGGTGCTGATCCAACGCGCTCCAGAGGTCCTGGGCGCGCAGCCAAAGTGATTGAAAATCCATGATGGGGCAGTGCCGTGGCTCGATAGGGCGGCCATTAAAACGCAGACGCCGCTGGCGACGCCATGCGCAATGCCCCTAAAGAGTGTGACCAACTGTGGCCTGGGACTTGGCCACCAACGGCGCCGCTGCACGCCGCGCGCCCAGGTCCTCGACCTTGCGCTGTTTTTCGTACAAAAAGCTCAACACCGCGTGGCGATACTGGTTGTACAGCGGGTCGTCCGCCAGTGCGATGCGGTTGCGCGGGCGGGGCAGGTCGATGGTGAGGATCTCGCCAATGGTAGCGGCCGGGCCGTTGGTCATCATCACGATGCGATCGGACAGCAGCACGGCTTCGTCGACATCGTGGGTGATCATCATCACCGTGCTGTGCAGTTCACCCTGAATCCGCATCACTTCATCCTGCAGGTGCGCGCGGGTCAGGGCGTCGAGGGCGCCGAACGGCTCGTCGAGCAATAGCACCTTGGGCTGCATGGCCAGGGCCCGGGCGATACCGACGCGCTGCTTCATGCCTCCGGAAATCTCGCTTGGGCGCTTGTGCAGCGCATGGCCCATGCTGACCATCTCCAGGTTGTGCAGGGTCCATTCGTGGCGTTCGGCCTTGGTCTTGCTCGACTTGAACACCTTGTTGACCGCCAGCGCGACGTTTTCATACACCGTCAGCCATGGCAGCAACGAGTGGTTCTGGAACACCAGGCTGCGATCCGGGCCGGGCGCGTGCACTTCGCGGCCATCGAGGATCACCGCGCCTTTGCTGGCCTGCAACAGCCCGGCGACTATGTTCAAGACCGTCGACTTGCCGCAGCCGGAATGGCCGATGATGGAGATGTATTCGCCGCGCTCGATGTCGAGGTTGACGCCGCTCAACACTTGGCTGCTGACGCCGTCGCGCTCGAAGTGCTTGTCGACGTTTTCGATGCTCAGATAACTCGTGCCCATGGGCTGTGCTCCTTAGCTGGCGGACGTGCCGCGGGTAACCAGTTGGCCCACGAGGGCGACCAGGCGATCGAGGCAGAAGCCGACGATACCGACGTAGAACAGCGCGAGGATGATGTCGCTGATGCGCGAGGCATTCCACGCGTCCCAGATGAAAAAGCCGATGCCGACCCCGCCGATGAGCATCTCTGCGGCGATGATCGCCAGCCACGACAGGCCTACGCCGATGCGCAGCCCGGAGAAGATGTACGGCGCGGCGGCCGGCAGCATGATCTTGAGAAAGTACTCGATACCGTTGAGGCGCAGCACCTTGGCGACGTTGCGGTAGTCCTCGGGGATGTTGCGCACGCCCACCGAGGTATTGATGATGATCGGCCAGATGGCGGTGATGAAGATCACGAAGATGGCCGACGGGTGACTGTCCTTGAAGCCCGCCAGCGATAGCGGCAACCACGCCAGCGGCGGCACGGTACGCAGGATCTGGAACAGCGGATCGAGGCCGCGCATGGCCCAGCTCGATTGCCCGACCAGCACCCCCAGGCTGATGCCGGCCACCACCGCCAGCAGGTAGCCATAGGCGACGCGCTTGAGGCTGGCAAGCAGTTGCCAGGCCATGCCGACATCGTTGCCACCGTTGTTGAAGAACGGATTGACGATCAGCTCCCAGGTGTCCTTGATCACTTGCGTCGGGGGCGGCAGTGCCGAGCCCTTGCCGCTGCACAGCAATTGCCACAGGCACAGCAGCAGCGTGGCGATCACCAGCGGGGGCAGGAGGTTTTGCAGCAGCGCCGTACGCAGGCGCTTGAGCCAGCCGGGCATCGCGCGTGCAGCGATGGGTTTGGGCGCCAGTGCGTGAGCGGCGGCCTTGGGTAATTTTGCGTCAGCGTTCATGGATGCCTCCGATGGTGCGTAGATAACGGTGTTTTGGCGTTGGTGGTACGGGCCTCATCGCGGGCAAGCCCTGCTCCCACAGAGGTACGGGGCAATCTATGGGAGCAGAGTTTGCTCCCACAGGGCGCAGTCTGTGGGAGCTAGGCTTGCCCGCGACGGGGCCCTGGCATCCGCCGCAAGACTCAAAGTCGGGCTCACACCAGCGCCTTGATCGCCAGGCTGTCGAGGTAGGCCTTGGGGTTTTGTGGGTCGAACTGCTTGCCATCGAAAAAGGTCTCGATGCCTCGGGAGGTCGAGGTCGGAATCAGCTCGGCGGACAGGTTCAGTTCAGCCGCTGCAGTGCGCCAGATGTCTTCACGGTTGACCTTGTCGATCAGCGCCTGGGTATCGAGGTTCTGCGGCAGGTAGCCCCAGCGCATATTCTCGGTCAGGAACCACAGGTCATGGCTCTTGAACGGGTAGGAGGCATGGTCATCCCAGTAGCGCATCATGAACGGGCTGTTCTCCACCACCTTGCCGGTGCCGTAGGCGAAAGTGCCCTTCATGCGCGAGGCGATGTCTTCGACCGGGGCGTTGATCCAGCGGCGCTTGGCGCAGATCTGCGCGACCTCGTCCTTGTTCTCCGGTTTTTCGCAGAACATCTGCGCTTCCATGATCGCCTTGAGCAATGCCTTGGCGGCATTGGGGTTGGCGGCGACGTAATCCGAGCGCAGCGCGAAGGCTTTTTCCGGGTGCTTGTCCCACAGCTCGCCGGTGGTATTGGCGGTGTAGCCGATCTTCTGGTTGACCAGCTGCGAATTCCACGGCTCGCACACGCAGAAGGTGTCCATGGTGCCGACTTTCATGTTGGCGACCATCTGCGGCGGCGGCACGACAATGGTGGCGACGTCCTTGTTCGGGTCGATGCCGCCGGCGGCCAGCCAGTAGCGCATCCACAGGTCGTGGGTGCCACCGGGGAAGGTCACCGCGGCGTTGACGGTTTTGCCGGCGGCTTTCTTGGCCAGCAGGGCGGCCTTGAACGGGCTCGAATCGGTGCCCAGTTTCAGCGCCGAGTATTCTTCGCCTACCGAGATGCACTGGCCGGCCAGGTTGAGGCGCGCAAGGATGGAGATTGGTACCGGCTGGTTGTTGGTGGTGATCTTGCCGGCGCTCATCAGGTAGGCCATGGGGGTCAGCAAATGCGCACCGTCGATGCCATTGGCGGCCGAACCCAGCACCAGGTTGTCGCGGGTGGTGCCCCATGACGTTTGCTTGAGGACTTCGACTTCGGTCATGCCGTATTTGGCGAACAGGCCCTTCTCATCGGCAACGAACAACGGAGCGGCGTCAGTGAGGGCGATAAAGCCCAGCTTGGCCTTGGTGGTTTCCGGCGCATCGCCGCCGGCCGCCCAGACTTTCGACTGCAAACCCGCCGGCAGCAGCGTCAGTGCCGCACTCGCACCCAATACGCCGAGGGATTGCTTGAGGAAGGTGCGTCGCGGGGCATCGTGTTGTTCGTCTGCTGCACTGAAAGGTGTGTCATCCATCGTCGATTCCCCAAATGGCGCGCATAAAAAAACGGCGACCACTCTTGATGGGCATTGCTGCCGCAAGAAGAGTGGACGCCGTTGTCCTGTATTCGATTGAGAGGCCGCTGTCGGCTGGCCTGATCATCACGAAGCAGAATGTGTGCCAGCGCTGAAGATGAATGTAAATTCTGAATGTAAATCTTTATGAATCAATGGATTGCAGCGTGGGTGTCAAGCCGCGCCCGGTTATCAGTGCGGGGCGCGCCGCACGTGGCGAGCGCGCACTGCACTTCAACGGCGCAGGTCAGCGCCGCCGTGCCGCCAGATTGAGCAGGTTCTGCGCCACGTCCACCAGCCGCTCGCCGCGCTCCATGGCGGTTTTGCGCAAGCGCGCGTAGGCCTGGCTCTCACTGACCTGATATTCCTCCATCAGCAGTTTTTTCGCGCGCTCGACCACCCGCCGTTCGTTGAGCGCCTCGCGGGCCTCGTCCAATTGTTCGGTGGCCGTAACCAGCCGCTGCGTCTGGGCCTGCAGCATGTCCAGCACCGAACGGCTGAGGTGCGGCCCCATGCTGTCCTGGCCGCCGCCGCTCAGGTCGCTGGCCTGGATGTTGAACAACTTGCTGAACTCGCTTTCGTCCTGGCGCTCCAGGCTGCCCAGGCGCTTGAGCAGTTCACGATGATTGTCGAGGTCGGCGCGGGCCTGCTGGATGCCGCGCTGGCAACTGCCGTGGAGCAACCTGGCGATGTGATTTTCGACGCCCTTGAAGGCGTCCATGCGCTCGGTGCAGACGTCGAACCACAGCTCGGAGAGCTCCGCCGAAACCTTGTCCTTCTCCGAGGTGCGCAAGGCCATGGCGCGCATGCGGGCCTGCTTGGCGTTGATATCGCTGGTGGCGGTATCGAACCACATCTCCCGCGCCCGATCGTCGGCGAAGTCGAGAAAGGTCTCGAAGCAACGCTCCTGACTGTGGGCGAGTTGTTCCAGGCGATCGCGCCGCGGCCCGTCGAAAAAGCCCAGGGAAAAACCGCCGACGCCACAGGCACGTTCCTGGCCGGCGAGTTCCTTGCCCTGCATGAAGTTGAACATGGCCACCAGCACCCGCGTGATGATCGGGTCGACGGCCGTATCGGCGGCTTCGAAGACTACGGCCAGCAGGCCGCCGATCATGCGCGTGAAGGCCATGGTGGCATCGCCGGGTTCGAGCATCTGGTCGCGAATCCGTCGGCGCAGGCCGGACAGCTCGTCGAGGCCGTGCAGCACGTGGGCGATACGGTTGAACAGGCGGGCGCGATCGGTGGCGCTGTTGGACTCCAGATCCATGCTGTCGAAGCGCTCGCGCACCACCCGTTCGATTTCCTGGGCATCTTCGCTGAGGTGATCGAGGTAGGCGAGATGGGGGGCGGTGAGCTTGGCCAGATACAGGTTGGTGTAGCCGCGCTCGCGTTGCAGCGCGTGGATCAGTTCGCTGATGCGCGTGACCAGTTCGCAGGTCACGGCAAGGCCTTCGAGGCCTTCCAGCTCGATACGGCGTGCGGCGAGCATGAAACGCAGGGCGGGCGGCATCTGACGGTCGGGCATGGCGGCGGTCTTGTGTCGAAGTGGGGGGCTGAATCACTGCCCCGTAGCCTATACCAGCGGTACTTCAGGTAGCGAGGGGGCTTGCCCCCGAAAAAGCTGCGCGCGACCTTCATCCTCAATGAAGCAAAATCGGGGGCAAGCCCCCGTGCTACAGCGCAGGTTTCAGAAAAACGCGCGAACCGCCTGCACCGTGAACACGCCTTCGCATTGCGGGTTATGCCCGGAGTATGCCTCGCACCCTTCGCCACGCAGGGTCGAATCGGTGTAGATGAAGTTCATGTTGACGCCCTTCCACGGTTTGGAAAGCTGCAGCGACCAGTCGTTGAAGCTGGCCACCTGGGCACCGGAACCTAGTACGTAAGGGGAGTCCAGCTGGTGGTTGGTGACCTTGAAGCTCATGTCCACGTCCAGCAGCGGGAGCCCGTGCAGACTGGCGAAGAGGGTGCTGTTGCGGCTGTCGACGGCTTGGTTGAAAGCGGCGCCGAAGCGGGTGTCGAGCACCTTGAGGCCCGCATAGAACTCATGGCTGTCGGTGGCTTCGAGGCGAGGATAGCTGTAGTGAATGATGCCCGCTTCGTAGCCCAGGCCCAGATTCTTGTCGAAAGGATGCTTGAAGCCGGCGTAGGAGTCGATTTCGAGGGTACTATCACTGGTCAGCCCGACACTGGGCGACCACTGGCCGGCGTAGAAGCCGCTGTCGTGGGTCAGGTCCAGGCCGCCGTGCAGGGTGCCGACGGAGGCTGGCTGAACCAGGCCTGCAGCCATGCTGCGCGTGGGTGTAGTGCCGATCTTCAGGTCGAAATCACCCAGGTCGCGCTCGGCAACCTGCCCATGGGCATAGGGGATGGCCAGTAGACTGGCGGTCAGAACAAGGCGGGTTCTGAGCATGTCTTACTCCGTGTGATGCCGAACGCAGTGTGCCGCGCAATCAACCGCGCGGTCTGTGAAGGTGGGCGCAAAGGCCCGAGCTAGACGGTGCAAAGCATACCCTCTGAACTTCGCAGATGGGCGCCACTCGTCTATTTTTCGGCAGGCTGCGACATCGAGTCGCAAAAAAGAGGGTGTTGCGGGCGATGATTCATCGCCTGAAGTCGTGGGCGTTTCACATTGCCCACTGACTTCGATTCAGGCTTGGGAGCGTTGACGCTTACTTCTTGCCAAGGCTGATGTGACGCGAAGGGGTGAAGGTCTGGCCGCTCACACCTTTGGCGATCTGCTGGATCTCGCCGCCTTTGTTGAGAAACGCAGCGATCTGTTCGTTGATCGACTCGCTGGTTTCGACGGCCGGAGCTGGTTTCGCTTTCGTGGTGGATGCTTTTACGCGCATGGCTGCCATTAACCTTTGAAAATTAACTTGGCCACGCATTGTACACGAAATAACCAGTTACTGGTGGCCGAATATCGCAACGGGCCAGAATGCCACGGTTGCCGTTCGTCAGGCAAGGCATGCGGCAATGATCTCGGGTAGAATGCCGGCCTCGCAGTGAGGATCTTGAGCATGGCTTTGATTGGGCGTTACAACAGTTTGCAAGTGGTGAAGCACACGGACTTCGGTCTGTATCTGGATGGCGGCGCCGATGGCGAAATCCTGCTGCCCAACCGGTACATCCCCAAGGACACGCCCACGGAGGTCGAGGATTGGCTCAACGTGTTCGTTTACCTCGACAGCGAAGACAAGCTGCTGGCCACCACTGAAAAGCCCAAGGTCCAGGTCGGCGAATTCGCCAGCCTCAAGGTCAAGGAAATCAACAGCATCGGTGTGTTCCTGGATTGGGGCCTGCCCAAGGACCTGCTGTTGCCGTATTCCGAAGAGAAGCGCCAGCTCAAGCAGGGCGATTACTGCGTGGTGCACGTGTACCTCGACAAGCGCACTCGGCGCATCACTGCCACCGCTCGCCTGGACCGCTATCTGGACAAGGTCGCCGCCCACTACAGCCTGGGCCAGGAAGTGAAATTGCTCGTGGTCGAAGAAAGCGATCTGGGCTTCAAGGCGGTCATCAACAACCAGCACTGGGGCTTGATCCACAAGAACGAAGTGTTCAAGTTTCTGCGTTCGGGCAAGCAGGAGATCGGCTACATCAAGGCGCTGCGCGATGATGGCAAGATCGCCTTGAGCCTGCAGCCGGTGGGCGCTCAGGCCGCGGACAGCCTCAACGAGAAGATCCTCGGCAAGCTGCGCGACAATCAGGGCAGCCTCCCGGTCAGCGACAAGAGCGACCCCCAGGTGATCGCCGACCTGTTCGGGGTCAGCAAGGGCAATTTCAAGAAGGCCATCGGCGCGTTGTACAAGAACGGCCAGATCGTCATCCACGCCGACCGCATCGAATTGAGCTGATCTGGCGCGCGAGTTGAGCGAATGCCTCTGGGTGGGGTCTAGTGTCTGTCTTCATACAGAACTCTTCCCACGAGGCTCCCCCATGAAACGTTTCGCGCTTGCCTATCTGGGTGCCTTGCTGGCGCTGATCGTCCTCGACGGCCTCTGGCTCGGAGTGCTGATGGGCTCCACCTACAAGGCCCTGCTCGGGCCGATGATGCTCGATCAGCCGCGCTGGCTGCCGGCGCTGCTGTTCTATCTGTTGTATCCGTTGGGCGTGGCCTATTTTGCGGTATTGCCCGGTTTGCTCAGTGGTCGCACCGGACGCGCCCTGAGCAGCGGCGCGTTGCTCGGTCTGGTTGCCTATGGCACTTACGACTTGAGCAACTGGGCGACGCTTTCGGGATGGCCCGGCAGCCTGGTGGCGATGGACATGGCCTGGGGTGTGGTCATATCAGCGCTGAGCGCGGCGGCGGGGGTGTTCATTGCCCGGCGCTGGGGGGAGTGAATCAATCCTGCACAAAAGGCGCGAAGCCCATGCCGCTGCCCAGCGGCCGTACGTCCTTGAGGAATGAATCCTTGTCGGCACTCAGCTCCAGGCTCACTGTCGACTTGCGCTTGCCGGCATTGCGCACCACCAGGCCTTCGAGCCCCTCGCGCATGACCTTGGTGGGCACCTTCGCGTGCACCAGACGATCGGTCAGTGGGTCGTGCATCAGCAGGTGAATCCACTCGTACTGGCCGATCTGCAAGCGAGCTACCGGAATATCGAACCACCAGATGTTGCGGCGCTTGTCGAGAATGGAAAAATGGCAGTTATTGACGCCGAGCACTGCGCCGCCGAGTTGTTCGTTGCGGCGAACGATGGCCTGGGGTTTATCGAGCTTCATGGAAAACCTGTAAAGAAATGACGCACGGGCACATGCCTGAACTGGCGCCTATTCTGGTGCCAAAGCCCTTGAATATAAAGCCCCGGCCGATTTTTTCAGGCGTGCCGATGAACGGTTGCAGTAAAAATTGAAACTCTCGCGCCTGACGTGGAGTCAACCTTATGTCGATTGAAGACACTTCGATCTCATTAGGAGAAACACCATGAGTGGCACTAAAGACAAAGTGAAAGGTGCGGTAAACGAAGCAGTCGGTAACGTCAAGCAAGGCGTCGGCAAAGCCACTGGCAGCGCCAAGATGCAAGCCGAAGGTAAAGTGCAGGAACGCAAAGGCGAAGCACAGAAAACCGTCGGCAAAGTCAAAGATGCTGTGAGCAAGAAGCATTAAGGCGCACGCCGACACCGGACGCGATCCGGTGAGCTGTAGCACTATCAACGGTCATCCACGGATGGCCGTTGCGCTGTCAGCGGGTAGCGAATTGGCCCCGTGCATGAAGATAGGGTAACGTCGGCGCGCCGCAAGGTGCTGGCCGCGCGCGTTGACTGATCAAAAGCGTTCAAATTGTCGTGGCGAGTGAAGGGGCGTTCGAATGCCCGGTCGTATTCATACCGCCGCTCGACAAGGCGAGGCGAAAGGAGACGCTATGATTTTCCCAATATTACGTAATCTGCCAATGGGCCAGGTCATGGTCAAAACGGTCAAGGAATTCGTCGACGACGAGATGTCGACCTATGCCTCGGCATTGGCCTATCAAATGCTGTTTTCGCTGTTTCCTTTCATCCTCTTTCTGATCGCGCTGATCGGTTTCCTGCATTTGCCTGATTTCTTTTCCTGGCTGCGCATGCAGTCCGGAATGGTCTTGCCGCCCCAGGCGCTGGATCTGGTCAACCCGGTGATCGACCAGTTGCAGACCTCCAAGAGCGGCTTGCTTTCGGTAGGTATCGTGGTGGCGCTGTGGAGCGCCTCGGCAGGTATTCGTCTGCTGATGAGCGCAATGAACGCGGCATACGATGTGGTGGAAGAACGTCCAGCCTGGAAGCGCTTGCCGCTGTCGGTGCTCTACACCGTGGGCATCGCCGGCATGTTGCTGGCCGCCGCGGCATTGATGGTGCTGGGGCCGCAGGTGATGAACTGGATCGCGGCGCAGATCGGCCTCGAGGATTTCGTGGTGACCCTGTGGACCATCGCGCGTTGGCCGGTGATCATCATTCTGATGATGGTGGCCGTCGCACTGATGTATTACGTGCTGCCGGACGTCAAACAGGAGTTTCGTTTCATTACCCCGGGCTCGGTGCTGGCGGTGGTGGTGTGGATCATCGCCTCGTTGGGCTTCGCGTTTTATGTGAAGACCTTCGCTGATTACAACGCCATGTATGGCAGCATCGGCGCGATCATCGTCTTGCTGCTGTATTTCTATATCTCCTCGGCAGTGCTGCTGTTAGGCGCGGAAATGAATGCGGTGATCGAGCACATGTCGACGGAAGGCAAGGCCAAGGGCCAGAAGGACGCGGATGCGCCAGTCGAGGAAAAACATGCCACGGTGCTGGGCCACAAGCACAGTCCCGCACCTGTTGCGCCGCCACCTCCGACTGGAAGCATGAGCCGATGATCCGCGACATTCTGAAAATGGGCGACGAGCGCTTGCTGCGAATCGCTCCGCCCGTGCCTGAAGCCCTGATCGGCACGGAAGAACTCGACGCCCTGATCGCCGATATGTTCGAAACCATGGAGCATGTCGGCGGCGTCGGCCTGGCGGCGCCGCAGATCGGCATCGACCTGCAGCTGGTAATTTTTGGTTTCGAGCGCAGTGAGCGTTATCCCGAGGCCGAACCGGTGCCGCAGACCGTATTGCTCAATCCTCTCATCACGCCGCTCAGCCCGACGCTGGAGGAAGGGTGGGAAGGTTGCCTGTCAGTGCCGGGCTTGCGTGGGGTGGTCGAGCGTTATCAGCACATCCGCTATGAAGGCGTCGATCCGCAAGGCCGGCCCATCCAGCGTGTGGCCCATGGGTTTCATGCCCGGGTGGTGCAACACGAGTGCGATCACCTGATCGGACGGTTGTATCCGTCGCGCATTCGAGACTTCACTCGGTTCGGGTTTACCGAAGTGTTGTTCCCA
Source organism: Pseudomonas sp. GW821-FHT01A09 (assembly GCF_058986725.1). Taxonomy (NCBI): domain Bacteria; kingdom Pseudomonadati; phylum Pseudomonadota; class Gammaproteobacteria; order Pseudomonadales; family Pseudomonadaceae; genus Pseudomonas; species Pseudomonas sp. GW821-FHT01A09. Next base: position 111,257 of record NZ_JBYSWB010000012.1, read on the forward strand.
GGGCTCGACCCCAATACCGATGAATGACGATCTTTAGCCGGCCAACGCGCAAGCGCCCAGCAACCTCCGCTTACCCCCGGCGCATCGCAATCAACTCCTTGCTCTGCTGGTAGCGCTTGAGCCGTTCGGCCAGCGCCGGCGGCAGCGTCTCGGCGATCTCGAACTCGACGCGCTCGTAGAAACCGCGCAACTGCGGGTGACAGAACAACCATACCGGCCCTGCGGCAATCGCCGCCTCGATCAGCCCCTGCGCCACGCCGCGTCCGCGCCAGCCGGGCGTCACCAGCAATCCCGTCAGCCATTGCCCTTGAGCCACTGGCGTCAGGCACAGCCCGGCGATGATTTCGCCGTCACGCGCCACCCAGCCCTGGGCGTCAGGGGGCAAACGCATGGCTGAGCGGTGCTGGCGATAAAACTTGTTCAGCAGTGGTCGAGCAACGGCTTGCAGTGCAGCGTACTGGGGTATGGACATGGCTCGCCTTCCTTGGGTAGTAGGCAGAGTGTATCCGATTGTTGCTGTAACGGTAACAGTGCATGTCTATAACTTGTGTTTAATATAAATTTCATTCTTGTACTATATGTTCATCCCTTACGAACACAACCCGCAGGGGACTCTGGAGAGTAACTAATCTCCCGGATCTTGGAATACTTCGTGTTACGACGCGGTGAATCGTCAAACTATAATAAGCTGTTTAATTTGACCCTATACTGTCCTAATAATATCTAATAAGCCTAGTCGCCACATGAAGCAAATCGGTTGTAGGATTGCTCTAAAGGCCATTTATCATGAAAAGTATCGCTGCCCTCGCCCTGGTTAGTTTGTCGTTTATCGGTTGCATGTCCGCTGCGCAAGCGGCTGATGACAGCAATAATGTCGCGACTACCGAATACAGCTACGGGACCAAGTTGGACATCGCCAAGGTCGTTGACGTCTCGCCTATCCCGGATGTTTGCGGTGTGGTCCCGGCCACCATGACTTACTTCGACCATCAAGGTCAGGAACACAAGATCGAATACCGTGTGATGGGTAATGGTTGCCAACAAGGCTAAGTTATTTATCACCCGTCAAGGACCCCGGCAGATGTCGGGGTCTTTTGTTGTCGATTATTTAATTCAGGTTTTAGCGCCCCGCCTTGCGGAAAGTGCAATTGATTCGCCACGGTCCCAGCAATGCATGTTCGGCTGGCTTGATCGGCAACACACCATGGAAACGCAACCGATCGGCACCGCCCCATACCACAACATCACCATGGACCAACGGGACACGCTGGGTACTGTCACTGCGTTCGAAACCGCCGAATAGAAACATCGCTGGCAAACCCAGTGAAACGGAAACAATGGGTTCGCCGAGCTGTTTTTCGTCGCGGTCCTGATGCAACGACATGCGCGCCCCTGGGGCGTAATGATTGATCAGGCAGGCGTCCGGCTCGAAATGCTCGAAGCCGGCTGCCTGTGCAGCCTTGCGTGCCAGCTCGAGCATCAGCGGCGGCAACGCCGGCCAGGGCTCGCCACTGAGTGGGTCGACGGCCGAATAACGGTAGCCTTGGCGATCGCTGACCCAGCCCAGGGCGCCACAGTTGGTCAGTCCGACGGACATGGTGAAGCCGCCCGGGGTGACCATGTGGCGAATCTGCGCGCGGTGCTTGATGCTGTCGAGCAATGGCAGCAGGTCGGCGACATAGGGCAGGGCGAAGCCTTCGAGTACGAAAGCCTGGCTGCCGATGGCGCGCACGCCACCCGGCGCACTGGGCAGATCGTCGAACAGGCCGAGGGTGTATTGCACCTTGGGGGTCTCCGGTTTGATTCGCGAGGGCCAGTCTACCCGGATCCAAGCGAGCGGGTTTCTCGCTCCGACGTCAGGTTGCGAGTATTCTGCCCGGCTTGATAATCGATGCGATGGAACACGCAATGCAATTCACCAGTGGCTTCTTGCTGAGCCTGTCGTTGTGCCTGGATATCGGTGTGGCGAACATCGCCATGATCACGCTGGCCATGCAGCGCGGCTTTTTGCCTGGATTCTGGCTGGGCCTGGGCACCTGTTTCGGCGATCTGGCCTATGCCGTGCTGGCCTTGGCGGGCATGACCGTACTGTTGCAATACGAGACTGTGCGCTGGGTGCTATGGCTGGGTGGCTCGGCGATGTTGATCTGGTTTGCCGTGCGCATGCTGGTGTCGGCCGTCACCAGCAGCAACGAGCTGGCCGGGGCGGGCGAGGCCACACAGCAGTCGTCGATCAGGGAATTTGGCCGTGGGGTATTCCTGGCGATGTCGTCGCCCAGTGCGATTCTGTGGTTCGCGGCGGTCGGCGGGGTGTTGATCTCCCGTGCGGGCGCATCGGGGCCGATGGGTACCGGGTTGTTTCTGGGGGGATTCTTCAGTGCCGGAGTGCTGTGGTGCCTGGTCTTGTGCGCGATCGCCAGCCAAGGCGGCAAGCTGCTGGGTGCGCGCCTGTTGAAGTTCTCTTATCTGCTGTCGGCGGGGATTTTCGTGTGGTTCGCGGTGTTCGTGATTACGTCGGGGTATCGCGAATTCATTCTTGGGGTATCGGCCTGAGGCCTCGGTGAGGCGGCTGGCCTCTTCGCGGGCAAGCCCGGCTCCTACAGGTGTGCGCCTCGGGTGCAGCTTGCAGGGTGGGAGCAAGGCTTGCCCGCGAAGAGGCCAGTCGCTACACCGCGAATTTCTGGCCTGATCAATCAGTGCTTGCAGCTGTGGAAAATATCCAGTGCCGGCTGATACACCGACGTCTGCACCGAAAACAGCCCCAGTACCGAGTGGAACATGTAGTCCTGGCTCAAGTCCGCCTGGTCTCGCTTGTTCGCCAGGCAATCGCGATCGACGCCCGCCGCCGGCAAAGTGTCCTTGCCGAACCACATCACCATCGGCACATGAGTCTGCGCTTGCGGGGCGATGGCGTAAGGCGCCGCGTGCAGATACATGCCGTTCTCGCCCAGGGACTCGCCATGGTCGGAGATGTAGATCATCGAGGTGTCGTACTTGTCCTGGTTGTTCTTCAGAAATTGCACCACCTGCGCAAGGAAGTGGTCGGTGTAGAGAATGGTGTTGTCATACACATTGACTAGTTCGTCCTTGCTGCAACTGCCTAGCTGATTGGTGTGACACACCGGCTTGAAGCGCTCCTGATCGGTGGGGTAGCGGTCGTAATACTCCGGGCCGTGGCTGCCGTCGGCGTGCAGGACGATGATGGCGTTGTCCTTGAGGCTGTCGACATAGGGCTGCAGGCCCACCAGCAGGGATTCGTCCAGGCAGCGGTTACCGTCGCAGAACGCACTCGGCTGATTCTTGGGGATGTCCTGGTGCGGCACGCGCAGGCAGGTGCCCTTGCAGTCGCTGTTGTTGTCGAGCCACAGCACTTGCACCCCGGCGCGTTGCATCACATCCAGCAGGCTCTCGTAGGTCTTGCCTTTCTTGTCGCTATAGTCCTTGCGTGGGAACATCGAGAACATGCAAGGCACCGAGACTGCGGTCGAGGTCCCACAAGAATGCACCTGGGTGTAATTGAGGATGTCGAGCTTGGACAGTTCCGGGTTGGTCTCCCGAGCATAGCCATTGAGCGAGAAGTGGTCGGCACGCGCGGTTTCACCCACCACGAAGATCATCAGCTGTTTTTTCGGGCGCTGCAGGGCGGCATTGCTCAGCACCGCGTCTTCGCCGATCTTCTGCACCACCAGGTTTTCCTTGATGGCATAGCGCTGTTTGATCAAGCGGTTGCTGGCGTAGATATAGTTGGTCGGGTTGATGAAGTGCGTGAGTTTGTCCTGCTGGCGGAAGATAGGCGCGTAGGTGGAGTAGAAACTGCCCACCGCGACGGCCACCAGTACCAGACAGCCGACCACCACCAGCACTTTGTTGATAAGCCCCGGTAGCCAACGGCGATACACCACCGGCCAGCAGCACGCCAGCAGGGCGGGGACGAGGCCGAGCAGCAGCAGGTAACCGAACAGTTTCGGGCTGAGCAGCGCTGCGGCCTCGCCGGGGTTGGTTTCCAGCACGTTCTGCATCATCTCGGTATCGATGGCGATACCGTAGTTGTCCATGAAATAGGCCGCAGACGCCGAGCACAGGAAGATCACCACCAGCACCGGTTTGAACACGGGCCGGAACGATACCAGCGTCAGCAGCACCGTGAAGGCGGCCCACAGGAACACGGCGAAGGAGAGGTTGAAGGCCAGCCCCTTGATGCCCGAAAAGTTCACCAATGCGTCGACCGCTTTCCAGGTGGCCAGGTTGTAGATCGCTACTAACGCCGCGGCGCAGAGCATGACCATTCGTTGGCTGCTGACGGGGGGAAGGCGACGGCTTATCACGCTGATCATCGATGGCTCTTGTCGTTAGGTAATGGCGAGGGAAGGGTGGCGACGTGCTACCTGGCGCGCCGGTCGAATGTAGAGCGGCACTTATCGAAAAAATGTGAAAAGGCAACGGCACGGTGCGCGACTGGTCAGGACAGGTCGCCCACCGACTCTGAGTCTGCCATGTACTTTGGTATTGGCGGTTTTGCCTGTGAAGCGCGATCATGTCCCGCAGTCGCCAACGTTTCCAACCCGAACGAAGGAAATAACAATATGAGCCTTCAATCCCCTGCCGTTGCGTCACCCGCTTTCGAGTTGTCCATTACCCGCCTGATCGATGCCTCCTGCGCCCGCGTGTTCGGCGCCTGGACCAACGCTGAGGAGCTCAAGCGCTGGTGGGGCCCCCGGGGCATGACCACCCCCGAATGCACCCTGCAGCTATGGCCCGGTGGCCTGTTCAGCACCCTGATGCGCGCTGCGGATGGCAGCGAGTATCCAACCCAGGGCGTGTTCCTGGAAATCGAAGTGCCGCGCCGGATCGTCTTCACCGATGCCTTTCTGCCGGGCTGGATCCCTTCGGCCAAAGCCTTCATGACCGCGGTCATCGAACTCGAGGACGTGCACGGCAAGACCCGCTACACCGCCAGCGCCCGGCACTGGAGCGCCGAAGATTGCCGCAGTCATGAAGCCATGGGCTTTCATCAGGGCTGGAACGAAAGCCTGGATCGACTGGTCGAGCTGGTGAGCGGCAAACCCTGACGTCTGAAGGACTTACTCGCTGTGCAGCGGCAGCCTGAAAGTGAACAGCGTGCCGCTCTCGGCCGTCGAAGACACCTCCATATGGCCGCCGTGGGCGCGGGCGATCTGATCGGCGATGTACAGGCCCAGGCCAAGACCGCTGGGCGGCGCATCGGCGTTGTGGCGGGTGAAGGGCTGGAACAGCTGCGCCAGCACGGACGCCGAAATGGGCGTGCCCTGATTGTGCACGCTCAGGCTGAAGACACCGTCCTGGACGTGGGCATCGATGATCACCGGACCCTGCTCCGAGCCATGGTGAATGGCATTGGCCACCAGGTTGGACAACAGTTGGGTGATGCGCTCGCGGTCGCCCTTGAGGTCGCCCAGGTCGCCGATGCGCAGGTTGAACACCCGCTGCGGATTGACCCGATGAACCTCGGCGACCACATGCTGCAGGGCTTCGGCCAGGTCCGGCAGCGGCACCATGCTCACGGTGATGCCGCTGCCCAGGCGGCCGCGGGCGAAGTCCAGCACGTCCTCGACCAGTCGCGAAGCGCGCTTGCTGCTGGTGATGATGTGCTCGATGATGCCAATGCTGCGCTCGTCACCGGCCCGGCGCAGGAGCATTTCGGCCCCGGCGTTGATGGCGAACAGCGGATTGCGCAAGTCGTGGCCGAGCACGGCGATGAACTGCTCGCGCAACTCGGCCACCTGCCGCTCCTGCAACAGGGCCTGTTCGGTCTGGGCGAAGGCTTCTTCACTCTCCATCTGGATCGACAACAGCCGCGCGAAGGACTCGATCATCGGTTGAATCGCCGAGCCCTTCAGTGGCGTCGGATTAGGATCGAGGGCGCAGATGGTGCCGAAAAACTCGCCATTGGTGCGGAACACCGGCACCGAGATATAGCTTTCGAACTTGTAGATGCGCGGGGTGTGATGATTGCAGTAGAGCGGATCAGTGCTGGCCTGATCCATGATGATGGTGTGGTGGTGATCGCGTATTTCGTCACACAACGTGGTGTTGAGCTCGAGTTCGCCGCCGACTTCCAGACCGAATCCGAGATTGTCGAGCACCGCGCAGGCGATCCAGGCAGTGTCTGTCACCCGCGCGACAGCGGCGAAGCGCATGCCGGTGGTCTCGCAAATCACCTGCAACAACGCGGGCACGGCATTGATTCGGCCGATAGTGGCGATATCGGCGGCAACGTTCTTCGCCATGGAACAGTGGATTTCCCAGAAAGAGAGAGGGATGCGCCAAGGTGTCAGCATCCAATAGCTGGGAGTCTAAGCGACTGCGCCCCATACTGTAAAAAATGTTTTCGGCGGCGCATTTGCTTGCGATTGCGCCAGGCCCGAGATCAGATTTACGCGCTGCGACTGGGCAGGCGGACGCTATCCTGTTCGCTCAACAACCTGCCCAGAGCCGATTTGTCGATCGGCCTGCTCATATAGAAACCTTGCACCTCATGGCAGGCATCGCTGCTCAGGAGTGCCAGCTGCTGTTCGGTCTCGACACCCTCGGCGGTGACTTTCAGGCCCATGGCCTTGCCCAGGTTGATGATCGCCTGCACCACGGCGCGATCGTTGCTGCCCATGGCCATGGCGGCGATGAAGCGCTTGTCGATTTTGATGCTGTCGAAGGGGTAGGTGCGCAGATAGCCCAGCGACGAGTAACCAGTGCCGAAATCATCCATGTTCAGGCGCACGCCCAGCTCCTTGAGGGCGTTCATGATGTGCAGGGCATTGTCGATATCGTTGAGCATGACGTTTTCGGTGATCTCCAGTTCCAGTCGATGGGCGGGCAAACCGGTCTGGATCAGGGTTTCGCGGACATCCGCGACCACGTCGCTGCGGGAGAACTGCGCCGGCGACAGATTGACCGAGACCATCAGCTCGCCCGGCCATAGGCGAGCCGTCTCGCAGGCCTCGCGCAGCACCCAGCGGCCGAGGGGCACGATCAGCTCAGTCTGCTCGGCCAGCGGAATGAAGGCGTCGGGGCTGATCAACCCTTCGATAGGGTGATCCCAGCGCACCAGCGCCTCGACGGACACGATGGTCATGCCGTCGAGCTCGTAGCGTGGTTGGTAGTGCAAGACGAATTCGTGATTCTTGACCGCCAGGCGCAGCTCGTTTTCGAGGTGGCGGCGATGCTGGATCTCCTCGTTCATCTGTGCCGAGAAGTAGCGCCAGGTGTTCTTGCCCTCGGCCTTGGCGGCGTACAGGGCGATGTCGGCGCAGCGGATCAACTCGGTGGGGTCCGCCCCTTGCAGATGGCTTTGGGCGATGCCCATGCTGGCGCCGATGTACAGCTGTTGATCGCCATGAAGGATGGGCTGGCGCAGGTTTTCGATCAGGCGGGCGCAAAAGCGATCGACTTCCTTGTCGTTGGTGAGGCCGCCGAGCACCATGAGAAATTCGTCCCCGCCCAGGCGCGCCACCAGGTCCTGCTCGCGGGTGGCGTCGCGCAGGCGCCGGGCGACTTCCAGCAGCACGGCGTCGCCGACGGGGTGGCCGAGGGTATCGTTGATCGGCTTGAAATCGTCCAGGTCCAGCAGCAGCAAGGTCAAACCCTGGGCATCGCTGGAATTGCCCGACGTGTGGGACAAGCGGCTCAGGGCGTCTTCGAGGTGGCGCGCCAGCAGATTGCGGTTGGGTAGACCGGTGAGGGCGTCGTGCATCGACAGGTGCTGGATCTGCGCGTGGGCGGCGACCTCGTCGGTGATATCGCTCGCCGTGCCGCGAAATCCCGATACCTTGCCATCCATCAGGATCGGCCTTGCCGACACCCGGCAGAAACGCGGCTGCGCCGAGTGGTCCCGGTAGGCGCAGCGCAGATGGGCGGTGTGGACCTGGCCGTCGCGCAGATTGCTCAGCCAGGCGCCGATCGGCAGGGTGTCGCAATGCAGCAGTTGCTCCAACGGCTTGCCCAGCCAATCGTCACTGGTAAAACCGGTCACCGCCACGAAGCGCGTCGACAGGTAGAGGATGTGGCCGTGCTCGTCGGTTTCCCAGATCCAGTCCGAGGCCGCTTCGGCCACCGCGCGAAAACGTTCTTCACTGGCTTCCAGCGCCTGGTTGCTGACTTTCAGGACGCGATAGTTGGAGTCCATCTGCCGCGAGGTGCGCAAGGCGAACCGGAAGAAATAACCCAGCAGCAGGCACAGCACCAGCCCCGCCGCCAGCAAGGGCGGGACCACCGACCACAGCAGGTCGTTGCCTGGGCGTGGCGGGTCCCAGGTCAGACGAAAGCCGGTGTGGCCCAGGTTTAGCTGCGGGCGCGCGGAGGTCTGCACGCCCGGGGCCTCGATCGCCAGGCCGGTAAGGCCGTAGGCCTGGCCCAGCTTGAGCAGTTTGGCCGGGGTCAGCTGGTCGACGAAAATCAGCACTGACAGGCTCGCGGGATCGATCCGCGTACCGTCGTCGCCGGGCTGAATGGCCGCCGCCGAGACCAGTGCCGGCCAGCCATTGAACAGCGCGAAGCGGTCCACCGCGCGCGTTTGCGCTGCGGCGTCCTGGGCGGCGTCGATCAAGCTGCCCAGCGAAGTGTCCAGATACCGCGACACCGGCACATCTGTCAGGCGGCCATTGAACAGGCCGTATTTGGTGGTCTTGCGGTCGACCACGAACACGCCTTCGTAACCGTTGCTGATAAACAACGGATCGCCCAGATTGCGCTCTTTATAGGCCCACTGAATATCGGCGACGCCATTGAGATGGCGATAGGCGCTGTCCCACACGGCAAAGGAGTTGATCAGCGCTGCCGAGGTGGAGGTACGGGTTTCCAGGGCTTTCTGGGTGTAGAAATAACTTTTTTGCAGCTCTTCGCTGTTGAGGTTGCGGGCGATATTGATCAAGGCGCCGATGCCGATCAGGAAGGCTGCGGCAAACAGCAGGCCGATCAGGGCAATCAGCGTGCGCGTATGGGGGGTGTGGGGTAGGGCAGGTAAAGACGAATCCGCATTGGTCTTATTCATTATTGTGCTGATCCCTGCGATTGTGCGTTGGATTGAGTGACCCTGGCACTTTTGCTTCCTGCAAAGAACGCCCTGACGCCTGGGCAGCCCTTGTTTCTAGAGTCTGGTTGTCATACGTAAATGTGTCGAACTCGACGACAGGATGCCGCGAAAAAGCAGACGAGTGGTGTGTGGGCGCGGTTCATGAATTGTCACGTTTATACGACTTCGCATGATTGACTGCGGGCGTATGCTAAGCCCACGTTGCCCACTACCGCCGGGAGTACCTGCTTTCATGACCCAGCCAGCCCGTGACCAAGCCATCGAGCCGACCGATGCGTCGGCTTTCGCCTCGCGCCGTACCAACGGCCAGTTCCGCAATCTGATCGTCATGCGCCGTGACAGTTTTCTGAAAAAGCTGAAAATCGGCTTCAAGTACCTGTTGCTGTCCAAGCCTGCCTACACGCGGCCTTGCGCGCCATTCGTCGTGCAATCCCTCAATCGTCAGCAGTTGCTGGCGACGCCGGACAACAGCGTCTGGCGGTTGGGGCACTCAACGGTACTGATCAAGGCGCGCGGCGCGTTTTTCCTCACCGATCCGGTGTTCGCCGAGCGCGCCTCGCCGGTGCAGTGGGCCGGGCCGCGACGTTTCCATGCGCCGCCCATCGGCATTGACGATCTGCCGCCGCTCAAGGCTGTGATTCTTTCCCACGACCACTACGATCACCTCGATCAGCGGGCGGTGACCCGGTTGGCGAGCAAGGCCGAGCATTTTCTTGCACCGCTGGGGGTAGGCGACCGCCTGATGCAATGGGGCGTACCGGCCAGCAAGGTGCGTCAGTTGGACTGGTGGCAAGAAACCGAAATCGACGGCACGCGCTTCGTCGCCACCCCTTCGCAACACTTCTCTGGCCGCGGCCTGTTCGACAGCAACCGCACACTGTGGGCATCGTGGGCAATGATCGAACCTGACTGGCGGCTGTTCTTCAGTGGCGACTCCGGATATTTCGCCGGCTTCAAGGAGATTGGCGAGCGTTTCGGCCCCTTTGACCTGACGCTGATGGAAACCGGCGCCTATAACGTCGCCTGGCCCCACGTGCACATGCAGCCGGAGGAAAGCCTGCAGGCCCACAAGGATGTGCGCGGGCAGTGTTTGCTGCCGATTCACAATGGCACCTTCGATCTGTCCAATCATGCCTGGCACGAGCCGTTCGACCGCATCACGGCGCTGGCGGCGGCCGACGCAGTGGCACTGTGCACGCCACGGATGGGCGAGCGGGTCGACCTGCTCAAGCCGGGGCAGGGCAGTCAATGGTGGCTGAGCAAGGCCGATTCGACAGGCGTGGAGGCCGCCGAGCTGTCGACCGATAGCCGCTGATTCAACCTCGGCGAGTAAAGAAATTCGGCCTTTGGCGCGGAAACCGTTACGCTATGCCGTTGAATTTCCGAACTGCGCCGAGGTAACACCCGTGTTTTCCCAATTTGCCCTGCACGAACGCCTGCTCAAAGCCGTGGCCGAACTGAAATTTGTCGAGCCTACGCCAGTGCAGGTCGCGGCTATTCCGCTCGCGCTGCAGGGCAAGGACCTGCGGGTAACCGCCCAGACCGGCAGCGGCAAGACGGCAGCCTTCGTGCTGCCGTTGCTCAACCGCCTGATGGGGCCGGCTCAGGTACGTGTCGATATCCGTGTGCTGATCCTGTTGCCGACCCGCGAGCTGGCGCAGCAGACCCTCAAGGAAGTCGAGCGCTTCTCGCAGTTCACCTTCATCAAGGCCGGCCTGATCACCGGGGGTGAAGACTTCAAGGTGCAGGCCGCCATGCTGCGCAAGGTCCCGGATATCCTCATCGGTACCCCGGGCCGTCTGCTGGAGCACCTCAACGCTGGTAACCTGGACCTGAAAAAGGTCGAGGTCATGGTGCTCGACGAAGCCGACCGCATGCTCGACATGGGCTTCTCCGAAGACGTCCAGCGTCTGTGCGACGAAGCCGTCAACCGCGAGCAGACCTTGCTGTTCTCCGCCACCACCGGCGGCGCAGGTCTGCGCGACATGATCGGCAAGGTCCTCAAGGACCCAGAGCATTTGCTGATCAACAACGTCAGTGAACTGGCTTCAGGCACTCGCCAGCAGATCGTCACCGCCGACCATAACGTCCACAAGGAGCAGATCCTCAATTGGCTGCTGGCCAACGAGACGTATCAGAAGGCGATCATCTTCACCAACACCCGCGCCATGGCCGACCGTATCTACGGCCGTCTGGTCGCGCAGGAATACAAGACCTTCGTGCTGCACGGCGAAAAGGACCAGAAGGACCGCAAGCTGGCGATCGACCGGCTCAAGCAGGGCGGCGTGAAGATCCTCGTGGCCACCGATGTCGCGGCTCGTGGCCTGGACGTCGACGGCCTCGACCTGGTGATCAACTTCGACATGCCGCGCAGCGGTGACGACTACGTGCACCGTATTGGCCGCACTGGCCGTGCCGGCAACGAAGGTTTGGCGATCTCGCTGATCTGTCATGGTGACTGGAACCTGATGTCGAGCATCGAGCGCTACCTCAAGCAGAGCTTCGAGCGCCGAGTGATCAAGGAAGTCAAAGGGACCTATGGCGGGCCGAAGAAGGTCAAGGCTTCGGGCAAGGCAGTGGGCGTGAAAAAGAAGAAGGTCGACGGCAAGAAAGCCGACAAGAAGACCGCCGCCAAAGGCCCGACCAAGCGCAAGACGGTCAACCGCCCGAAAGCCGATCCGTTGGTGAGTGGTGATGGCCTGGCGCCGCTCAAGCGTCGCAAGCCAGCACCAGCGGCGGAATAACACTCCCTGTAGCGAGGGGGCTTGCCCCCGATACGGCGTGTCAGTCACCTGATTGCTGGCTGACTCCCCGTATCGGGAGCAAGCCCCCTCGCCACAGAGGCGTTCTGAAATGAAATGTGGCGATATTTGCTGATTTAAGGCAAGCGTTGCTATGGACATCGGACTATCATCAGTTTGAAGCGCAGTAGTTCTGCCGCTCGGTATCACCCTGAAGGGGGGCTGTATGAAAAATCCACTGTACAACTGGCTCCATGACCTCGCCGTCGCACTCGGCCTAGTGCCTCCACCCATGCAACCCGTGCCTGTTCCCACCGACGACAAACGCCGCCAGCCGCCGCCACGCCGCCGCTGATAGCGCAAAAGAAAGCCCGATCATCCGATCGGGCCAAATAATCTGTCCATTCAGTCTCGATCAGAAGCGCGGCTTGACCTGCGTCCAGTCAGGTTTGTACTTGCGCATCTGCTTCACATCGTCACGGCTGCGAATGCCGCACCTCAAGAACTGTTCGTGCAGCTTGCCGAGCTGGTCGTAATCCAGCTCCAGGCCCAGCCCCGGGGTCTTGTTGATCTGCACGCAGCCGTTGACGATCTTGAGTTTGCCTCCTTTGATCACCTCCTCGTCCGGTTCCTGCCACGGGTAGTGGGTGTCGCAGGCGTAATCCAGATTCGGCGTCGCCGCCGCCACATGGGCCATGGCCATCAGGCTGATCGCCAGGTGCGAGTTGGAGTGCATCGACACGCCCAAGCCCCACACATCACACATCTTCGCCAGTGACACGGTATCGCGCAGCCCGCCCCAATAGTGGTGATCGGCGAGCACGATCTGCACGCTGTTCAATTCCACGCTGCGGCGGAACTCGTCGAAGTCGGTGACCACCATATTGGTGGCCAACGGCAGGCCGGTGCGCTTGTGCAGCTCGGACATGCCGTCCAGGCCCGGGGTCGGGTCTTCGTAATACTGCAGGTCGTCACCCAGCAGTTCGGCCATGCGGATGGCGGTTTCCAGCGACCAGTTGCCGTTGGGGTCGATGCGCAACGGGCAATTGGGGAAAGCTTTTTTCAGTGCCTTGATGCACGCCACTTCGTGTTCCGGATCCAGTGCGCCGGCCTTGAGCTTGATGCTCTGGAAGCCGTTCTCGTCGATCATGCGCCGGGCCTGGGCGACGATCTGTTCTTCGCTCAGGGCTTCACCCCAGGAGTCGGGCGCATAGGGCGAATCGATGTGCTGGGCGTACTTGAAGAACAGATAGGCGCTGAACGGCACCTCATCACGGCAACGGCCACCGAGCAAGTCCACCAGCGGCAGGTTCAGCGAACGTGCTTGCAGATCCAGAAACGCCACTTCGAATGCGGAATAAGCGTTGCTCACCGCCTTGCTGGCGTGGGAGCCCGGAGCCAGTTCGGCACCGGCCAGGCTCGCAGGGCGATGCTTGGCCACCACGCTCTTGACCACTTCACGCAGGTGGTTGAGGTTGAAGGGGTCGAGGCCGATCAGTTCGCTTTTGAGCGCGTCCTGAATTGCCAGCGCCGGGGCGTCGCCGTAGCTTTCGCCCAGGCCGATGTAGCCGTTGTCGCTCTCGATTTCGATGATCGAACGCAGGGCGAAGGGCTCGTGGATACCGCTGGCATTGAGCAAGGGCGGGTCACGGAAGGCGATCGGGGTGACGGTTACGCGTTTGATTTTCAAGACTCAGCTCCTAAGACTTAGTGAACCATGGCCGGGCCGGCAGGCTGTGAACCGGCCTTGTCACCTTTGGGTTTGGTCCGCGCGAAGAAGATCACCACAGCGGCCAGCAACGAGGTCGCGGCCAGGCCGTACAGACCACCTTGGATCGAACCGGTTTTCTCTTCCAGAAAGCCGAACACCGTCGGCGCCACAAAACCCCCGAGGTTGCCCAGCGAGTTGATCAACGCGATCACCGCCGCGGCCACCCGAGCATCCAGGTAACCCTGAGGAATCGGCCAGAACAGCGCCGAAGCGGCCTTGAAGCCGATCGCCGCGAAGCAGATGGCCACGAAGGCGAACACCGGGCCGCCGTAAGTGGAGGCGAACATACCGATGGCCGCAATCACCAGGCAGACCGAGACCCATGCTTGCTGAAACTTGAACTTCGCCGCCAGGGCGGCAAAGCCGTACATGGCGATGATGGAGATGATCCACGGGATCGAGTTGAACAGGCCGACCTCGAAGTCGCCCATGTTGCCCATCTTCTTGATCATGCTCGGCAGCCAGAAGGTGGCGCCGTAGATGGTCAGGGCAACGGAGAAGTAGATAAAGCAGAACAGCACGATCTGCCGGTCGGCCAGCAAGCGCATCAGCGAAGGGCGCACTTTGTATTCGGCGTCCTTGAGGCGCTGTTCCTCTTCGATGCAGTCGATAAGCGCTGCTTTTTCAGGCTCACTCAGGTACTTGGCCTCGCTGATGTGCGAGTCCAGCAGGGCATAGACGAAGAAGCACAGCACCACCGAGAAACCGCCCTCGATGATGAACATCCACTGCCAGCCGTGCAGGCCGAGACCGGAGACGTTGAGCAGTGCGCCGGTGACCGGGCCCGAGATCACCGAGGCGATGGCCGAGCCGCTGAGGAAGATCGCCATGGCCTTGCCGCGTTCAGACGACGGCAGCCACTGGGTGAAATAGTAAATGATGCCCGGGAAGAAGCCCGCTTCCGCCGCGCCGAGCAAAAAGCGCAGCACATAGAAGCTGGTCTCGCCCTTGACGAACGCCATGGCCATGGCCACCACGCCCCAGGTCAGCATGATGCGCGCCAGCCAGGCGCGGGCGCCGAAGCGCTGCAGCAGCATGTTGGAAGGGACTTCGAAGATCGCATAACCGACGAAGAACAACCCGGCGCCCAAGCCATAGGCGGCCGCGCCGATGCCAAGATCGGTTTCCATGTGCGAGCGCACGAAGCCGACGTTGACGCGATCGATGTAGTTGACGATGAACATGATCACGAACAGGGGCAAAACGTGCATCTTCACTTTCGAGACTGCCGACTTGAGCGCTTCGCTCATCGGAGTGCCGGATACTGCAGACGGGGTTTTCACATTACATCTCCCACGCGGTTGTTTTTGGAGTGCGGGTCAGCGTATGGGGGCGTCAGGGATATCGGATCGAGTGCGGGAAAAAGGGTGTGCGCGGGGGACGTGCGGGTAGGGCGTAGGACATGGTGACACCTGGGCTTGTTTGTTTTTATGTGGCGGAGGCTAGCCTGATTTGTCCGTTATCGTACAACCAAGGGGGTGTCGCCGCAATGGCTATTCGGTCACGATGTCGCGGTGTTCAGCTGAGCCGAACCGCAACCGGCTGCATTTTCTTGCGGTTTTCCGTCAAACCCTGTGGCGAGGGGGCTTGCTCCCGATCCGGTTTCAGCGACAACATTTTCGTCACTGGCACCCTTAATCGGGAGCAAGCCCCCCCGCCACATTGATTGCGGTGTCTTAACTTAGGCCAACCGCACCCTGCGGCGCTTGCGCAGTGGTACGCCCTGGCCCGTAAACTTCCACGGATTCCGGAAACAGCTTCAACATCAGTCCATAGACCACCGCCGCCAGGCCAAGCGTCACCGGCAAGCTGATATCGATGCCGTCCGCCAGATTGCCCAGCGGCCCGACGAACTGTCCCGGCAGGTTGACGAAGCACAGGCCCACCAGCGCGCTGGGGATCCAGGCGCCTAGCCCGCGCCAGTTCCAGCCGTGGCTGAACCAGTAGCGACCTCCGGTCTCGCCCCGGGTGAATACTTGCAGGTCCTGCGGGCAATACCAGCCGCGACGCACCAGCAGGCCGATGAGCATGATCACCATCCACGGCGTGGTGCAGGTGATGATCAGCACCACGAAGGTCGATACGCTCTGCACCAGGTTGGCGGCAAAGCGGCCGATGAAGATAAAGGCGATCGACATCACCCCGATCAGCAGCGTCGCCTTGACCCGCGACAGCACTCGCGGGAACACGCTGGACATGTCCAGCCCGGTGCCATACAGCGCCGTGGTGCCGGTGGACATGCCGCCAATCACGGCCAACAGGCACACCGGCAGGAAGAACCAGGTCGGCGATACCGCCAGCAACCCCCCGACATAGTTGTTGTTGGTGATGTAGTCCGGTGCCTGGGCCGCGACGATGGTAGCGGTGGCCAGGCCGAACACCGACGGCAGCAGCGTTGCCAGTTGCGCCAGGATCACTGCGCCCATGATGCGGCTCTTGGCGGTGGTTCGCGGGATATAGCGCGACCAGTCGCCGAGGAAGGCGCCGAACGAGATCGGGTTGCTCATGGCCACCAGCGATGCACCGATGAACGCTGCCCAGAAACCGGCCTGACCATGGCTGAGGCTACCGGCGAAGTTGAGGTCGAAGCTCGGGCCGAACGCCAGGATGCCTAGCAGAAACAGCGCACTGGCAGTCCATACCGCGACCTTGTTGACCCACAGCATGAAGCGAAAGCCATAGATGCATACGGTCAGCACCAGCAAGGCGAACAGGCCATAGGCGAGGGCCAGTGACAGATCGTTCTCTGGCAGCTCGACCAGCCGCTTGGCGCCGCCGACCAAGGCGTCCCCCGAGCTCCAGACCGACAGCGAGAAGAACGCGACGGCGGTCAGCAGCGACAGAAACGAGCCGACGATGCGCCCGTGCACGCCGAAATGCGCGCCCGAAGACACCGCGTTGTTGGTGCCATTGATCGGGCCGAACAGACCCATGGGCGCCAGAATTACCGCGCCCACCAGGGTACCCAGCAGGATCGCCGCCAGTCCGGCCTGGAACGACAGCCCGAACAGCACCGGGAAGCTGCCCAGTACGGCGGTGGAAAAGGTATTGGCGCCACCGAAGATCAAACGGAACAGGTCCAGTGGTGTGGCGGTGCGTTGATGGTCCGGAATCTGCTCGACGCCGTTGGTTTCAATCTCGTTGATGCGCTGCGCATTTTTATTGTCGTGCATGATCAGCTCCGAGCATGCGGTGGATTGGTGGCAGTGTTTTGGGTGGGACGATTTTCTTATGGTGTATGTCTGGAAACCTGTAGTGAGGGGGCTTGCCCCCGACTCGGTGCCAGTAGTCAAAGCTTTACTACTGGCACACTGAATCGGGGGCAAGCCCCCTCGCTACAGGTCCAGTGGAGAGCATTCAGCGGTGTACGACACCCGGCAGCACACACAGCATTTCGTACAACAGGTTGGCACCCAGCAACGAGGTATTGCCGGTGGTGTCGTAAGGCGGCGAGACTTCCACCAGGTCGCAGCCGACCAGATCCAGGCCCTGGCAGCCGCGGATGATCTCGATGCCCTGAATGGTGGTCAGGCCACCGATTTCCGGGGTGCCGGTGCCAGGTGCCCAGGCCGGGTCGATACCATCGATATCGAAGCTCAGATACACCGGTCCGTCACCGACCTTGGCCCGCACTTCTTCCATCAGCGGCTTGAGCGACTGATGCCAGCACTCCTCGGCCTGGACTACGCGGAAGCCCTGCTTGCGGCTCCAGTTGAAGTCCTCGGCGGTATAGCCCTGGGCCCGCAGGCCGATCTGCACCACACGATCGCAATCGAGCAGGCCTTCTTCGACGGCGCGGCGGAAGGTGGTGCCATGGGCGATCTTCTCGCCGAACATATGATCGTTGACGTCGGCGTGGGCATCGATATGCACCAGCCCGACCTTGCCGTGCTTCTTGTGGATGGCCCGCAGGATCGGCAGGGTGATGGTGTGGTCGCCGCCCATGGTCAGGGGGATCACATCGTGTTCGAGGATTTCGTCGTAGGCTTGCTCGATGATCCGCACCGAATCGAGCAGATTGAAGGTATTGATCGCGACATCGCCGATATCGGCCACCGACAGCGAATCGAAGGGCGCGGCGCCGGTGGCCATGTTGTACGGACGGATCATCACCGATTCGGCGCGAATCTCCCGCGGCCCGAAGCGGGTGCCGGCACGCAGCGAGGTGCCGATGTCCAGCGGGATGCCGATAAAGGCGGCGTCCAGGCCGGCGGCGCTCTGCAAATGCGGCAGGCGCAGCATGGTAGCGATACCGCCGAAGCGCGGCATTTCATTGCCGCCCAGGGGTTGGTGATAGATTTTTTCCACGGCTGACACCTCCAGTCTGAATCTTCAGGCCCGTTCAAGAGCGGGCAATGCATGGCCGGAGTCTGCGCATTGCCGGGAGAGGGAAGAATCGCTGTCGAGAAATACTTAGTTCAGGATTTTCTGAAGTAAACTCCGCGGCACGGGGCGTGCCCCCGATGAAAGGGTCGGCAATCAATCTGCAGGCTGACACACCGCAACCGGGGGCATGCCCCCTCGCTACAGGATGGTTAGGGATGGGCAATGCGCTGCCGGATTTGAAGCTGCTGCGAATTTTCGTCAGCGTCGTGCGCCACCAGGGTTTCGCCACGGCGCAGCAGGAACTGAACCTGTCGACCTCGGCGATCAGTACCTATATGAGTCAGCTGGAGACGGCACTGGGGATCGTTCTTTGCCACCGCGGCCGTGGCGGCTTCAGCCTGACCAGCAAGGGCGAGCTGTTCCATCAGGAAACCCTGCGCCTGCTGGCGGAGATGGAAGGTTTCGAGCAATACGCTGCGGCGCTCAAGGGCGAGTTGCGCGGCACCCTCAACCTGGGGGTGATCGACTCCACGGTCAACGACCGGGCGCTGCCGCTGGCCGAGGCCATCGGTGCCTATAGCCAGGAACACCCGGCCGTGCACCTGCACCTGTCGGTGCTCAGCCCCTACGAATTGCAACTGGCGGTGCAGGACAACCGCCTGGACCTCGCCATCGGTGCGTTTTCGACGCGCATGAGCGGCCTGGTCTATCAGCCGCTGTATCGTGAGCAGCATTGGCTGTACTGCAGCAGCAGGCATCCGCTGTTCAGCGAGCGGCGGATCCCACCGCAGGTGATAACCCAGCAGCGCATGGTCGGGCGCGGTTACTGGAGCCAGGCGGAGCTGGCGCGTCATGGTTTCAAGCACAGTGCGGCGACGGTGGACAGCATGGAGGCGCAGTTGATTCTGGTGCTGTCCGGCGCCTATGTCGGCTACCTGCCGGAGCACTATGCTCAGCCCTGGGTCGACAAGGGCGACCTGCGGGTCTTGTCGCCCGCGACCTTCGGCTATCAGGCGCCCTTTACCTTGATCCTGCGCCGGGGCCGCAGCCGCGAGCCGCTGATCCAGACATTCCGTGACCTGCTCAAGACCCAGCTCATCCAAGTCTGACGCCTAGTAGCGAGGGGGCTTGCCCCGAAATATCCGTGCGTCAGCGCAATAGCGGCTGGCCGGACCCTTTTCGGGGGCAAGCCCCCTCGCTACAGGCAACTTCACCGCCCTCTGCTAGATTTTCTTCAGTGGATGAACCACCGCCCTTACCGCAAGGAATGCACGATGCGCAATAATTTGCCCGTCACCGAACACGAACGAACCTTTCCTGCCGATCAGCGGCTGATCTCCACCACCGATCTCAACAGCATCGTCACCTACTGCAACGACGCCTTCGTCAGTATCAGCGGTTTTACCTATGACGAACTGGTCGGCCAACCGCACAACCTGGTTCGCCATCCGGACATGCCCGCGAGCGTGTTCGCGCACATGTGGGAGACCATCAAGCAGGGCAAGCCGTGGATGGGCGTGGTCAAGAACCGCGCCAAGAACGGCGACTACTACTGGGTGAGCGCCTACGTCACCGCCATCTATGAAAACGGCCGCATCAGTGGCTACGAGTCGGTGCGCTCGGTGCCCAGCCGCGAGCAGATCCGCCGTGCCTCGGCGTTGTATGCGCGGCTGCGCGCGGGCAAGGCGGCGGTGTCGCCGGTCGCCCGCCTGGGCACAGTGCTGCAACGTGGCTGGCCGTTCGTATTGGCAGGCGCGGCGGCGGTGATCGGCTATCTATGGCTGTCACCCGGGCTCGGCCTTGGCCTGACGCTGGTGGCGATCGTGGCCGCCTGGCTGTTGAGCGGCGCGCTGCAGCGCCAGGGCATCGAGCACACCCTGGCCGAGCACCCGAAATCCTTCACCAGCCCGTTGGTGGCGCTGACCTACAGCGACCGCCCAGGTGCTGAAGGCCGGCTGGAGCTGGCCATGTACAGCGAAGAAGCGCGCTTGCAGACGGCCCTGACACGGCTGGTCGACGCCGGCGTGCGGGTCAAGGCCCGCGCCAGCGAGTCGTCGGAGTTGTCGGGCAGTCAGGCGCAGTTGCTCGACCGCCAACGCAGCGAGACCGATCAGTCGGCCACGGCCATCGCCGAAATGGCCGCGACCATCCAGCAAGTCACGCATAACGTGCAGATCACCGCCAGCGCGGCAGCCGATGCCGATCAACTGGCCCAGCAAGGCAGTGATCTGGCCGAGCAGAGCCTCGCCGCCATGGGCCACATGAGCACGGCAGTGAGCGAAATCGGCCAGGCGGTGAATGCCTTGGCCGAGGAAACTCAATCCATCGGTGGCGTGGCCGACGTCATCACCTCTATCGCCGAGCAGACCAACCTGCTGGCCCTCAATGCCGCGATCGAAGCGGCGCGGGCCGGTGAGCAAGGACGCGGGTTCGCGGTGGTGGCCGACGAAGTGCGGTCGCTGGCCATGCGCACGCGCACCTCCACCGAGCAGATTCATCAGATTATCGCTTCGCTGCAAGCCGGTGCCGACCGTGCAGTGAGCACCGCCAACAAGGGCGAGCAGATTTCCCGCGACAGCGTCAACAGTGTGCAGGCGGTACAAAATGCCTTGGTGGGTATCACCCAGGCGGTCAGCCGCATTACCGGCATGAGTCAGCAGATGGCCACGGCCTCGGAAGAGCAGAGCCATGTCGCCGAGGACATCAACCAGCAGATCACCCGCATTGCTCAGCTGTGCGATCACAGTGCGAGTCAGGCCCGGCAGGGCGCGCAAATCAGTCAGGATCTGGAGCGCATGGCCGAGTACCTGCACAATCTGGCCGAACGCTTCAATCGCTGATCCGGGCTGATCTTTACCTGAGCCCGCCACCGCGCTGTCTCAGGTGCGCCGGTAGGTGCTTTTGAATGAAAGTGTCGCCACAACGAGGGCAATTTTTCCCGACAGGGAGTAGCCTTGTGGTCGGCATGGTGCTGGAGTGTTACATGAGGTCTGGTTTTAGTTGGGTCATTGCGACCTTCGCCTGTTTCACCCTGGCTCAGGCCCACGCTGTCGAGGCGCCTGACGGCCCGGTGCTGCCCGTGCCGGAAAGCCCGGCTGCGGCCGCAGCGACCCCCTATCCGCAAGTCTCGACGCCGGCCGTGCTGACCGCCAGCCCGCTCACCGACAGCCAGCCGGCGCTGCCGCCGATCCAGGTGCCGACGCCGCCGGCGCGCGAGGCGGCCAGCGCCCCGGATGCCGAGGCTGAGGCGAGCAAGACCAAGCCGCCTGGGGGGTGATAGCGTCAGTGCCGGCCTCTTCGCGAGCAAGCGCTGCTCCCACGAATATCGGCCTGCACCGGGCGAGCATGGTTTGCTCGCGAGAGAAGCGGCCCAGTCAGCGCGACTTTCGGATCAGGACACCCGCTGCCCATCCGCCATGCGCAGGCGCTTGGACATCGACACGGCCAGCACGCGGATGATCTTGGCGCCCACCTTGGGCGCTTCGTTGAGCATCTTTTCCAGCGAGTCCTTGCCCAGGTTCAACAGCTTGCAGTCCTGCGCGGCGAGGCAGCTGGCCGAACGCCGTTCGCCGTCGAGTACGGCCATTTCGCCGAACGCGCGGCCCTTGCGCAGGGTCGCCACTTCCACTTGCTTGCCTTCGCTGTCGGTCTTCTGGATCGACACCTGGCCGTAGTGAATGATGCACATGAAGGTGCCGGCGTCGCCTTCGCGAAAGATCGCCGCGCCCTTGGCGACGTCGACGATGCTGAAATAGCCCGAGGCGACTTTCAGGTCGTCGGGGTGAATCTGCACGAACATGCCGCAATCCATCAGCATGTCGCGAATTTCGTTGTTCAAGTAGGTCGGATCAGGCATGGCATCAGGTCTTTGCTATGGGTGAAAACCCCGCGGCGAACGCCGAATCGCCTGCGGGGTAGAGGGCATTTATACCAGTTCGAGCACTTTGAACACGAATCCATACTCCAGGGCGACGTCCCGCAGGCCCTGATAGCGTCCGCTCATGCCGCCATGCCCGGCGCCGAGCTCGGTCTTGAGCAGTAGCAGATGATCGTCGGTGCGGGTGGCACGCAACTTGGCCACCCATTTGGCCGCTTCCCAGTACTGCACGCGGCTGTCGTTGTAACCCGCGATCACCAACGTGGCCGGGTAGGCCTGGGCGCTGACGTTCTCATAAGGAGCGTAGCTCTTGATGCGCGCATAGACGTCGGGTTCTTGCGGATTTCCCCACTCGTCGTATTCGGTGACCGTCAACGGCAGGTCCGGGTCGAGCATGGTGTTGAGCACGTCGACGAACGGGACTTCGGCAATGGCCGCGCGGAACAGTTCAGGGCGCTGATTGAGCACCGCGCCGATCAACAGGCCGCCGGCACTGCCGCCGCTGATGACCAACTGCGAGGCGCTGGTCAGCCCCTGCTCGATCAAGTGCTCGGCGCAGGCGATGAAGTCGCTGAAGGTATTGGCCTTGTGCTCCTGCTTGCCGGCGCGGTACCAGGCCTCGCCCAGCTCGCCGCCACCGCGGACGTGGGCGATGGCAAAGGCGACGCCGCGCTCCAGCAAGCTCAAGCGGGCGTGAGAGAACCACGGGTCGAGGCTCTCGCCGTAGGCGCCGTAGCCGTATAGGTACAGCGGCGTGGCCTGGCCGAGGGTATCGCGGCGCTGCACCAGGCTGATCGGCACCTGCGTGCCATCGGCGGCGGTCGCCCACAGGCGCTGGCTGAGGTAATCGTCGGCATTGAACGGGCCCAGCACCGGGGTTTCCTTGAGCACCACCTGGGCGCCATCGGCCAGGCTCAACTGGCGTACCTGAGCGGGGCGATTGAGGGCTTCATAGCGCAGACGAATGCGCGGATTGTCGAACTCCAGGCTGTCGGAGATATACAGGCTGTAGGCGGCATCCGGCAGTTGCACACGGTAAGCGGCGGCGCCTTGCGGATGCACTTCGATGATCGGCAGGCCGCCCTCGCGCAGGCTCAGGCTGTAGGCGCGAGCATTGAGGGTGACGCCTTCGAGCATGCTGTCCTGGCGGTGTTCGATCAGCGTCTGCCACTGCTCGCGGGTCGGCACCTGGCCGTTGTCCGCGGCTTGGTAGAGGGCGAAGTTGATGCCGGCCTGGTTGCTGCGGATGAACCAGGTCCATTGGCCTTCGAGCTGGCCGTGATCGGGATAGTATTCGTGGTCTTCGATTCGCGGCGCCAGGCAGGTGAACTCGCCTTCGGGGGTTTCGGCGTCCAGCACCCAGGCTTCGCTGGTGGTCTTGCTGTTGAGCAGCAGGATCAACTGGCGCTCGGAACTCGCCCGGTAGCAGTGCAGAAAGAAGCGTCCGTCGGCCTCCTCGAACACCGGTTCGGCGACATCGCTGCCCAGACGGTGGCGATACAGCTTGTGGGGACGGTGGGTGTCGTCCAGTTCGCCGAAGAATAGCGTCTGACTGTCGTTGGCCCAGGTCATGCTGCCGTCGCACTGCTCGAACGGCAGTTCGGTAATGGCGCCGCTGCTCAGCTCCTTGACGTACAGGCGATAGGTCTCTTCACCGTTGGTGTCGAGGCTGTAGGCCAGGCGCTGTTGGTCCGGGCTGATGCTGAAGGCACCCAGCGAGAGAAAGCCGCCGTTGGCCAGCACGTTGGGGTCGAGCAGCAATTGTTCATGCTGTTCATCGACGGTCGGCGAGTCGTCGGCCGGTCGCGGGCAACGGTAGTGGCGGGCGTATTCATCGCCGGCGGTGGTGCGGGTGTAATACAGCCAAGGGCCCCACGGCGAGGCAAGGGAGAGATCGGTTTCGCGGATGCGGCCTTTGATTTCCTCGAACAGCTGTTCACGCAGCTGCGCCTGATCGGCCAGTTGCGCCTCTTGGTAGGCGTTTTCGGCCTTTAGGTAGTCGAGCACGGCATCGGTATCGCGCTCCTGCAGCCAGGCATAGGGGTCGTCACCGGTATCGCGACGAGCAATGGGGGGCAGGGAATGTGTCGAGGCCATGAGAAATTCCTGAAATATGTGGAGAGCTGACCCGTAGCGAGGGGGCTTGCCCCCGAAAAAATCGTACCAGCAATACGGCCAGGGCTGATCCACCGATCAAGGGCAAGCGTCCTCGCCACAGGGGAAGCTTTGCTTCCATAAAGCCGTTATCATAAGCGCCTCTTTGCCAGCCTTACCACGGACACCATGACCGAGCACGATTATTTCCTCGCCTGGGGCATCTACGCCATCGCCGCTGTCGGCTGTTTGCTGGTCTGGTTTCGCCTGACCCGCTGGATGTGGCGCTACCTGCGCGAGCCGCTGCGGGTGCTGGCGCTGGTACTGCTGGCCACGCCGACCATCGTCGATCCGCTCAAGGAGCAGTACGCGCCAGCGATCGCCATCACCGCCCTCGATCTGCTGGTCAAGGCCGGCAACAACGTGCTGCAGGCGGCCTCCGACCTGGCCATGTATGGCATGTTCGCCTTCGCCCTGTACCTGATCTTCGTGCTCATTCGCTGGCCGATCATGCGCGCCTCGCGTCGCCGCAAGGCCGAGCAGGCTGCCGCGGCCGACCGCCGCGCCGCCGAGATCAAGGCCGAGGAAGAGGCCCAGGAGCAGTTCGAAGCGCGCGGCGAGCGTCGCCCGGCTTCGGTCAACACCGGTTATCGCGTAGAACCGCGCCTCTAACGCTGATTGCGAGAACCCGCACATGTGCGAATTGCTGGGCATGAGTGCCAACGTTCCGACCGATATCGTCTTCAGCTTCACCGGGCTCATGCAGCGCGGCGGCCGCACCGGCCCGCATCGCGATGGCTGGGGCATCGGCTTCTATGAGGGCCGCGGCCTGCGCCTGTTCCAGGACCCGACCGCCAGCAGCGAATCGCAAGTCGCGAAGTTGGTGCAGCGCTACCCGATCAAGAGCGAAGTGGTGATCGGCCATATCCGCCAGGCCAACGTCGGCAAGGTGTGCCTGGCCAACACCCATCCTTTCGTGCGGGAGATGTGGGGGCGCAACTGGTGCTTCGCCCACAACGGCCAACTGGCGAACTTCAACCCGGCCGCCGGTTTCTACCGGCCAGTGGGCGATACCGACAGCGAGGCGGCGTTCTGTGACCTGCTCAACCGCATCCGCAGCGAATTCCCCGAGCCGGTTAGCCTCGAAGCGCTGCTGCCGGTGCTGGTCAAGGCCTGCACCGAGTACCGCGGCCAGGGCGTGTTCAATTGCTTGCTGAGCGATGGCGACGGGCTGTTCAGTTTCTGTTCCAGCAAGTTGGTGCACATCACCCGTCGGGCACCTTTCGGCCCGGCGCGCCTCAAAGATGTGGACATGATCGTCGATTTTCAGGCCGAGACCACGCCCAACGACGTGGTCACGGTGATCGCCACCGAGCCACTGACCGAAGACGAGATCTGGCATCGCTACGCCCCGGGCGAATGGCGACTGTGGCGCGGCGGTGAATGCACGGACCACGGTCGGACAGCGGTTATCGAATAGGGAAGCTCCCATGCTGCGAAGTTACGCGCGCTTGATTCTGTTTACGTTCGGGCTGCTGGTGGGCGTGCAGGTGCCCGGCTTCATCAACGATTACAGCCATCGGGTCGAGTCGCACCTGATCGAGGCGCAGCAGGGCCTCAAAGGTTTCAACGATACCGCCAACCAGTTCTTCAACGGCAATCTGCAGGCGCTGGTGGAGCACTACCGCAGCAGTGAGGACCCGGTCTTTCGCAGCGACGCTACCAGCATCGGCAATCTGGTGACCCGCCAGGCCGCGCTGGACGCCGAATGGCAAGCGCTGCAAGGGCCTTGGTATCAGAAGGCCTGGCACGTGATCACTGCGGCCGATCCGGCGATTCGCGACGAGACCCTCAATGGCTACAGCTATCAAGTGCTGCTGGCGCCCGAGGCCATCGCCTGGGGGATCGCTTGCGCGTTCCTGCTGGCGTGGCTGATCGAAGGGTTTATCGTGCTGCTGGACTGGGCGTTCGCGGGTGGGCGGCATCGGGGCAAGATCAGCAAGCACGAGAGCTGGCGCTAAGTCACGACTGCCTGCCCCGCCACCTGTAGCGAGGGGGCTCGCCCCCGATAGGCCGGTACTGGACGCACCGCGGAGTATCAGCCCCGGCGCTATCGGGTTACCCGTGTGGTGAGGGGGCTTGCTCCCGATGGGCCGGTACTGACACACCGCGGAGTATCAGCCCCGGCCTATCGGGGGCAAGCCCCCTCGCTACAGGGATGGACGTTATTTGGCCAGGTAGCGCATCCCTTCTTCGAGCCCACGCAGCGTCAGCGGGTACATCTGGTCCTCCACCAGCTCTTTGATGATCTGCGTCGACGCGGTATAGCCCCAGGTGTCCTTGGGATACGGATTGATCCAGATCAGCTTCTTGAATTTCTCCCTGAAGCGCTGCATCCACACATACCCGGGCTCTTCGTTCCAGTGCTCGACGCTGCCGCCCGCTTGAGTCACCTCATAGGGCGCCATGGCGGCGTCGCTGACGAAGATCACCTTGTAGTCGGCACCGTATTTGTGCAGCAGGTCCTGAGTGGAAGTGCGTTCCGACGTGCGCCGCAAGTTGTTCTTCCACACGGATTCATAGATGAAGTTGTGGAAGTAGAAATACTCCAGATGCTTGAACTCGGTCTTGCACGCCGAGAACAACTCCTCACAGACTTTTACATGGGCGTCCATCGAGCCGCCGATATCGAACAGCAGCAGCAACTTCACCGAGTTGCGTCGCTCCGGGCGCATCTGGATATTCAGCAGGCCGGCATCGCGGGCGGTATGGTCGATGGTGCCATCGATGTCCAACTCGTCGGCCGCGCCCTGGCGTGCGAACTTGCGCAAGCGCCGCAGCGCCACCTTGATATTGCGTGTGCCCAGTTCGACCTGGTCGTCGAGGTTCTTGTACTCCCGCTGATCCCAGACTTTCACCGCCTTGCCCTGGCGCTTGCCGGCATCGCCGACGCGGATGCCTTCCGGATTGTAGCCCCCGGAGCCGAACGGGCTGGTACCGCCGGTGCCGATCCATTTGTTGCCTCCGGCATGGCGTTCCTTCTGTTCTTCCAGGCGCTGCTTGAAGGCTTCGATCAACTTGTCGAGGCCGCCGAGCGATTGAATCTCGGCGCGTTCTTCCGGGGTCAGCGAGCGTTCGAACTCCTTGCGCAGCCAGTCCTCGGGAATCAGCGCTTCTAGGTGTTGATCGAGATTCTGCAAACCGTTGAAGTAGGCCGAGAACGCCCGGTCGAACTTGTCGAAATGGCGCTCGTCCTTGACCAGAATCGCCCGTGACAAGTAATAGAACTCGTCCATGTCGGCAAAGATCACCCGCTGTTCGAGGGCGTTGATCAGGTCGAGCAACTCGCGCACCGACACTGGCACCTTGGCGGCGCGCATTTCATTGAAGAGGTTGAGCAGCATGGCTGTCGCCCTTTGGCAGAAAATCGAAAGTCAGCGGTTGCCGCGGCGGCTCATGAACGCCAGGCGCTCGAGCAGCTGCACGTCCTGTTCGTTTTTCACCAGCGCCCCGGCCAGAGGCGGAATGGCCTTGGTCGGATCGCGTTCGCGCAGTACCGCTTCGCCGATATTGTCGGCCATCAGCAACTTGAGCCAGTCCACCAGTTCGGAGGTCGAAGGCTTTTTCTTCAGGCCCGGTACCTTGCGCACATCGAAGAATACGTCCAGCGCTTCGCTGACTAGTTCCTTCTTGATGTCGGGGTAATGCACGTCGACGATCTTCTGCAGCGTGGTGCGGTCGGGGAAGGCGATGTAGTGGA
This sequence comes from Pseudomonas sp. GW821-FHT01A09, assembly GCF_058986725.1. Classification (NCBI taxonomy): domain Bacteria; kingdom Pseudomonadati; phylum Pseudomonadota; class Gammaproteobacteria; order Pseudomonadales; family Pseudomonadaceae; genus Pseudomonas; species Pseudomonas sp. GW821-FHT01A09. The sequence continues at coordinate 138,890 of NZ_JBYSWB010000012.1, forward strand.
AGAAACACCGGCGCAGAAAGGCGTCCGGCAGTTCCTTTTCGTTGTTGGACGTAATGATGATGATCGGCCGCTGTTTGGCCTTGATGGTCTCGTCGATTTCGTAAACGTAGAACTCCATCTTGTCGAGTTCTTGCAGCAGGTCGTTGGGGAACTCGATGTCGGCCTTGTCGATTTCATCGATCAGCAGGATGACCCGCTCTTCGGATTCGAAGGCTTCCCACAACTTGCCTTTCTTCAGGTAATTGCGCACATCGTGGACTTTGTCGACGCCCAGTTGCGAGTCGCGCAAACGGCTGACGGCGTCGTATTCATACAGTCCCTGATGGGCCTTGGTGGTGGACTTGATATGCCAGGTGATCAGCCGCGCGCCGAAGGATTCGGCCAGTTGCTCGGCGAGCATGGTCTTGCCGGTGCCGGGCTCGCCCTTGACCAGCAGGGGGCGCTGCAGGGTGATGGCTGCGTTGACCGCCAGTTTCAGGTCGTCGGTGGCGACGTACGCGGCTGTGCCTTCGAATTTCATCGGTGCGGCTCCGTCTTGGTGATTTGATGTTCCCGACTATAACGCGGGGGCGCAGAGCGGTGCGAGACCACTCGATCTCCGTGCCGTACGCCGATGGCCAATATATGCCTGTGGTGAGGGGGCTTGCTCCCGATAGGCCGGTACTGGCACACCGTGGCGTATCAGTGCCGGCCTATCGGGAGCAAGCCCCCTCGCCACAGGGTTGATGTGGATGGCAAGTCAATTCCCGGCACTGGGCGGCGCTTGCTCGTAACGGGCATTGAACGCTTGCACGAAGCCATTGCGCAGAATCTCCCAGAACGCTTCCAGGGCGCTGATGTCCTGGCGGTGCACGTTGCCGCTGAGGTCCACACGGGTAGCAAACTGGTTTTTGCTCTGGTTTTTCAGCACTGTTTGCGAGCCGCCGACAATGGCCTCCCAGATGGAGCGGAAAACGCCTTTGTCCTTGTTCTCGACATCCTGCTGCCAATTGAACACGTCGACATTATGCAGCAACGGTTTGATATAGCCGCTCAACTGGGCCTTCCTGGCATCGGCCTCGATCACGATATCGCCGGTGCCGGCATTGAAGTCGAACTTGCCATAGGCGCTGGAAAAATCATTGAGGCGGCGCAACTCCACACCCGTGGCGCGCAGACGAAATTCAAAGTCTTCGAAGTTGCTCAGCGGGTCGAAGGTGGCTGTGGTTTCCAGCGGCGCCTGGCCGAACAGCTGAGCCTTGGCCTCGAAGCGCGCATCCCGTCTGCCTTTGACATCCACCACGTTAGTCAGGTTATAGACGCTGGCATTCACGCCAGTGGCCTGCAGGTTGACCGGCGGCTTGGAGGAGAAATTGCGAAAGCTGATCTTGCCGTCGTCGATGCGCACTTCGTTCAGAGTGATCGGCAGCAACTTGCCCAGCTGCGCACGCCAGTCGGTGCCGCTACCGGTCTGCGAGGCCTGTTTGTCCGTTCCGCCGTCGACGAAGTTGAGCGTCGGGCGCAGGAACGCCATCTCGGCGACCACGGCATGGTCGTACCACAGTGAATGCCAGCTCACCGACAGATCGATCGCCGGCGCATCGAGCAATGGTACCGGCACCTTGCCGTCGACCTTGGTGATCTGCAGGCCGTTGATGCGATAGGCGCCGCGCCATAGTGCGAGGTCGACGTCGTCGACATGGCCGTGGTAGTCGCCCATGGTCGCCAGCTTGTCGTTGAGGTAATCACGCACCACATAGGGCAGGGCGATATGCACCAGCAACAAAAGCAGCACCAGACCGGCAAGGGTCCACAAAGGCCAGCTGTAGCGACGTCTCATGACCAGGTTCTCCAGGGGTATCAACGATTGACTGTCGGGCGCGGCATCGGTTCGCCTCGACTGGACTCGTCGGCGTGGCAGGCATACCCTTGAGCTTTATCGCTGGTGCACAAGGACCCTTTGCCATGAGCCGGATTTTTGCCGACAACGCCCACTCCATCGGCAATACGCCGTTGGTGCAGATCAACCGCATCGCCCCCCGGGGCGTGACCATCCTGGCCAAGATCGAGGGGCGCAACCCCGGTTATTCGGTCAAGTGCCGGATCGGCGCCAACATGATCTGGGACGCAGAAAGCAAAGGTCGCCTCAAACCCGGCATGACCATCGTCGAGCCCACCTCCGGCAACACCGGCATCGGCCTGGCTTTTGTGGCCGCCGCGCGGGGCTACAAGCTGGTGCTGACCATGCCGGCATCGATGAGCATCGAGAGGCGCAAGGTGCTCAAGGCCCTTGGCGCCGAACTGGTGCTCACCGAGCCGGCCAAGGGCATGAAGGGCGCGATCGACAAGGCGGCGGAACTGCTGGCCAGCGACCCTGAAAAATACTTCATGCCGCAGCAGTTCGAGAACCCGGCCAACCCGGCGATCCACGAGAAGACCACCGGCCCGGAAATCTGGAACGACACCGACGGCGCCGTGGACGTGCTGGTGGCGGGCGTCGGTACCGGCGGGACCATCACCGGGATCTCGCGCTATATCAAGCACACGCAAAAGAAGTCGATCCTCTCGGTGGCCGTGGAGCCGATCGGTTCGCCGGTGATCACCCAGGCGCTGGCGGGCGAGGAGATCAAGCCCAGCCCGCACAAGATCCAGGGCATCGGCGCCGGTTTCGTGCCGAAAAACCTCGACCTCTCGATAGTCGACCGTGTCGAGCTGGTGGGTGATGACGAAGCCAAGGCCATGGCCCTGCGCTTGATGCAGGAGGAGGGCATCCTCTGCGGTATTTCCTGCGGCGCAGCCATGGCGGCGGCCGTGCGCCTGGCGGAGAAGCCGGAGATGCAGGGCAAGACCATCGTGGTGATCCTGCCGGATTCGGGCGAGCGCTATCTGTCGAGCATGTTGTTCAGTGATCTGTTTACTGAGGCCGAGTTGCAGCAGTAAAGGACACGAGCGAAATAATCTTTTGTAGTGAGGGGGCTTGCCCCCGAGAGGCCAGCCCTGTCATACGCGGGGTGTCAGTAACGGCCCCTCGCAGGCAAGCCCCCTCACTACAGAGCAGGTCATGGCATTGACCTGAGTCACTCACCCTGTCGCCACAGGTGTTCCCCCACCGCAATCGGGTTTATCATGGTGGACTGCATTTTCGTGGAGTCCACGCATGACCCTTTCTCTCGCCGCCAAGGTTCTGGTGCTGCTGATTTTCGTCGGCAGCATCCTGTACGTGCATCTGCGCGGCAAGGCGCGGCTACCGGTGTTGCGCCAGTTCGTCAATCATTCGGCGCTGTTCGCCCCTTATAACGCCCTGATGTACATGTTTTCCAGCGTGCCGTCGACGCCATACCTGGACCGCAGCAAGTTTCCCGAGCTCGATGTGCTCAAGAACAACTGGGAAACCATCCGCGAAGAGGCCATGCACCTGTTCGATGAGGGCTACATTCGCGCCGCCGCTAAAGACAACGACGCCGGCTTCGGTTCGTTCTTCAAGAAAGGCTGGAAGCGCTTCTATCTGAAGTGGTACGACAAGGCCCTGCCGTCCGCAGAAGTGCTTTGCCCCAAGACCGTGGCACTGGTCAACAGCATCCCCAACGTCAAGGGCGCGATGTTCGCGCTGCTGCCAGGCGGCAGTCACCTCAACCCGCACCGCGATCCGTTCGCCGGCTCCTTGCGCTATCACCTGGGGCTGTCAACGCCTAACTCCGACGCCTGCCGAATTTTCGTCGATGGCAAGGAATACGCCTGGCGCGATGGCGAAGACGTGATGTTCGATGAGACCTACGTGCATTGGGTCAAGAACGAGACCGAGGTGACGCGGGTGATCCTGTTCTGCGACATCGAGCGGCCGCTGTCCAACCGCATCATGGGGCGGGTCAACAAGGCCGTGAGTGATTTCCTCGGCCGCGCCACCGCGCCGCAGAACACCGACGACGAGCGCGTGGGCGGCATCAATCAGGCTTATGCCTTCAGCAAGCGCTTCAGCAATGGTTTCAGCGCCAAGGTCAAGGCCTTCAAGCGCCGTAATCCCAAAGCCTATCGAGTGCTGCGGCCGGTGCTGGCAGTGGTGGTGTTCACCGCGCTGGGGTACTGGTTGTTCGGCTAAGCCCGCCATTACCTGTAGCGAGGGGGCTTGCCCCCGAAAACAACGCCAGCGACACCTCTCTGGGGCTTGCACACTTTTCGGGGGCAAGCCCCCTCGCTACAGGTTGATTCAGGCGAGGATTGCAGCACCCGCCCGCGCTACCTGCACATCATCCTTCGACGCCACGCCCGACACGCCTACCGCACCGATCACCTGACCCTCGACGATCACCGGTACCGCGCCCTCGAGACTGGTGAGCACCGGGTTCGACAGGAACGAAGTGCGCCCTTCGTTGACCATCTTCTCGTACTTGCTGGATTCGCTGCGGCCGAGGGCCGAACTCCGGGCTTTTTCGGTGGCGATGTAGGCGGTGCTGGCAGCGGCGCCGTCCAGACGTTCCAGGCCCAATAAATGGCCACCATCATCGACCACAGCTATGGTCACGGCCCACTGGTGCTGCTGCGCCTCGGCACGGGCGGCGGCGAGGATACGGGTGACTTCGGCGTGGCCGAGGATCAATTTGCTCTGCATGAGAAGGGGCTCCATCTGGGGAAGAGGCCATGATTGGCTGTTTGCGCGCGGGCTGTCCAGTGTGGATCCGTTCATCGAAGGGTACAAAAATATTCAAAAGCGTCGATGGCGCCGGCTGTATCGGCTTTCATTCCAGGCACGGGCGTTTAGCAGGCCTGATCGGCTAATGCGTTGATACGCGTCATGAAAATGACGTCAAACACACTTGAACGAATTGGTAAAAACACGACACAATTCGGACGGATGTCTTCAGGAGCTGTGATGCGAGGGATATTTCGCACCTGAGAAGTACCACTGGAAGCTCGACTGTATGACTGAACTGCATGTGCGCACGGCCATCCCCGAGGACGCCGCCGCGCTGCTCGCCCTGCAAGCCGACCCGACTGATGTTTCGCAGCGGGAGCTCGCCGAGCTGATACGACAAACGCTCAAGCACTACCCCTTCCTGGTGGCAGAGCAGGCCGGCCGCGCGTTGGGTTATGCCTATGCCACGGCCCATCGTTCGCTGCTGGCGTTACGCTGGTCGGTGGACGTCTGTGTCCAGGTGCCTGGCCTTGTCCCTGAGGTGCGTATGGCGTTGTATCGCTGCTTGATACGGCACCTGAGCGAACAGGGCTTCATGGCGATCTATGTTGCGGTCTCGGTACATGACAGCGACAGTGCCGATCTGCACAAGCGCTTGGGTTTTGCGCCGATCGGTGTGCGCCAGAGCATCGACCTGCATTGCGAAGCGGACTACTGGTGCATGACCCTCGCGGCGAGGCTGGAATGCGAAGAACCGGTGTCGTTCAACGTACTGCAGCAGCGCCTGGACCTGTGCGGTCGTTGAGCGCTGGTCGATAGACTGCTTGCTTAAGCGCCTTGCGGTGGAGTATCGCTGCGCACCTGGGCGTGGCTGATCAGGGCGAAGATGAAGCTGCCGCCGATGATATTGCCCGCCAGGGTCGGCGCCGCGAAGTGCGCCCAGAACTCGACCCAGCTCAGTTCACCGGCCCAGACCAGATAAGACACCTCCGCCGAGCCCACCACGATGTGGGTAAAATCCCCCAACGCCATCAGATACGTGACCATCACGATCAGCCAGATCTTGGCATCCTTGACCGAGGGAATGATCCACACCAGCGTGGCGATCATCCAGCCCGAGATGATGCCCTTGGCGAACATCGGCCATGGCGCGTTTTCCATGACCTTGCGGCCGATCTCGAGGAAGGCTTGATCGGTCTTGGTATCGAAGATCGGCAAGTGCAGCATCACGTAGGACACTAGCAAGGTGCCCATCAGGTTGCCCACCAACACTACACCCCATAGCCGAAACAAGCGGCCGAAGTTCTCCAGCGTCGGTTTGGTCATCACCGGCAGCACCGCGGTGAGGGTGTTTTCGGTAAACAGCTGCTGGCGCGCGAGGATGACCGCCAGGAAGCCCGCACAATAGCCGAAGCTGGCGATCACCTTGAAACCTTCGGCATCCGGCAGCCGCGAGTTGAGCAACCCCATGGCCATCAGCGAAAGGCCCATGGTCAGCCCCGCCGCCAGCGCCGACCAGAACAGTGCGGCAAAACTGCGCTCCAGTTCATGATCACCCTGGCTGCGGATGATCTCGTGCAAGACCGCGGCGCGGGCGGGCTGTTGTTCGTTGGCTTCCTTCTTCTCGTCCTGGGACAAGCCTGGCGTTTCGCCGTCCTTGTGGGGCTCGGGGGAGGTATCGCGCTGCGGCCTGGAGTCCATGCTGAATCCTTGAACGTTGAAGTCATTCGGGGTTCTAGCAAAGACTGTGGCGGTGGTGGGTTAGTTGCGTCAGCCGGCGCCAATATCGGCATTCATCTTGAACAACTGGCGAATCGCTTCAGCGTACTGCCGGCTGCCGACGATCATGCTGTTGTTGTGGGTGCCACCGGGAATCAGCAGCAGCTTCTTCGGCGCCATGGCGGCGTTGAACAATTCTTCGCTCAGGCGTGGCGGGATGTATTGATCCTCGGTGCCGTGGACGATCAGCACCGGCATGCCGATGTCGGCGATCTTGTCGATGGAATCGAATTTCTCCGAGAGAATCCAGCGCACCGGCAGCGAGGTCTTGATCACCGCCTGAGCCGCAGCGCCCATATCGGTGAAGGTCGACTCGATGATCAATCCCGAGGCCTTGGGCAAGTCTTCCTTGTCGATATGTTCGGCCAGGTCTATGGCAATCGCGCCGCCTAGCGAGTGGCCGTAGATCATGCGTTTGCCGGCATCGGGCTGCAGTTGTACCAGGCGTTGCCAGGCGGCCTGGGCATCCTGGTAGACGCTGCGCTCGGAAGGCAGGTCGCCGGGGCTCTGGCCGAATCCTCGATAGTCGATGGCCAGCACCGCGAAGCCCATGTTGTGCAGCGCGGTAATGCGGCCCAACTGGGCGGTCAGATTCCAGCGCGTGCCGTGCAGGTACAGCAGGGTTGGCGCATTGCCGGTGCGAGCGGGCCACCACCAGGCGTGCAGGTATTGGTTGCTGCTCAGGGTCTTGTCGATCGGGATATCGAGCTCCTGCATGCCGCTGGGGATGCCGGTGAACCAGCCAGCGTTGCCGGGCTCGATGCGAAAGATCAGCTCACGCTCTTTGTGCGCAAGTTGCGAGCACCCGTAGGGCAAGCCCACGCCGATGAACAACGCCAGCAACAGCAGGGGCAGCCAGCGACGGCGTGGGGCGGGGGCGGCGGGAGTCGGCATGGTACGGGCCTGGTACGGTGGAATGGCTTCCAAGATGGCGAAAAAAGCCGGAAGCGGCAAGCGCTGGAGCGTATCGAGTTACAACGAAAACCGCCCGAGCATGCCATTGAGTTCTACCGCCAGCACCCCGAGCTCCTGACTCGCGGCGCTGGTCTGGGCCGCACCCGTGGCGCTCTGCAGCGACAGATCGCGAATCCGCACCAGATTGCGATCCACTTCCCGCGCCACCTGCGCCTGCTGCTCGGCGGCGCTGGCGATCACCTGATTGCGCTCATCGATGGACGCCACCGCCTGGGAAATACTGCCCAGCACATCCTTGGCTGCCTGTGCGCGTTCCCGCGTGCGCCCCGCCTGGCTGGCACTGGCCGCCAGGGCCTGGACGGCCAGGCCGGTGCCCTGATGAATACCGCCCATCATCTGCTCGATCTCGCGCGTCGAGGCGCCGGTGCGGTGGGCCAAGGCCCGCACTTCGTCGGCGACCACGGCAAAGCCGCGGCCCACTTCCCCGGCGCGGGCGGCTTCGATGGCGGCATTGAGGGCCAGCAGGTTGGTTTGCTCGGCGACGTTGCGAATCACATCCAGCACCTTGTTGATACCGGAAGTCTGCGTGGCCAGATCCTGAGCGCGGGCCGCTGCCTGCTCGACCTGATCGGTGAGTTCGCCGATATCGGCCATGGTCTGGTCCAGTTGCGTCTGACCCTGACGCACCGCGGCGCTGGAGGCCCGGGATTCGCTCGAGGTCGACACCGCGTTGCCAGCCACTTCTTCCACCGCCTGGCTCATCTGCGTGACCGCCGTGGCCGCCTGCTCGATCTCGTTGTACTGCTGCTGCATGCCGTCGGCGCTGCCTTGCATGATCGCGCCCATCTCGTGGGTGGCGGCGTTAAGGCGTGTCACCGCGCCGCCGATCTGGCTGATCACGCCGTGCAGCTGGTCGCGCATGTGGCCCAGCATCTGCAATAGTTGAGCGGCTTCGTCTCGGCCCTCGGCGTGCACGGCCTGGCTGAGATCGCCGGACGCCACGGTGTGCGCTACCTGCAAGGCCTGACGCAAGGGCCGAATGATGCTGACGCTCAGGCGCCAGGCCAGCAACAGCGTGATCAGCAGCGCCACTGCAATCGCAATGGGGATGACCAGCCGCGACTGCGCATCGGTATGCGCCGACGCCGACAGGGCATCGGCGGTGGCCTGCTTGTTCAGCTCGCGCAGCAACTGCACCTGCATGTCCATCATCGCGCCCTGATTGCCCAAGGCGCCGTTGGCCATGGCATTGGCTTCGGCGCCGCGCTTCTGTTCGATCAGACCGATGGCATCCTTGAGAGGCGTGAGGAACTGCCGATAGGCGTCCTGCAGCAACATGATCGAGTCGTGCTCGGTGCCGGCCTGCACGTTGGCCAGGTAATCCTTGAAGCCCTGATTGACCTCATTCGCCAGTTGCTCGACGTTGATCTTGCGGTTCACCGTTTCGCCCGGATCGTTGGCGTAAGCCAGCAGCAACGCCGCTTCCAGCCGCAACTTGACCAGATCGATGGCAATGGCATCCGCTTGAGCGATGCTGGACAGCGGCCCACGCTCGATCAATTCGCCCTGATGGCGGATTTTCTGCATTTCCAACAGACAGAAACCACCCAGCGCGCCCATCAGCAAGGCGGTCAGGGTGAAACCGGCAAGCAGGCGCGGGCCGATGGCCATGCGGCGTAGCAGGGGGCGACTGACGCGGGGGCGAAGCAATCGAGCGATTAAGGCTTTCACGACATGAACCTGAGTAATCCAACTGTTCATGGGGTTGTAACAAAACAAGATGATGGCTTTATGACACTCGATTGACGTCAATGCCTTGAATGCGGTTTTTCGTCCGCCGGTGTGTGCTTTTCGACGTTCTGCAACATTGCTGTGAGCAACGCGGGCAGCAATAGGCCACAATGTCGGCTTTCCCATGGGCGCGATGACCTTCCCCGGTTGCGGCATGCCCGGCGGTATCTCCATTTCTGCAAGGCGAGCGTTTCAATGAACACCCCTCTCAGCACCGAACCCTTGACCGACGACCAACTGGATGAACTCCAGAGCGCGCTGGATAGCTTCCAGAACGAAGATTCGGTGCGTGATATTTCCGAACTCGACGGCTTTTTCACGGCGCTGATCTCCAGCCCGGAAATCCTGCCGTTCAGCGTCTGGTACAACGCGCTGTGGGGCAATCCCAAGGCCCTGCCCAAGTGGAAGGACGACAAGGCCTTCGATCGCTTCGTCAACTTGCTGGTCCAGCACATGGGCAACCTGGAGCTGGTGATTACCGAGCACACCGAAGAGTTCGCGCCGATCTTCAATGAAGTGCTGGACGACGACAACGAAGACGCCGATGGCATGCCGAGCCTGCAGGAATGGTGCTACGGCTACCGCCGCCTGGCCGACAACTGGCCGAAAATGCCGGAAGACCAGGACGTGATGCTGTCGCTGATCGTGCTGCAGTCGCTGGGCGATGACGCCTATGAAGAGGGCGAGGTGCCTGAGATCGACGTGTTCACCGCCGCCGACATGATTACCGCCGCCGCCGTGCAGTTGCACGAGTACTGGGCCGAGCAGCGGCCGACCCACACCCCGGTGCGCGCGGGTGAAAAGGTCGGGCGCAACGACCCTTGCCCGTGCGGCAGCGGCAAGAAGTTCAAGCAGTGCTGCGGGGCCTGAGGCGGCTTAGGTTGAAACTAGCCGTTGACAGCTTCGTATAAACCCGTAAAATCCCGCGCCACAGCAGGCACGTAGCTCAGTTGGTTAGAGCACCACCTTGACATGGTGGGGGTCGTTGGTTCGAGTCCAATCGCGCCTACCAAACAAAATCCGCTCTGCTGGGCGGTAACGAAAAGGGCGACCCGAAAGGGCCGCCCTTTTTTGTGGGCGCTGGTTTCTTGATGCTTTCGCCGATGGCTTATTTAGCGGCCGGCGGCTTGCCACTCACGATCTGCTGCACGAAGGCGTCGTGGCTGCTCTGGTCGGCAGCGCGGGAAACCACTTCCACGGCGGTCATGCGCGCGCCCGAGCCGGCGACCAGGGTGGTGGTGATGGTCTTGCCGCCGCCCATGGTTGCGCTGCTGTCGATCTGGCGCACGCCGAGGGTATTGATCTTCATGCTCTTCTCGCTGACTTTCTGATAGTCCGGCAGCCCGGCGCGTTGCTGGCTGGACAGGCCGGCGGCAGCGCCGTCGAGAAAGGTGTCGTCGTTGTCGCTGACTTTGGTGCCATTGGGGATCGGCGATTCGGTGACGATGATCACCCGCTTGAGTGCCTCGTTGAGGTACATGGTGCCGCTCGCGCCTTCGGTGCCGTGGGCCGCATCGCCGGCCGGCAGCGGGTTGGCGGCGTAACCGGCGGGCAGGGTGAAGGTGAACTTGCCGCCGAGGGTCGAAACCTTCAGCGCCACGGCGGACGTGCCGCTCGCTGCGGCTTCCTTGGCGGGCTCTTGCTTGTGCTTGCTGGCGGCGTGGCTGGTGAGGGGCGAAAGCGCCGCGAGCAGAGACAGGCTCATGGCAGCGAGGAGCGGGCGATGCGACAGCATGGGCAGAGTCCTTTGACAGGTAAACGTGGTGCATGGATGACCGGGTGGAATCATCCCATATCGCATGGGTCTAGAGCTCATCGAAAATCGCTGCTTGCGTAAGGTTGCCGACGCCCGTCGCACCACTGATAGAATCTCACCCCCTGCCCATACCGGAAGCTTTTGCATGGAAGGCCGTCTCGCCTCGTGTCACCGTCTCGTCCTGGTCGTCTCGACGCTCGCGCTCATGGCCGGCTGCAGCCATACGCCGCCAGCCCCAGAGCAACCAACGTCGCCGGGCCTGGCGGTGTTCCAGGAGGCGGTGGCGTTGCCAGCGGTGGCCAGCTCGGTGGTGCGTGAAGGTGATCAGGTCTCGTACCTGGTCAGCCGCCCCGCCAGCGGCGATCAACCAGAGACGCTGATCGCTCGTTTCAATGCTTCCTGCACCCAGGCCCGAGGCCAGATGATGTACCCCACCGGCGGCGGCATGGCGTTTTTGGCGGCCATGCCGCGCAAGATCGGTGACGAGTCGCAGCTGCCCGCCGAGCAACTCGACCAGTTGCGGGGCAGTGCGCAACTGCACCAAGCCTGTGCAGACAACCCGCCTGCCAATTGGCGAACGCTCAAGGGCGAGCCGGGTCAGCAGTGGCTGCTGCTCGATGGCGCGAGCCTGCACCGTGAAGGTCGCGAAGTGCTGTTCTGGGGCGCCTACGATTACCCGCGCGAACAACTCGACAGCCAGCGCAGTGGCTACTACGTGCAGCGCCGCGAGCGATTTGCAGCGGATTGCCAGCAGCAGCGGTTTCGGCGCTTGAGCGCGTTTTATGTCGATGCCGACAACGGCGTCGGCGCCGGCCAGGTGTTGCTCGAAACCCCTGCGCATCCGCTGGCCGATGCCACTGTCGACGAGCGCCTGTTGTTGCAGAGTGTCTGCGCGGCGCCGGGCAGCCTGGCATCGCTGCCGCGTTTTGACGGGCGGATCAAAGCACCGGCCAAAATGCCCATCCCTCCCGTCGCGGCGCCTGTGACTGAAGCGGTGCAAGGCTTGATGTTGCCGCCGCCGCCAAAACCGCTCAACCGCCTGGGGCTGGTGTATGACGCCACCGTGCTCAAGCGCAAGATTGCCGACAACGAACAGGCGCAGTGGTTTTTCAGCACTGACCCGGCCACGGGTCAGATGGTGATCCAGAAGCGCGGCCTGACGGCAGCGGGCAATATCGAAGTCAGCTTCAGGGGCCTGATTCCGTTATCCGCAGCCATTTCCGACCCCACTGCCGAAGGCCCGAAGGCCAATGTGATTGCCTTGACCTGGCTGCGCTTCGAGGGTGACTGGCAAAACCTGCCGGTCGGCAAAACGGTCAGCTACACCCGGGCCTACAAGCCCCTGGTAAACGGTGAGCCGAAGCTGGGCGACCTGATTACGCTCTATTGCTCGGTCGATAGCGAGCAGCCGGCCAGTACGCTGAATCCTGCACTGCAAGGCACTGCCAAACAGGTCACCTGCAAAGGCGAGAACGAGCGCGCCACGGGTGTTGGACATTACGCCTACTTCGGTGCCTACGGTTTGTTCTTCCCGCTGCGCACGGTGGACCAGATCAGCGATTGGGCCTGGCGGATTCAAGCGGTCGAGTAGCTTCGCCCCCACACGATCCCTACCACCAGCGCGGCAGCCACGGCCGCCATTGTGAACAGGGCGCCGGCATGCCCTTGCGCCACCAGGTACACCCCCAGGGCAGTGGCAGCGGTTTCGGCCAGCGCCCAGGTGAAGGTCAACACCGCCATGGCGAATGCCGGGCGCCCTGGGAACAGCTTGATCGACATCGATTGATACAGCGGTCCGAAGATCATCTCGGCGAAAGTCAGCAACAAGATGGCCGTCACCATCGCGGTCATCTTTTGCGTGGCGAACAGCAGTGCATACACCCCGATGGCCAGCGCCAGGTTGGCCGCGATGATCAGATCGCGACGGTTGTGCCGGGCACACAGGCGGGTGACGGGGATCTGAAGGATGACGATCAACACGCTGCTGGCGGCGAAGAACAAACCGATCTGCTGCGCCCCCAGACTGTTTTCGGCATAGAACGGGAACACGTTGTAGAACTGCGCGAAGGCAAAGAACGACAGGAAATTCATTGTCAGAAAGCGCACTCGGCTCTGGCTGTTGACGGCTTGCGCCTGAGGAGCCGACTGCTCGCTGCAGGTCTGCGGCCGTTGCCGAGGGGTGACGCGCATGCACAAGGCGACGGTGGGCAGGCAAAACAGCAAGGCGAACGCCAGGTATCCATTCGGCGCGTGGGCGAGGACCAGGGCCGACAGGTAGGGCGAGATGCCGGCACTAAGGTTGAGCGCGACGTTTTCCTTGGAGAAGGCAGTGACCGTGTCCTCCTTGGTGTTGCCGCTGGCGATGAAGGTCAGTTGCGTCAGGGTCGATACCGAATTGGCGATGCCCAATACTGCAACGCCCGCCAGCCACGCCGCCAGCGAATAGAGCTGGTGCAGGTGCAGCCATTGCAACCAGATGATCGCCGCCATCAGCAGCACCTGCGTGCCGATCATCGCCGCGCGAAAATCCCAGCGGCCGATCCAGCGAGCGAACAACAGGGCACCGGCTCGGTTGGTCATGGCCAGAGTGCCGGCGATCAACGCGATGTCGGCGGCGCTGAAGGGAGCCGAAGTCGCCAACCACACGGCGAAAAAGGTGAAGAGGATGCTCCATGCGCCCCAGGTGAAAAATCGGATGATGTAGAGGGACATGGGGCTTCCTGTGGTGCATCAGTCCAATGTGAACGCAGGCGCCAAGGTGCCCTTGTCGGTGCGTACGGTGATGCCGTGAATGTCGGACAGCACGTCTTCTTCCCGGCCGCACAGCAGGCCTACCCAGGCATAGTCCGACGTTCCCACCTTGGGGACCTGACTGCCTTCGACTGCGAATTGCGTATGCTGGCCGCGCGTCTGGGGCAGGTGCAGGCGCTCCAGGGTGCTGGCTTCGGGCAGGCCATACCAGATGCCCAAGGTCGCCTGCGGGGCCAGGCGGGCACTGGCGCACAGCGACAAAGGGCAACTGGCGCGCAGCAACGGCAGCAGCAACACATGGGCCAGTAACTGTCGGGGATCGATACTGTGGGCCAGGGCCACTTGTTCGAGCACCGTGGCGCCGCCGATGCGACCGATATTGGCGTCCACCAGATAGACGCTGGTGGCGGTCTGGATGAATTCGCAATGAAAGTAGCCGTACTGATAATGGGCGCGGCTGACCAGCGCTTCGACGCAATCCCAGCCGCGGGCGATGATGGCCTGGCTGAGGTGATCGTCAGCCGGGTATTTGCTCGCTACCTCGGTGAAGCCGATACGGGAGCGACTGGAGATGCCCAGGCGACGTACCCAGCCGGCTTCGACAAAACCTTCGAAACTCAGAAGGCGCCCGCTCATTTCCTGTTGCAGCACCCACTCGGTGTCGCAGCCATAACCGCTATGTTGCAGATGAGCCGCCAGGTCCGCCTTCAAGGTGCCGCTGGTGGGTAGATGCCGCAGCCCCAGGCCCCCAGATGAGCACGCTGGCTTGAGCACCAGCCTGGGTCCCCAGTTGTCGACCTGACGCAAATTCAACGAACGTAATTCACGGCTCTTGAAGTTGAGGCTGGGCGGGCTGTATTCGGGGATCAGCGACAGCACGCTGTGCTTGTGGCTCAGCCAGGCCAGCACAGGCCCCGGGGATAGCCATTCGAATTCCTTGGCCAGGGCTTCCACCAGCGTGAATTGCTCGTCGAACAAGGTGGTGACCGCGACTATTTCGTTGAAGGCGATGGGATGGACACGGATGTAATCGATGACCTGAGTGATGGTCGTGGTATCGACTTCGTGGATTTCCAGGTTATCCAGGTAGCCCTGTATCTGTTCCGGGAAGCGGCCCCGGCGCGCCAGAAGCACCGGTTGGTAACCGAAGGGTTCCAACGCCTGCACCAGGTACTTGAGAGCAACGCAGCCAATGCCGGTAATCAAAAGTTTTTTCATGGCAAGGATCTCCTCGGGCGGGCGAAGATCAGCTGCGCGATCTGTGGGACGAAGATGTCGGGTTGCAGGGTGATGCGGATCAGACTCTGGCCGTTGATAGCGTTGGGCTTGCTGACGCTGACACCCAGTTCGAGCAAGGCCCACTGCAACTGGTTGGCGGCCTCGGGCTCGGTCATGCACAGGGTGACGAAGTTGGTGGCACTGGGCAGGCAGGTCAGCCCGGCTTGCTCGGCGTGCTGCAGGAAGCGCACGCGCAGCTGGAGGGTTTCTGCGCGTAACTGGAGGCTGTACGGGGTGTCTTCGAGTGCTTGCTCGGCTAGCCACTGGGACAGTCCGCAGACCGAATAATGGATACGTGCTTGCACGAGATACTCAAGCAACGATACCGGCGCCATGGCATAGCCGATGCGTAGCCCGGCCAGGCCGTAGGCTTTGGAGAAACTGCGCAGTCGTACGGTATTGGGCCAGAGGCGCACCGGGTGCGCCTCGTCGATGGCGAATTCCAGATAAGCCTCGTCCAGCAGCAGCAAGGTCTCTTCGGGCAGCGCCTGAGCGAAGGCCTGGATGGTCTGCTCGTCGTGGTAGTGGCCGGTGGGATTGTCCGGATTGGCGAGGTACAGCACCTTCGGGCGGATATCCCACGCAGCCGCAAGCAGACCGGGCAGGTCGGTGCGCAACTGCATGCCGTTACCGGCGTAGGGCATCTGTCTGAGGTGCAAGCCCTGGGCACGGGCGAAGTATTCGAAGGTGGGATAGGTCCCGGTCGAGGTGAGCACCCGGTCCCCGGGCTGTGTGAAAGTGCGCAGCGTCAGATGGATCAGGCTGTCCGCGCCGGCATCCACCAGCACCTCGTCGATAGCGACGCCTTTGTGTCGACTCAGCGCCAGGCGCAGGCTATAGGCGGCCGGGTCAGGGTATTCGCGGCAGCGGTCGAGGAACTCTTCACGATAGGTTCGCAGCCACTGGCCGGGATGAATCGGCAGCGCCTCGTTACCGCTGAGGCGGCTGATGATGGCCCGGCCCAAGGTGCGTTCCAGTGCCGGGATACCCGGGAACGGGTTTTCCAGGTTGTTATCGATGAATTGCCGGGCGGCAATGGGCATGTCGAAGCTCTCTGTGCAGTAATCGAACGCGTGGATTTAGTGCGGGTTGACCAGGTTGCGGTGCCAGCCGCTGAGCAGCAGTTGCAGCACGCAACGGGCTGCCTTGGTGCGCAATTCGCCCAAGGCGCGATCCGAGTAGAAGGCGACATGAGGTGACCACAGCACCTCTTCGCCTCGCAGCACCGCAGCGGGCAGGCAGGTTTCGTCCGCATGCACGTCCAATCCAAGGCCACGCAGTTGCCGCCGTTGCATGGCGCTTTCCAGGGCCTCGGGATCGATCAATCCGCCTCGAGCGGTGTTGATCAGGAACTTGCCATGCAGGTGCTGGAGGCTGTGCTGGTTGATGAGGTGCCGGGTATCCGCATTCAGCGGCGCGTGCAAGGTGACCAGGTCGGCATAATCCAGCAGGTCATGCAGGGTTTCGCAGCGCTTGAGCCGCAGGGTCTTTTCCCAGCCGCTGCCAATGTGCGGATCGTGGAAGGCGACATCGCAACCAAACGCCCGGAAGCGCTGCGCCACTGCAGCACCAATGCGACCGAGTCCGACGATACCGACGCGCAGATCGGCGAGCCGCGGGATGGCGCCGACATCGCGCCAGTCCCAGCTACCGCCACGCACCACGCGGTCACCGGTCTTGAGCTTGCGCAACAAGGCCAAGGACAGCGCCAGGGTGTGATCGGCGACTTCGTCGGTGCCATAGTCCGGCACGTTGGCAACCAGGATCTGGCGGCTGCGGGCGTAGTCGAGGTCGATGTTGTCGAACCCCACCGCCGCTCGCACGATGGCCTTGCAGCGGGTGAACCGACTCAAGGCTGAACGCCCCAGCGGCACCAGATGCCAGGAAATGATCGCATCGCATTCCAGCGCCCTGGCGGGTAACTGGTTGACAGTGTCGACGTGATACAGCTCGACGTCGGCGTATTCCTTCAAATACTGATACTCGAGGTCGGGCTCATTGACGTAAGCGTTGAGGACTGAATCCAGAATGATGATTTTCATGGGGGCTTTCCGCTCAGGTCTGGTGTGGGTCATTGCGGGAACACGCAATGGGCGCCCTGCCAATTGGTGAAGTGCATGAACTCGTTGCCCGACCCATCCAGGCGCAAGCGCGGCGCCGGCTTGTCGAGGTCCAGGGGCACGCTGTATTTGCCTTGGCGATGGGGCAGCACGAACTCCGGTACCGCCAGGTTCGAAAGCCGTCGCTTCATCTGTGCTACCAGCGCGATACCGCGGCTCAGCGGTGTGCAGAATTGTTCCGCGCCCGGCGAAAACGGCATGAACTGATAAAGGTAGTGGGGCACGATGCCCAGTCTGTAGAGGCGCATGCACAGGGTTTTCAGCTGCGGGTAGTTGTCGTTGATACCGGCCAGCAGCGGCATGTTGGCGAACAGCACAGGCACGACCTTGTGCAGACGCGTAGCGGCATCGACGAATGCCTCGGTGATCTCCCGGGAATGGCTGATGTGCAGACCGACCGCGCTGACTTGCCATGTTTCCAGCAGCGCCAGCAGCGCGTCGGTGATGCGGTAGGGGTTGAAGGTGAGGGCGCGGGTATGCAAACGGATGATGATGTCGGGGCGGTGTGCACGCAGTGAAGCCAGCAGCTCGTCGAGTCGTCGATCAGACAGCATCAAGGGCTCCCCGCCGCTCAGGATCACTTCATCGACCTCGGGATGGTCCACCAGATAATCCAGAGTGAGCTGCCACTCGCTCTTCTTGAACGCCTGCTTGTGGCTGTCGCGTTCCAGCGTGCGCAAGGCTTCGTAGCAGAACTGGCAATAGGCATGGCAGATGTTGGCAGTGCGCACCAGCACTCGGTTGTCGTATTTGTGCTGGCAGATGGGGGTGACCATCTCGCCGGGCAGCTCCCAGTTTTCTGCCGTGCCGTCGTAGGCGAAGGCACTGCCGGGGAAACGCTGGTTGCGCGAGCGTAGTGGCCACAACGGCGCCACTTGGCGCCAGAGCGGATCGTCGGGCAACGGGCAGGCCGTGGCATCGGTTTCGATCAGGCTGGCGAGGTAGGGCGTGATCCCTAGTTTGCGGGTGCCCAGGTGCTCGATGATATTGCTCAGCTGTGGCGTATCGCGCAGGCCTGGGAACACCTTGAGCAGGTCGTCTGCGGATTGCAGCATATTGCGCTGTTGCCATTGCCAATCGTGGACATCGGCGGGCGGACGGGGGGCGAGCATCTCCAGCGGGATCATGGGCAGGGCGTCCTTGTTCTGTGGGGCCGGTATGAGTGCCGATCAGTGGCAGGGCCGTAAAAGTGCCGGGAAGAATACCGCCTCGGGGAGAGGCTTTCCCTGACAGAGCGGTGTCAGATCTGCCGGCTGTTAGACAGGTCTTTCTAACAGTACGGATGGGCCGGCGAGCGGCTATTGTTGAAACACTTGGTCGCAATAGCGCGGTTGCCCTTGGGGTCTATGCCCCCCTAACGTGGCGCGGTCGGTCAATGCGAAAGGAGCTTCGCCCGTGCAGTTCAATGGAAGGCTCAACAGAACATCCTCCACGCGCAATTCCCCCTTGTACCCGTCCATGAATATTGCCCGCCGCCCCTCGCTCGCGGCCGAGCAACTGGCGGCGCGACTCACCCAGGAGATCGCCGAAGGGCGCCTTGTGGGCGGGGAGAAAATTCCCTCCATCCGGCAAATGGCGGCACAGCTGCGCATCAGTTTTCATACTGTGGTGATCGCTTACGAACGACTTGAGGCGCAAGGCATCATCAGCGTCGAGCCGGGGCTCGGCTATTTTGTCGCGGCAGCGGGCGCGCCATTGCCCGCCTGCGCGAAGCCGGTGACCAAGGGCCCGCTGGACCCCCACGGTATCAAAGCGTTCTGGCAGTTGTTCCATGGCAATGACCAATGCCTCAAGCTGGGTTGCGGCTGGCTCCCTGCAGACTGGCGCGATACCCAGGCACTGGCTCGGGTGGTGCGGCGAACGGCCAATTTCGCCCATAGCTCACTGGTCGACTATGGCGATCCTGCCGGCTACCTGCCGTTGCGGCAAAAGCTGGTGGCGCATCTGCAGCCCAGGCTCGGGGTGGCGCTGGCGCCTGATCATCTGCTGACCACCCTGGGTGCCACTCAGGCGCTGGATTTGATCATTCGTCATTACATCCAGCCCGGAGATCGGGTTCTTGTGGATGACCCCTGCAACAACAATCTGGTGCAACTGCTGAAGCTGCGCGGGGCAATCATTCTTGGCATTCCTCGCGGTCACGACGGCCCCGATCTCCCTGCGGTGGCCGCACGGCTGGGGGAGGGCAGGGTCAAGGCATTCTTTCTCAACTCCAGGCTGCATAACCCCACGGGTACCTCGCTCAGCGATCACGGTGCGTTTCGCCTGCTGCAACTGGCCAACGAGCACGACCTGCTGCTGGTAGAAGACGACGTCTATGGTGACTTCTGTTCCGCCGGCCATAGCCGTCTGGTGGCCCTCGATGGCTTGCACAAGGTCATCTACATCGGCAGTTTTTCCAAGACGCTTTCCGCCAATCTGCGGGTGGGATACATCGTTGCGCCACCGGCCGTGATCCAGCCGCTGGCGGATCTCAAGTTGTTGACCAGCGTTGCCGTGCCGGGGTTTTGTGAGCGCTTCGTCAGCGCCACGCTTGCCGATGGCAGCTACGAGCGGCATCTGCGCCGAGTGCGGCGCCAACTGCAAAGCGCTCAGGCCATGGCGCAAAAGCATCTGCAGAGCTGGGGCTGGGAATTGTTCCATGCGCCGACAGAGGGCATGTTCCTGTGGATTCGGCATCCGCAACTGCCGTGTCTGGAGGCCTTTATCGAAGCCGGTTTTCATCGAGGCATTCTACTGGCCCCGGCGACCTTGTTCAGTGCCCAGGGCGAGCCCGGCCCTTGGCTGCGAATCAATGTCGCGCACTTTCATGCCGACCAGGCTCGGCCCTTGTTCCATTGGTCCGGAACGACTTCGCCGCCGGTGAAAAGTTGAAATTGTCCTACAGGAAATGCCGCCTTTGCCGATAGCCATTACAAGCAGGTGAACCCCTGCCGCGAACTCCCCGTTTCAACTTCTTCAAGGATCCACCATGGCCAAGTCCCTAGCGCCGATGACCGCGTCTCAGTGGTTCGATCTGTTCGAGCACGGCTTGCGTTCGCTGGGTGACCGGCTGCCCCAGGCACTGCGGCTCAATGGCTCGGGCGAGCAGTGGATCCAGGCGCAGTTGAGCCTGTACGCCTGGTATCAGCACGACATGGAAATCTGGAGCGGCGACCGTACCGCCCAGGACCTTCCCGGTCGGCTGTTCACCCACGATCAGCAAATGGCGGTGGAGATCAAATACCTGCGCAAGCCCCAGCGCCCGCGCCAGTTGACCACCACACAACTGGATCGCCCGGCGGCGGTCAATGATTCCAGCTTGTGTGACGATATCGAACGGCTCAAATCCCTTGAGGGTTACCAGCACCGGTTCATGCTGGTGGTCTCCACCGACGACATCGATAACGCTGCCGACATCGACCCTTTGACCCAAGGCGCGATGATGCAGCGCCAATTTGCGGTGGCCGGCGGTTCGATTCGCGTGTGCCAGCTCTGAAAGTCCCCGCCAACAGGAATTTTTACGCTGGTCGATTTCGAGCTGTCGGGACCGGGCATGCAGTCCATCGCCGATCTGGCGAGACCGGGCGGCAGGATCCTGCGATTTACGAGGAGCTTTGATCGGGAGTTGATATCAGGCGGGGGGAAGGTGACGTGTTTGCGACCTTTACCCGGCCAAACCTGGGAAAGGTTTCATTCAGCACATACGCGGCGCCGACACAGCCGGCCAATGCGATGGTGAACTTGGATGTCGTCGCCCAAGCCATCACCTGCGGGCTGAAGACGGTGGCCCCGAGGACCATGAAAGGGAAGATCGTGCAGCCGTTCAGTAGTGTTTTCGGCACGTCTGCCCGGGTCAGCTGAAAACCTTGCAGCACCCATCTGGCGGGTATGCAAGCCAGGCCGACGCCGATGGTCCAGGCGTCGATATTGGTGCCCAGGATATCCATCCTCAGGCAATAGCCATCGACTTGAACACCGCCAGCGTCGCGGCCGCCCCCAGCACCGAAGCTACGGCCGAAGGCGCCATGGCCGAGGTATCGAAGCCCAAAGCGCCAGCCACCGCAACGCCGACCAGTGCGCCGGAAAAAATCAGTCGAAGGGTTTTCAGATTGATCTGCATGGTGATTTCCATTCGCCGTCTACGGGCTCCGATAAGGGCAGGGCTCAGCCCTGTTCAAGGATGGACCGAAGCTAGTTGGAAAGTGGCAACGAGGCAATGGCCGACGCTGTAGGACTTTTCTGAAAAGCCGTTGTTGCCCTGCAAACACTCATCCAACGGAACTCCCTGCACCAACAACCTTCAATAGTTAAATCGGAGCTAAAAATATCGTCACCAAGCGTGAGGCACCAGAAATCTATAGTTGAGCTTCGTGTGCAGGCCCTTCGGGCTTTTTTTTGCACTTGATCTGAAACCGGTTTCAGTCCTTTATCCACCTCAACGATGTAGGTCCGTACGTGAACAACCTGTCTTTGAAACCCCTCTGCCTCAGCCTGATGATGGCCATTGCGCCACTTGCCGCCCATGCCGAAACTGCGGACCGCAGCCAGGTCCCCGTGGGCTCTCTGACTGAAGTCGCCGCCTTCGCCGGCCCCGGCCCATCCGGCATCGTGGTCACCCCGCAAGGTCGCACATTCGTCGGCTTCCCACGGCACGCGATCGACCACCCAGGCATGACCCTCGGCGAGCTGGTCAACGGCAAACTGCAGCCCTATCCTTCAGCCCAGATCGCCGAGCCCTCATCGCTCACCGACGCGCAACGCTTGATCTCGGTCCACGGCATGACCCTCGACACCCACGGCATGCTCTGGCTGATCGACGACGGCAAACACGCTGGCCATGACGGTATCGCCCCGGGCGCCGCGAAAGTCGTCGGCATCGACCTGAACACCAACACCATCGCGCATTCCATCGTTCTCAAAGATGCACTGCGCCAAGACAGCCACATGAACGACCTGCGCATCGACCTCACCCACGGCGCCCAGGGCACCGCGTTTGTGGCCGATTCTTCGTTCGGCGACTCACCGGCCATCGTGGTGGTCGACATCGCCACCGGCAAACAGCGTCGCGTGCTGAGCAGCGATCCTTCGGTGGTCCCGCAAAAAGACTTCGTCACCCAGCTCGACGGCGTACCGATGCGCTATGAAGGTGGCAAATCGCTCTTCCCCCATGGCGGTGTCGACAGCGTTGCGCTCGCCCCGGACAGCTCGCGCCTGTACTACTCGCCGCTGACCAGCCGCCATCTGTGGAGCTTGCCGACCGCCGCGCTGGCGAACTTCAACCTCGACGACAAAGCGCTGGCCAAAGAGATTCGTGACGAAGGCGAAAAAGTCATGACCGACGGCATGGACATGGACCGCCAGGGCCGCCTGTACCTGACCGACGCCGAGCACCACCAGATCCTGCGGCGCTGGCCCGATGGCCACCTCGATGTGGTGCTTCGTGACCCGCGCCTGGTGTGGCCGGACGGGTTGTTCGTCGCCGGCAACTCGGTCTACGTCACCCTCGGCCAATGGGACCGCCTAGGCAAGAACGTCGACACCCGCAAGCCGCCATATCTGCTGATCCGTACTTCCACGGATGGTACGCCCAACTTCAACGCACAACCTTGAACCCTAGAAAAGGAAGCCTCGCCATGACCATTCCTGCCATCACCCTCAACGACGGAACCTCGATCCCTGCTGTCGGTTTCGGTACCTACAAACTCAACGGCCAGGACGGCGTGAGTGCCATCGTCAATGCCATCGACGCCGGCTACCGGCTGCTCGACAGCGCTGTCAATTACGAGAACGAAGGCGCGGTCGGCGAGGCGGTGCGCCGCAGTCGTATCCCACGAGAAGACTTGCGTATCGCTTCCAAACTGCCCGGCCGCCATCATGCCTACGACCAGGCGCTGACCTGCATCGAAGAGTCGTTGTGGCGCACGCAACTGGGCTACATCGACCTCTACCTGATGCACTGGCCCAACCCCAAGCAAGGCCTGTATGTGGAAGCCTGGAGTGCCTTGGTCGAGGCGCAGAAACGCGGCTGGGTGAAGTCCATCGGCGTGTGCAACTTCTTGCCGGAGCATCTGGAAAAGATCATCGCTGCCAGCGGCGTGACCCCGTGCATCAACCAGATCGAACTGCACCCGTACTTTCCGCAGCACGAGCAGTTGGCCTGGGACAAGGCGCACGGCATCGCCACGCAAGCCTGGAGCCCGATCGGGCGCGGCAATGACATGGCCAAGGATCCGCTGCTGCAGCAGATTGCCGATCGGGTCGGGCGCAGCGTGGTGCAGGTGATTCTGCGTTGGCATCACCAGCTCGGCGCGGTGCCGCTGCCCAAGGCCAGCTCGGTGAAACGCCAGCAGGAGAATCTGGCGCTGTTCGATTTTGAATTGACGCCTGCGGACATGGCCGCGATTGCGACCTTGGCCAAGCCGCACGGGCGCACGGCGGATCAGGATCCGGCGCAGTACGAAGAGTTCTGATACGCACCGATTCGATCTGCGACTGCCGCAACGTCTTTAGCGTTACGGCTGGCCTCTTCGCAAGCAAGCTCTGCTCCCACCATGCAAGCCGATCACTAACCTGTGCAAGCCGATCACCAACCTGTGGGAGCAGGGCTTGCCCGCGAAGGGGCCATCAGCCGCGACGCAAAAATCCTGCTCTACACCTTGAACCGCAACACCACATG
This sequence comes from Pseudomonas sp. GW821-FHT01A09, assembly GCF_058986725.1. Classification (NCBI taxonomy): domain Bacteria; kingdom Pseudomonadati; phylum Pseudomonadota; class Gammaproteobacteria; order Pseudomonadales; family Pseudomonadaceae; genus Pseudomonas; species Pseudomonas sp. GW821-FHT01A09. Next base: position 162,547 of record NZ_JBYSWB010000012.1, read on the forward strand.
ATTCAACGCCACCGCCAACTGCGACAACTCCCCGCTCGCCGCTGAAGTCTGATTGGCCCCGGCCGACGTCTGCAACGACAGATCACGAATACTGGTCAAATTGCGATCGACCTCACGCGCTACCTGCGCCTGCTCTTCCGTCGCGGTCGCGATGCTCACGTTACGCTCGTTGATCTGCACGATCGCCTGAGTGATCTCGGTCAAAGCCCGCCCAGCCGCCTCAGCCACATCCAGACTGGCCCGTGCGCGCTCGCTGCTATGGCCCATGGCCGTTACCGCCTTGCTGGCACCGCCCTGGATCGAATCGACCATCTTCTCGATCTCGGCCGTCGATTGCTGAGTGCGATGCGCCAACGCCCGCACCTCATCCGCCACCACTGCAAAACCACGGCCGGCCTCACCGGCACGGGCTGCCTCGATCGCTGCGTTGAGCGCCAGCAGGTTGGTCTGTTCGGCAATCCCGCGGATCACGTCCAGCACGCCGCTGATGCCCTGCACCTGCTCCGCTAGGCCATCGATCTCGACCGCCGTCGCGCCCACTGCGGCGTGCAGCTCGTTGATCACGCTGACGGTTTCACCTACACGCTGACGGCCGTTTTCCGCTGACTGGCTGGAGTCCCGCGCTGCCGTCGAAGCCGCTGCCGCGTTGCGCGCCACTTCTTCCACCGCGGCGCTCATCTGATTGATGGCGGTCGCGGCCTGATTGATCTCGTCGTTCTGGCGCTGCACACCGCGCAAGGAATCCTCGGTCACGGCGGTCATCTCTTCCGAGGTGGACGCCAGTTGATTCGACGAGTCCCCCAGTTCGCCCAGGGTGCGGCGCAAGTTCTGCTGCATCACCGACAGCGCCACCAGCAGGCGGCCCGGCTCATCACGGCCTTCTACATCGATCGGCTTGCTGAGGTCGTTGTCCGCAATCTGCTCGGCCACGGCCAGGGCCTTGGCGATCGGCGCCACCAGGCTGCGGGTGAACAGCGCGGCCAGGCCTAAGGTCGCGGCCAGGGCAACGATGATCGCGGCGATGGTGACATTGCGCGTTTGCGCGTAGCTGTCGTCCGCGCGGGCGTCGGATTCGGCGGATTTTAGGTCGGCCAGACGAGATATCTCAACGATGTCCTTGGCCAACGCATCGGCAGCCATGGTCTGCTCGCCCGTGGGCGCCGCCATGCTGTTGGCGACATCGTCACGTTTTTGCTTCACCGCCTCTAGAAAGCGCGAATGCACCTCCAGGTAAGCGGTGAGATGGCTTTCCATACTGGCGTAGGCCTGCAAGCCACGTTCGTTGACCAAGAGCGGTTTGAGTTTATGAATGTCGGCTTGCAGGTCGCTGCGGCCCTGGTCGACGCGCTTCTGCCCTGCAGCGGCGCTGGCATCATCCTGAGCGGCGCGCAAGTTGGTGTTGCCCAAACGGATGGTCAACAAGTCGCTCTTGATCTGCGCAATGGCCTGAATGGTCGGCAACACGTTGTCCTGCAGGGTATCGCGCGCATCTTTCAAACCCGCGGCCTGTTGCAAGGAAAAAAGCCCGAGCGCCGTGATCAACACGGCGAAAAATCCGAAGCAGAGGAGCGAGCGAGGGGCGATATTGAGACTTCTCAGATTCATGTCCATGACCAGTCGAGAGGGAAGAAGGCAATGACACCCTATCGACATGAATCGCTTCACCTTTAGTTATCTAGATGAATTTGTCTCCTGAATCCGACAGACGAAGGCGGCGTCACCTGTCTATTGCATGGCTTAGTGCCACTATTTTGAGGTGCAGGTGGATGATCGACCTATCATTCTCTTGGCACAAATCTCAGCATCCCCAGCACTCCCGAGCTCTTGCCATCCGCGGGATGCGCCATGCCATCGAACACTGGTACCTCGTCGAAATCGAACGGGCTGATCCCCAGGCAAGCCACATTCACCCCGTATTGCTGCGGATTCGAACGGCGCTGGTGATGGGTGTAGATGCCACACTTGGAGCAGAAATAGTGCTTGGCGGTCTTGGTGTTGAATTCATATAAGGTCAACGCCTCGGCCCCGGCGGTGATATGGATATCTTCCAGGTGCGCACTCACCACCACGGCCCCGCGCATTCTGCAGAACGAGCAGTTGCAGCGGCGCAGCGTGTGCAGGCCGTTGCTGAGCTTGACGGTGAAACGCACGGTGCCGCAGTGACAGCTGCCTTCGGTGGGGGAAAGGTCTTTGTTCATGGTCGGGCTCGTTGTGGTGGGACGTCTCCTGGTTTTAGCAGAGTCCCGGCGTCTTGCGCAGCCCTGAATAACATGCGATCCATATCCGTCACTGGAGCCAATGCCTCGGCATCATCCAACTGCACGCTCACCTGCGCACGGGCGTGCCTGCAAATGCCGAGAATTTAACGTCAGCGAAGGCTTCAACCGCGCCTGGTTCAAAGAAGCTTTTGTAGTTTGGTGATTTTTGCAGGCGTGCCAGCTTGGCCAGCGCCTCGGCTTTGCAATCAGGCTTGGTATCGGACGTCATGGTTGCTGCCCTTGCGCAGGAGAGCGACGGATACTAAGCCATCGAGAATGGCGCCGTATGGTGTTTCTGCATTTGATGTGGGCAGCAGCTACGCCTGACGAGCAGTGTTCTCCCTCAAGCAAACTCCCGCACCACCTCGATAAACGCCCGCAACCCACTCGGCACATGCCGATGCCCCGGGTAATACAAGAACAGCCCCGGCACCGGCGGGCACCAGTCCTCCAGCACCCGCACCAGCCGCCCGTCCTGCAGATACCGCGCCACCGTATGCTCCGGCACATAGGCAATTCCCAGCCCGCGCGCCGCGGCATCGGCCATGATCTCCAGATTGTCCAGCGTCAGGTTGCCGGACACCTCCAGCGTCAGCGGCTGCCCGTACTGCTCGAACTCCCAGCGATACGGCTTGCCGCTCGGCATGCGGATGCAGATGCACTGATGGCCGCGCAGATCGTCCGGCGTGACCGGCGCCGTGCGCGTGGCCAGGTAGCCGGGCGACGCCACCGTCATGAAGCAGGTGTCCGGCCCCAGACGCACGGCGATCATGTCATGGGGCACCGACTCGCCCAGGCGGATGCCGGCATCGAAGCCTTCAGCAACGATATCGATCAGCCGGCCATCGGTCACCAGATCGATCGCCATGTTCGGGTAGCGCGCCAGAAACTCCGGCACCACGGCCTCCATCAAGATCCGCGCCGCCGGCTCGCTGGCGCTGATGCGCAGCACGCCACTGGGCGAGTCGCGGAACTCGTTGACCTCCTCCAGCGCCAGCTCGAATCCGCGCATCAACGGCGTGAGCCGCGCCACCAAGCGTTCGCCGACCGCTGTGGGCGCGACGCTGCGGGTGGTGCGGTTGAGCAGGCGCACGCCAAGGTTGGCTTCGAGCGTGCGCATCATGTGGCTCAAGGTCGAGGCCGACAGCCCTAGCTCCGCCGCCGCCTTGCGAAAGCTGCGATGGGACACGATCAGCGCCAGCGCGTTGAGCTCGGAGAGCGAAGGGGAGGGTAGATTCATGGGTATCTTTCACCAGTGCATCCGGGATTCGCCGGATAGTAACAGCAGTGCACGCGGGCTAGGGTGAAGCTTCTGATAGCTGATCGAGAGGGCTGGAGCATGAGCACCACATGGTTGATAACCGGCAGTTCGTCCGGCATAGGGCGCGCGTTGGTCGAGCAATTGCTGGCGCGCGGGGACCGGGTGGCGGCGACGTTGCGGCGGCCTCAGGCGTTGGGTGAGCTGCGCGAGAAGTACGGCGAGCAGCTATGGCTCGGGGAGCTGGATGTCAATGATGCCCCTGCCATCCGCCGCGTGGTGCAGCAGGCGTTCGACGTGCTCGGCAGGATTGATGTGGTGGTGAGCAGTGCGGGCTATGCGCTGTTTGGCGCGGCTGAGGAAGTCAGTGATGAGCAGATCGAGCAGCAGTTGCAGACCAACTTGATTGGCTCGATTCAGCTGATTCGCGCGTGCCTGCCGCATCTGCGCGAGCAGGGCGGCGGACGGGTGTTGCAGGTGTCGTCGGAGGGCGGGCAACTGGCTTATCCGAATTTCAGCCTGTATCACGCCAGCAAGTGGGGGATTGAAGGCTTCGTCGAATCGGTGGCGCAGGAGGTGGCGCCGTTCGGGATTCAGTTCACCCTGGTAGAGCCAGGCCCGACGCGGACCAATTTCGGCGCTGCGCTGGTCAGTCCGCCGGTAATGGATGTTTACGAGCAAACCCCAGCTGGAGAGGTTCGCCGCGCGGTCAAAAGCGGCGCCTTCGCCCTCAAAGGCGATCCCGAAAAGATGGCCCGCGAGATGATCACCATCGCCAGCGTCGATCCCGCGCCAAAACGCCTGCTACTCGGCAGCGACGCCTATGACCGAGTCCACAGCGCCCTGACCGAACGCCTGGCCGCCCTCAAACAACAAGAATCCCAAGCCCGCAACACCGAACTGGATGAATGAGCATCACCCCAAACACCAGCCGAGCACGCAACACCACCAACCCTGTAGCGAGGGGGCTTGCCCCCGATAGGCCCGCAAAACCACCACCAACCTCACTGACCTATCAAATAGCCTCCGGACGGCAACGTGCACCATTGGCACTCACCAATCCCGCACCCGCGTGCCTTCGATACATTCCTTTACATCCTGATCAATCAAATCACCCGGCTTCAAACACTGCGCCATGGTCTTGCGCGTACCCCGAACGGGCTGCGCCACCGCCATGGCGCCCGCCTGTTGATTCCGCCGCGCCGCGTCCCCGAGCGGGCCAGCAGTACCGGCGAGGTAATCGTTCACGCCCTTGTTGACCGTTTTGGAAAACTCGGTGGCCAGCGGCTGGATGGCCTCGGCCGCTTGCGTCGGTAGAGGCTTGCGCTCGCCAGACACGGCGAAGGCAATAACGGCGGTGCTCAACAGCACGACGGCAGTAATGAATATCTTCATGAACGGGCTTCCTGGCCTTTGACGTCTCGATGCAAACGCCCGAATTCTCGATGAGAATCCGGGCCATCACAATCGTTATTTGGTCACGCTCATTGGTCCCGCGCGCGAGCCACGGCGTTCACGTAAAAAGTCGAGCCGATGCTTTCCACCAGCCCGCTGCTGTCGGCCGCTCAGCCTTGATCTGATCGATCTCGCCGCTCTCCAGCATCTCCGGCAAATCCCGCATGCGCATCCAGGACTCGTTCTGCCAATGCAACAGACTCAGCCGCAACCCCGGCCACTGCATCACGCTCAAACTCGGCGCCGACTCACTGGCCGGCAGCTCCGCATCGCGGATCACCGCAATCACCTCATGGGTCAGCCAATGCCGCAGGCTGCGATTCTCCGGCACGTTGTGGTGGACCAGCAGGGTGTAGGCGCCGGATTCGCTGATCATCAGCGTGTCGTGGCACTTGCCGTATTGCAGGAGTGAGAGCGTGCGGGTTTGGTCCGGGTCGAGTTTGCGGACGGCGTGTTCGTCGAGGAAACGGCCCATCAGGCGACCGAGATCGCGGGCGTGGAACCAGGCTTGGGATTCGAGCCAGAGGGTGTGGAGTGGGCGGTTGTGGCGGGTGAAAAGGGTGGGGGTGTGGGGGTTAGGCATGTTCCATTACCTCTGTGTGATGCAGCTTCTTACGGCTGGGTGTCGGGAGCTAAGAAACCTCACACAGAAGGCCGGACATATTTCCCTTTCGGGTCTTGTATTAGCCCACTCCCGACATAACAGAGTTTTCTGGAGGCGAATTCTAACCGTAGGCTCCAGAAGCCGCATCTGTCGGGTGCGGATGGTCCGCTGTGTGATTGCGTTTCTTAGGCGCGTAAGCAGGGTAGAGGGCATCGATAGCCGGGGCAATGGGGAACCGTGTAGGACATTTCTGAAATTGCATACGTGCCTCGCAAGCTTGGATCCAAAGGCTTTCGGGCCATAGGTTCCTTATTGGGGAGCTTGGACCAAGGGCCCCACCCCTTTAACAGTAGTGGCAATCTGATTGCTGTAAGTGGATTTTCCTACAGGGATGTTCCAAGATGGTAGCGCTCGACCACTTTTTCTTCGGCCCTCCGGGACCGGATCGACCCGAAGCCAATTTTGTGCTCTTCGATTCTTTCAATCGTGAACGTCACACGCTGATCCAAGTCTACGGAACATCCTTGAAGAAGGCGTGATGACTGAGCGTAACCGTCTTCTTCGCACCGTTGGCATTGTGGGCGCATAATAGTGGGTCGCAGCGGCGGTAGGGGCTGCCGTTCTGCCACTCTTCAATCGATCATCTAGTAGCAGCAATTCGGCATAGGGGCAATTGTGATATCAAAGATATCTTTCATACACGCCTGCTACAATGCGGTGCGCACGGAAGTACGCACTTTGGTATGAAAGTCATTGCCAGTATTTGCTAAGTCTTCTACCAACTAATAGCTCTGAAAACGCTAAGGTGCCAGAGCTCCAGCAGTTACAGGCGCAAACCGAAAATCATAGATTAGTCGAGTACTTCTCATCAACTTTGCGCTTTTCAAGCGTATAAGCTTTCAGGTCAATCTCATTGCCGGTCAGCTTTGCGTCCAGTTGGTCCATTTCGCGTCGTTTCAAGCTGGCGACATGCGCTTTGGATGCCTGGTAATTGAGCGATTCGGCGGCATCGTGGCCACTGACTGGGTCCCAGAGAATGGAGATAGGCCATAGCAGAAGGTTCACCACGCCATAACCATAGGCTCGCCCGTAGAAGGAGCCACCACCGGGCAATAGGCCCAAACCAGCGGCCAGGCCAGGACTCTTTTCCTGGACATCGAGGTGATTGGCGCGGTAACCAGCTAGCTCTGACTCTTGGGCCGAATTCAGGCCGGAAGCACAACCGGTGGTCAATGCGATGAGAACTGCTGCAGACAAAATGCGAAAAGCGGACATCTGAATTCCCTATATTCCATGACTCCCGGCCGGTGCCGACCGAGCGGAGGCGGATTCTACACGCTATTCAGGCCGAAGTAATGGCAATGAGCCCCTTTTTATCTGTCTATGGCCGCCGAAGAAAAGCCTTCGCTCGATTGGCCTTATCTGCTCGAGCACGTTTTCACGCACATGAAGAAATCCGCCTCAGAGGCGGGCCGATGCCGTTTCAAGATGAGCTCATTTTACGCAAGCGTTTGGCACATCGGACGTGCTGCATCCGGTTAGGTGATACTTATTTCAAAAACTAATAGCGCCAAGTGGAATGAAAAAGGGCTGCCATGGCAACCCTTTTTATAGAAGCCATTTTATTTCCGATAAAATGGCTTTGGATATTGATGCGACTGACGCAGGGAGTATTAATCCCAGCTCAAAGCCCCACCCGTCTGATACTCAATAACCCGAGTCTCAAAGAAGTTCTTCTCCTTCTTCAAGTCCATAATCTCGCTCATCCACGGGAACGGGTTCACAGTCCCTGGATACTCTTCCTTCAACCCAATCTGGCTCAAACGACGGTTAGCGATAAACTTCAGATAATCTTCCATCATCGCCGCGTTCATCCCCAGTACCCCACGAGGCATAGTGTCGCGCGCGTATTCGATCTCCAACTGAGTCCCCTGCAGGATCATCTGGGTCGCTTCTTCCTTCAGCTCAGCGTCCCACAGGTGCGGGTTTTCGATCTTGATCTGGTTGATCACGTCGATACCGAAGTTCAGGTGCATCGACTCGTCACGCAGGATGTACTGGAACTGCTCGGCCACGCCGGTCATCTTGTTGCGACGGCCCATGGACAGAATCTGGGTGAAGCCGCAGTAGAAGAAGATCCCTTCCAGGACGCAGTAGTAAGCGATCAGGTTGCGCAGTAGCTCTTTGTCGGTCTCGACGGTACCGGTTTCGAACTTCGGATCGGAGATCGCGCGGGTGTACTTCAGGCCCCAAGCGGCCTTTTTGGCGACCGATGGGATCTCGTGGTACATGTTGAAGATTTCGCCTTCGTCCATGCCCAGCGATTCGATGCAGTACTGGTAGGCGTGGGTGTGGATCGCCTCTTCGAAGGCCTGGCGCAGGATGTACTGGCGGCACTCGGGGTTGGTGATCAGGCGGTACACGGCCAGCACCAGGTTGTTGGCAACCAGGGAGTCGGCGGTGGAGAAGAAGCCCAGGTTGCGCATGACGATGCGACGTTCGTCGTCGGTCAGGCCTTCCGGGTTGCGCCACACGGCGATGTCGGCGGTCATGTTGACCTCTTGCGGCATCCAGTGGTTGGCGCAGCCGTCGAGGTACTTTTGCCAGGCCCAGTCGTACTTGAAGGGTACGAGTTGGTTGAGGTCGGCACGGCAGTTGATCATGCGTTTTTCGTCGACGGCGACGCGGGCGGCGGAGCCTTCGAGTTCGGCGAGGCCTTCGGCGACGTCGAGTTTGTCGAGGGCGGCCTTGGCCTTGATGATCGCGGCAGAGTCGCTGGCGGTAACGGCGCGGGCTTCGAGGGCGGCGGCACCGCCGGCGCTGTCGAGCTTGTCCATGGCCGCTTCGCTGGCGTGGCCGGCGTTGGCGCCTTTGGCGGGTTCTGCTGCGTCTTCTTTGTCGAATTCGTCCCAGCTCAGCATGGTGAGGAGGCTCCTGGTCGAGGCCCGCTTTTCGGCGGTGCACAATTTAAGATGAGGTTGCCATGGTTACGTAAGCACGCCCGGGCAATGAAACTGCAGGGGAGCGATGCTCCCTGGAAACTCTAATTTGTTCGTTCGTGCGGGTTCGCTTATGGATTGCAATCGCGACGGCACGGGAATTCTGCAACAGGGGGACGAGGGGTGCGCTCAGAAGGTCGGTTGAAAAGGCCGCTTCGAGGTTCGCAACGTATCATGTGCTTCGTCCTTGTTTGGGGGCGAGATTATATCGGAAAAGTCTTCCCTCCGTTACGCTCAAAATCAAAACTATTGCTCATTTCTGGCGCCGGTTTTGCTTGCGATCGCTGCCGGGAAGCATATGCAGTGTTGCGGGGCAATTTAAACCCGAGATACTGCATGTGGTGTTTCTGTGCCCTTGTGGGCACTAAATGTAGTTTCTCGGACGCTGTTTTGCAAGCGCGAACTTGCGCTCGGCATGGCGAATTTGTGCTCTGGTGCGGCACTGCGACCGGTCTATAAGGGCGGGCGGCGGATGAAGAAGTTTTCCGAATTACACGTGTACTGACGGATGGTGATTCAGCCCGCAATCGAGCGGCCAATACACCGCTCGAACACTCGTTCCAACGTCGAGTAATCGCACACCACTGCATCGATATTTGCTTGTATCCATTCGTGCTGTTCGACGCCCCACCAACTGATCTCGAAACCAGCATGGATGATCAGGTGTTCGAACAAGATTCTCTGTGCTCGCCCATTTCCCTCCCTGAAGGGGTGGGTCATGTTGAGGTCGCCGAACAGCTCAGCGACAGCCACGATCAATGCCTCGCGGTCGAGGTCGATAAACCACCCGCGGTGAGCACATGCATTTAATAGCTTGGCGGATTCAGGCTCGATTCTGCTGACGGTGCAGAACCGTGTAGTGTCTTTGGATATATCGATCGTTCGTATTTCGCCAGCCCAGTCGTATAGCTCATCGAACAGTTGCCGATGAATCTTCTGCAGCGCAGTCAGATCGTAAGGAGGAGGGCAGTACTCGATCTCGTTTGCGGCGCTGGCACTGATCTCGCGCTCAGCCTGGTTCAAGACAGTTTCGTCAGTGATATCGAGGAGGTTACGTAAAGTCCGGGTACCTTGGTAGCAATAAGGATCTTGCCCGGTACCGTATTTATCGAGCATCAGCTGCGCTTGGTGCGGTAGCTATCGAGGACAGATTCTTTAGAGGGGAGAGGGCGTTGGCCATCTTCAGGGGTGGTATCGAAGCCTTCAAGGCGCAGGCTGGCTGCGTAGTTGGACTGGCGTACTTTGGCGTAGTAGGCCTTTTTCGCTTGTAGGGAGGTAGGTGCCATGGTGGCCTCCTGAATTTCGATGGAGGCAATTATAGCTGAAAGCTAACTCAGAGGGTGGGCCTTGGGGCCTCTTCCTGGGCAGAGCCCAGTCCCACAGGGTCGGTGGGGAGCCTGCGGGTTTTGGTTGGTTGAAGTCCTTTTCGGGGGCAAGCCCCCTCGCTACAGGGTAGGAGGGGGTTGGCCGCCGGGGGTTACTGGCAAGCCTCGCAATCCGGCTCGTCGATTGCGCAGGCTTTGGGCACTGGCGCCGGACCGGCGGGAGCGGTCTGGATCGGGCTGGTGTCGCTACCGCTAGAGACGGCGTTGAGCTTGCCGGTGTTGATGGTCGACTTCTCGGTGCTGGTCGCGGCCAGGGCACGGAGGTAGTAGGTGGTTTTCAGGCCACGGTACCAGGCCATGCGGTAGGTCACGTCGAGCTTCTTGCCCGAGGCGCCGGCGATGTAGAGGTTCAGCGACTGGGCCTGGTCGATCCACTTCTGGCGGCGGCTGGCGGCGTCGACGATCCACTTGGTGTCCACTTCGAAAGCGGTCGCGTACAGGGCTTTGAGCTCTGCCGGGATGCGTTCGATCTGTTGCACCGAGCCATCGTAGTACTTGAGGTCGTTGATCATGACCGAGTCCCACAGGCCGCGGGCCTTGAGGTCGCGAACCAGGTACGGGTTGATCACGGTGAATTCGCCCGAGAGGTTCGATTTCACGTAGAGGTTCTGGTAGGTCGGTTCGATCGACTGCGACACGCCGGTGATGTTGGCGATGGTGGCGGTCGGTGCGATGGCCATGATGTTCGAGTTACGGATGCCTTTCTGCACACGGGCGCGGACCGGGGCCCAGTCCAGCGACTCGTTGAGGTCGACGTCGATGTACTTCTGGCCACGGGCTTCGATCAGGATCTGTTGCGAATCCAGCGGCAGGATGCCTTTGGACCACAGCGAACCCTGGAACGTCTCGTAGCTGCCGCGCTCGTCGGCCAGGTCGCAGGAGGCCTGGATGGCGAAGTAGCTGACCGCTTCCATGGACTTGTCGGCGAACTCGACCGCAGCGTCCGAACCGTACGGGATGTGCTGCAGGTACAGCGCGTCCTGGAAGCCCATGATGCCCAGGCCGACAGGGCGGTGCTTGAAGTTGGAGTTCTTCGCTTGCGGCACCGAGTAGTAGTTGATGTCGATCACGTTGTCGAGCATGCGCACGGCGGTGTTGACGGTGCGTTCCAGCTTGGCGGTGTCGAGCTTGCCGTTGACGATGTGGTTCGGCAGGTTGATCGAGCCCAGGTTGCAGACGGCAATTTCATCCTTGTTGGTGTTCAAGGTGATTTCGGTGCACAGGTTGGAGCTGTGGACCACGCCGACGTGCTGCTGCGGCGAGCGCAGGTTGCACGGGTCTTTGAAGGTCAACCATGGGTGGCCGGTTTCGAACAGCATCGACAGCATCTTGCGCCACAGGTCTTTGGCCTGGATGGTCTTGAACACCTTGATCTTGTTGTACTCGGTCAGGGCTTCGTAGTACTCGTAGCGCTCCTCGAATGCCTTGCCGGTCAGGTCGTGCAGATCAGGCACTTCGTTGGGCGAGAACAGGGTCCATTTGCCGTCGTCGAAGACGCGCTTCATGAACAGGTCAGGGATCCAGTTGGCGGTGTTCATGTCGTGGGTACGACGGCGATCGTCACCGGTGTTCTTGCGCAGCTCGATGAATTCTTCGATGTCCAGGTGCCAGGTTTCCAGGTAGGCGCAGACAGCGCCTTTGCGCTTGCCACCCTGGTTGACGGCGACGGCGGTGTCGTTCACGACCTTGAGGAACGGAACCACGCCCTGGGACTTGCCGTTGGTGCCCTTGATGTACGAACCCAGCGCACGGACCGGGGTCCAGTCGTTGCCCAGGCCGCCAGCGAATTTGGACAGCATGGCGTTGTCGTGGATGGCGCCGTAGATGCCCGACAGGTCGTCCGGCACGGTAGTCAGGTAGCAGCTCGACAGCTGTGGACGCAGGGTGCCGGCGTTGAACAGGGTCGGGGTCGAGGCCATGTAGTCGAACGACGACAGCAAGTTGTAGAACTCGATGGCACGGTCTTCTTTGTTCTGCTCTTCGATCGCCAGGCCCATGGCCACGCGCATGAAGAAGATCTGCGGCAGTTCGAAGCGCACGCCATCCTTGTGGATGAAGTAGCGGTCGTAGAGGGTCTGCAGGCCCAGGTAGGTGAACTGCTGGTCGCGCTCGTGGTTGATGGCGCGGCCGAGCTTCTCGAGGTCGAAGGTGGCCAGCACGGGGTTGAGCAGCTCGTACTCGATGCCTTTGGCCACGTAGGACGGCAGCGCCTTGGCGTACAGGTCGACCATTTCGTGGTGGGTGGCGCTCTCGGCCACTTCCAGGAAGCTCAGGCCTTCGGCACGCAGGGTGTCCATCAGCAGGCGGGCGGTGACGAACGAGTAGTTCGGCTCGCGCTCGACCAAGGTACGGGCGGTCATCACCAGGGCGGTGTTGACGTCCTTGAGGTTGACGCCGTCGTACAGGTTTTTCAGGGTTTCTTTCTGGATCAGGTTGCCGTCGACTTCTTCGAGCCCTTCGCAGGCTTCGGTGATGATGGTGTTCAGGCGGCCCATGTCCAGCGGCGCGAAGCTGCCGTCGGCCTTGGTGATGCGGATGCTTGGGTGGGCATCGACCGGTGCGTCGCCCGGGGTGCGGGTGGCGCGTTCCTTGGAGCGGTCGTTGCGGTAGATGACGTAGTCGCGAGCGACTTTCTGCTCGCCGGCACGCATCAGGGCCAGCTCGACCTGGTCCTGGATTTCTTCGATGTGGATGGTGCCGCCCGAGGGCATGCGCCGCTTGAAGGTGGCGGTGACTTGTTCGGTCAGGCGCGCGACGGTGTCGTGGATGCGCGACGAGGCGGCAGCGGTGCCACCTTCAACTGCGAGGAACGCTTTGGTGATGGCGACGGTGATCTTGTCGTCGGTGTAGGCGACAACGGTACCGTTACGCTTGATCACGCGCAGTTGGCCAGGGGCGGTGGCGGACAGATTCTGCTCCGAGTCTGTGGCCTGAGGCGCCTTGGCCTGCGGGTTCTCGCGAGTTGTGTCGGTTTGCATGGGTGGTTTCTCCACGATCTCTAATTTGGTTAGGCACTGCTGTACTGCTGGCGTTGCGTCCTGAAGCACGACACCGACAAACGGGATGGGCGACTGCAGGGCGGCGCGCGCATGGGGGCCGTAGACTGCGGTGACGCGTTGCACCCCGGCATGCCGGGTAAAGCGACTTCGGGACAATTCGGGGACAGGCTTGACTGGCAAGCCGCTCCCTGGCCGAAGTGGTCCGGTGGCGGATATCTGCGCAACCGGCTGCCATGTACTGGGGGTACAAAGCAAGAAAATGTCTCTCGAAAAGCTGCGAAAAAAGCCCGCTTTCAGACTTGAGTTTCAGCTTTGAGTTGTGCTTGGTAATTTCGCCAAAACCCAACATGTAGTGTTTTTCGGCGCTGGGGATACAAGATAAAGCGGTATGGGGGGTAATGCAACCAGTCGTGTCTGTGGATAACGTGTGGGTAAAGTGTGCGTGCGGGGTGGGTGAATCCCTGTAGCCCTTGACCCATCTGGTGTAGGACCTTTCGACAGCTCTGTAGGACGGAGGTAATGCGCTTTGGAAAATTTTCCGCTTGCTTTTTCCGCTCCTCGACGCTTCGTGACGGTGGGTAGAATAGCGCGTGGATTGTTGCAAATTTCAGACCGTGAACAGCGTCCAAGTGGTCGTATTCGAATGTGGAGTCAGGTATGGCGTGGCATAGCGGGCCTTACGCGGGGTTGATCGAGACATGGCTGGCCGATGACGATCCGCGCCTGGCGGTGTCGATGCCGGAGTTGATGCAGCCCCAGGTGATGGATCAGCTGTTACTGCGCATTTATGGGGCGCAGCTGCTGGCCGATGAGCGGCCGGTGCTGGTGTCGCAGTGGTCGCGCTTCTACTTCATGCAGTGGCTGCCGACGATGCTGGTGACACAGTTGGGCTATGGCTGGTTCTTGCCGCTGGAGCTGCGCGCGGTGGGGCTGGTGCTGGACGCCCGTGGGCAGCCAACGGCGATGAAAATGCTCGAGGCCGGCGAACCGGGGGAGCAGGGCGCGTCGCTGGAGCCGTGGATTGCGGTGAACATGCGGCCGTTGGTGGAGTTCCTGGCCAGTTACGGCGGGGTCTCTGCGCAGGTGTTGTGGGGCAATGCCGGGGATATCTTCGAGCGCACCGTGCGCAAGCTGGAGGCGCTGGGCATGAAGGGCCTGGAGCCCGCGCTGGCGATGTTGCAGACGCGCAAGCTGGCGGATGGGCGGAGCAATCCGCTGTATGCGCCGGTGAAGTACGTGGGCGATGGGCGACGCGTGTTGCGCAGTTGTTGCCTGGCGTATCGCGTGGTTGGGCCCTGTGAGGATTGCCCGGTGGGGTAGGTGTCAATGAGGGCGCCATCGCGGGCAAGCCTTGCTTGTATGGTAGAACTTGAAGGGGTGGTGGGACGAACGCTAAGCATCTGACTGCGCCAACA
>NZ_JBYSWB010000013.1:0-171267 GCF_058986725.1 Pseudomonas sp. GW821-FHT01A09
TAACTCGTTGATTAACAAGGAGTTTCAAGTTCCGACTGCGCCGGAAGTGGGGCGAATTATAGAGAGATTCAAACCCGAGTCAACCCCTGTTCCGCACCTTTGTTGCAGAATTAATTCTATTGCCCATAAACCTGGGGATTCGCCGCATTACGGGCGGTATCCGTATCAGCAACAGCACCACCCCTATGGACGCGTAAATCGCCCATTCCTTAAGGTCCGAACGCACCACCCACAGAAAGTGCAGCAACCCCAAACCGAGAATCACATACACCAGACGGTGCAGCTTCTTCCACTTCCCGCCAAGTCGTCGCTGACTGAAGCGATTGGACGTCACCGACAAGGTCAACAATCCCAGCAATGCGATGGCGCCCACAATAATGTAAGGACGGTCGACGAGCTCCACGCCCAACTGCCCCCAATCCAGCCCAAGCACGAACACTAGATAAGTCGCCAAGTGAAGCAACGCATAGGTCAGGCTCCACAACCCCAACTGCCTGCGTACCAGGAACCATCCCGGCCACGCCGTCATCCGCTGCAGCGGCGTCAACGACAGCGTCACCAACAGCAGCACCAGCACGCCCAGACCAAATCGATTGAGCAGCACCTTGCCCGGATCCGGACCCAAGGCCAACAGCTGCGCCTGATACACCCAGTAAAAAGGCCACACCGCAATCACGATAAAGACGCTCACGCGCCACCACAGGTATCGCATCAATAATTCTTCCTCAGATCCATCCCGGCATACAACGACGCCACCTGCTCTTCATAGCCATTGAACATCTGCGTCTCGCGCACATTGGGGCTAAACAACCCACTGGGCAGCCGACGCTCCCGCGCCTGGGTCCAGCGAGGATGATCGACCTTGGGATTGACGTTGGCATAGAAGCCATATTCGCTGGGCGCCAGTCCTTGCCAAGTGGTGGCGGGCTGCTCGCTCACCAGACTGATGCGCACGATAGACTTCACGCTCTTGAACCCGTACTTCCACGGCACTACCAACCGCAGGGGCGCGCCGTTCTGATTGGCCAGTTCGCGCCCGTACATGCCGACTGCCAGAATCGCCAGCGGATTCATCGCTTCGTCCAGGCGCAGGCCTTCTACATAGGGCCAGTCGATCAGGGCGAAGCTAGACCGCTGCCCCGGCATGCTCTGCGGGTCTTTCAGGGTCTCGAAACGAATGTACTTGGCCTTGCTGGTAGGCTCGACCTGCTTGAGCAGATCGGCGATCGGAAAACCGATCCATGGGATGACCATCGACCAGGCCTCTACGCACCGCAGGCGATAGATGCGCTCCTGCAGCTGGTAAGGCTTGATGAAATCCTCCAGCGCATAGCGCCCGGGCTTGCCCACCTCGCCATCGATGACCACCGACCAAGGCTCGGTCTTCAAGGTGCCGGCGTTATCCGCCGGATCGCCCTTGTCGGTACCGAACTCATAGAAGTTGTTGTAGTGGGTGGCGTCCTTGAATGGGGTGATGGCCTCACCCTGCACGGTCATCGCCTGCCACTGCGTATGGGCGATCTGTTCGGTCAGCCAGGCGGGTGCCTTGCTGGCGTCTACATCAGCATAAACAGAGGGATCGGCGGCATTCGCCCAACGCGGCAGGCTGGCCATCGCCAGACCGGCGACGGAGCTGCCCAACAAGGCGCGGCGCGAAAGATAGAAGGATTCGGGAGTGACGTGCGACTCGTGGCAGTCGCTGGCCTTGGCGAGCTTGATAAGCATAGAAACTCCGTAGTCTTTTGGGATCACCAACAGACTACGGATTATGCGGACTATTGGACCACATCAGGCCTTTTTGTGACGGCTTTTGCGTAACAGGAATTGAATCGGGCCGGAGGCTGCGTACGCCAGGAAAATCAACAACAGCACTCGCGGCGGATCGCTGAACACCACGGCGAACACCAGCACCACCGCCAGGATCGCCACGAACGGCACGCGACCCTTGAGGTCCAGCTCCTTGAAGCTGTTGTACTTGATGTTGCTGACCATCAGCATGCCCGCGGCCGCTACCAGCAACGCCACCAGGAACGACATCTTCGAACCCTGGATGCCATAGTCACTGAATGCCCAGACCGTACCGGCCACCACACCCGCCGCCGCCGGGCTGGCCAGGCCAATGAAGAAGCGCTTGTCGGCCTTGCCTACCTGGGTGTTGAAGCGCGCCAGGCGCAACGCAGCGCCGGCTACATAGATGAAGGCGACCATCCAGCCGACCTTGCCCATGTCGGCCAGTGCCCAGCCGAACGCCAGGATCGCCGGTGCCAGGCCGAAGGCGACCATGTCGGCCAGCGAATCGTATTCGGCGCCGAAGGCACTTTGGGTATTGGTCATGCGTGCCACACGGCCGTCCAGGCCGTCGAGCAGCATGGCGACGAAGATGGCGATCGCGGCAAAGGAGAAATACTTGGCCGCCTCGGATCCGTCCCCCGCACTCAGGGCACTTTGCGCACTGATGGAGTTGATGATCGAGTAGAAGCCGGCAAACAGGTTCGCCGTGGTGAACAGATTGGGCAGCAGGTAGATGCCGCGGTGCCGGACTTTGCGTCCCTCGGCATCGTGACCTTCCTCGACATGCTCGTCGATCGGTAGAAGACTTTCGGCGTCGGAGGCCTTGTTCGGCTCTTCGGGACGTTCGCTCATGGACAAAATACCTTGCAACGGTGTGAAAAGTTTCGACAGACGTCTGCCACGAGGGTTCGCTTGCAGACGATGCCGCTTTATACCAGAAGCTGAGCACCATAACGAAAAAACGCGGCCGAGGCCGCGTTTTCATCGTGACAAAGTGAATCAGTTCTTGGCTTTGTCGACGATCTTGTTGGCACCGATCCAAGGCATCATCGAGCGCAGTTGCTCACCGATGATTTCGATACCATGGGCAGCGTTGTTACGACGCTTGGCCGTCATCGACGGGTAGTTGGCAGCACCTTCAGCGATGAACATCTTGGCGTACTCGCCGTCCTGGATGCGCTTCAGAGCATTGCGCATGGCCTGACGGGATTCGGCGTTGATGACTTCAGGGCCGGTCACGTACTCGCCGTATTCGGCGTTGTTGGAGATCGAGTAGTTCATGTTGGCAATACCGCCTTCGTACATGAGGTCGACGATCAGCTTCAGCTCGTGCAAGCACTCGAAGTAGGCCATTTCTGGCGCGTAGCCAGCTTCTACCAGCACTTCGAAACCGGCCTTGACCAGCTCGACAGTACCGCCGCACAGCACGGCCTGTTCGCCGAACAGGTCGGTTTCGGTCTCGTCCTTGAAGGTGGTCTCGATGATGCCGGTACGGCCGCCGCCCACGCCCGAAGCGTAGGACAGTGCAACGTTCTTGGCGTTGCCCGAAGCATCCTGGTAGATAGCGATCAGGTCAGGGATACCGCCGCCTTTGACGAACTCGGTACGTACGGTGTGACCTGGCGCTTTTGGCGCGATCATGATCACGTCCAGGTCGGCGCGCGGCACGACCTGGTTGTAGTGGATAGCGAAACCGTGGGAGAAGGCCAGGGTGGCGCCCTTCTTGATGTTCGGCTCGATTTCGTTCTTGTACAGCTGAGACTGGAACTCGTCCGGCGTCAGGATCATGACCAGGTCGGCAGCAGCGACGGCAGTAGCCACGTCGGTGACTTTCAGGCCGTGGGCTTCTGCCTTGGCAACGGTAGCCGAACCTTTACGCAGACCGACGGTAACGTCGACACCGGAGTCTTTCAGGTTGCACGCCTGCGCATGGCCTTGCGAACCGTAACCGATGATGGCGACTTTCTTGCCCTGGATGATGGAAAGGTCGCAGTCTTTGTCGTAGAAAACTTTCATGGTGGTCCCCTGTTATCTGGCCCGCAGGCCATTCACTGAATTGGTTTAGATGCTGAGTACTTTGTCGCCACGGGCAATGCCGGTGACGCCACTGCGAACGGTCTCGAGGATCGCTGCTGTGCCGATAGCCTGGATGAAGCTGTCCAGCTTGTCGCTGGTACCTGTCAGCTGAACGGTGTAAACGCTAGCGCTGACGTCAACGATCTGCCCCCGATAGATGTCGGTGGTGCGCTTGATCTCGGCGCGTTGGGCGCCAGTAGCCTTCACCTTGACCAGCATCAGCTCGCGCTCGATATGGGCGCTTTCCGACAGGTCGACCAGTTTGACCACCTCGATCAACTTGTTGAGGTTTTTCGTGATCTGTTCGATCACTTCATCATGCCCCACGGTAGTCAACGTCAGGCGCGACAAGGTCGAGTCTTCGGTCGGTGCTACCGTCAGGCTTTCGATGTTGTAGTTGCGTTGGGAAAACAGCCCGATCACACGCGACAGCGCGCCCGGTTCGTTCTCCAGCAAAAGCGAAATGATATGACGCATGATTAAGTCCGCTCCGTCTTGCTGAGCCACATGTCGCGCATGGAGCCGTCCTTGATCTGCATCGGATAGACGTGCTCGGCGACGTCTACCTGAATGTCGAGGAACACCAGGCGATCCTTCATGGCGAAGGCTTCTTCCATCATCGGCTTGAGGTCTTTCAGGTCGGTGATGCGCATGCCGACATGCCCGTAGGCCTCGACCAGCTTGACGAAGTCAGGCAGCGATTCCATGTAGGAGTGGGAGTGACGCGCGCCGTAGCTCATGTCCTGCCACTGACGGACCATGCCCAGCACGCCGTTGTTGAGCAGGATGATCTTGACCGGCAGGTCGTACTGCAGGCAGGTCGACAGCTCCTGGATGTTCATCTGGATGCTGCCTTCGCCGGTCACGCAGGCGACGTCGGCATCCGGGAAGCTCAGCTTGACGCCCATGGCCGCAGGGAAACCGAAGCCCATGGTGCCCAGGCCGCCGGAGTTGATCCAGCGGTTAGGCTTGTTGAACTTGTAGTACTGCGCGGCGAACATCTGGTGCTGGCCCACGTCGGAGCTGACATAGGCATCGCCCTTGGTCACTTCGCACAGGGTCTCGATCACTTGCTGAGGCTTGATCTTGCTGCCGTCACCCTTGTTGTACGGGAACAGAGTGCCGTCCGGACGCCATTCCTCGACCTGCTTCCACCAGGCGGCGACTGCGTCCTTGTTCGGCTTCTCGCCGATTTCCTTCAAGGTCGCGACCATTTCGCTGAGGACGCTGTCCACCGGCCCGACGATCGGCACGTCGGCCTTGATGGTCTTGGAGATGGACGCCGGGTCGATATCGATATGGATGATCTTGGCGTTCGGGCAGAACTTGGCGGCGCCGTTGATGACGCGGTCATCGAAGCGCGCACCCACGGCCAGGATCACGTCAGCGTGGTGCATGGCCAGGTTGGCGGTGTAGCTGCCGTGCATGCCGAGCATGCCGACGAACTGGCGATCCATGCCCGGATAGGCGCCCAGACCCATCAAGGTGTTGGTCACCGGTGCGTTGAGCCACTGCGCCAGCTCGGTCAGCGATTCGGAACCGTTGCCCAGAATCACGCCACCACCGGCATAGATCACCGGACGTTTGGCAGCGACGAGCATTTCTGCCGCCTTGCGGATCTGGCCGGAGTGGCCACGGACCGCAGGGGTGTAGGAGCGCAGCTTGGCTTTTTTCGGAAAGACGTATTCGAACTTCTCGGCCGGGTTGGTCATGTCTTTCGGAATATCGACGACCACCGGGCCCGGACGGCCGGACTGCGCCAGATAGAAGGCTTTTTTCAGTACTTCGGGAATTTCCGAGGCGTGCTTGATCATGAAGCTGTGTTTCACGATCGGCCGGGATATACCGATCATGTCGGTTTCCTGGAAGGCATCGGTGCCGACGAGGGTGCTGGCCACCTGGCCGGACAGGATCACCATCGGGATGGAGTCCATGTAGGCCGTGGCAATACCGGTAATCGCGTTAGTCGCGCCAGGGCCGGAAGTCACCAGCACGACGCCAGCCTTGCCGGTCGCACGGGCGTAGCCGTCGGCCATGTGCGTGGCCGCTTGTTCGTGACGAACCAGGATGTGGGACACTTCCGGCTCTTTGAACAAGGCATCGTATACGTGCAGGAGAGCACCACCGGGGTACCCGTAGATGTGTTTGACCCCTTCGTCACGCAAAAAGCGGACGATCATCTCACCGCCAGATAAAAGCTCCACGTTGTCACCTCTAAACGCCAGAATACCGCTCAGGCAGAGCGGGTCTTTATAGGTTTACTGCCTAGCAGAGCATGAGCGACGGTGGTCGCCGACTACGTCAGCACTGACTGAGCAAGTATTGGGTGCCCCAGATGTTGCGGGGCTTTCCCACCCAGCGCGAGGTAACGCGTTGCGGGTGTTACAGGTCGGCGCGGGTGTGCGCCTCATGATCTGCCGGGCGGGTCTGCTTCTGGCAGTCCCGTCACAGCGGACTTGGGATTGTTCGGATTCATCCAGCCCAAGTCAAGTGATCTGTGAGATTTCTTGCTGGCAATCGCCTCAACGGCCACAAGAATTCAGTAAAAAAGCCCGAAGCTGTGGTAATTTTCATCAATATCGTTTTCCGAGGAGTCACCATGCGCGCGATGATCATCAAAGTCAGCCTGTTGTTGTTGCTGAGCACGTCGGCGCTGGCGGGGCAGATCTACAAATGGGTCGATGCCCAAGGCGTAACGCACTTCGATGCACAGCCGCCGGCAGGACAAAACTCCACGCCGATCGAGACCAAAACGCCCCCAGCGCCCACCGCCGTGCCCAAAGACGGCGCGCCCGCAGGCACCGACGACAAACAAAAGGCCGCTGACGCCAAGGTCCGGCAGGAAGTGAGCGAAGCCCAACAACGTACCGATGAATTCTGCGACCAGGCCCGGACCAACCTGGCGCAGCTCACCAACAACCCGCGCGTGCGCCAGGAGGTAGATGGCGAACTGCGCCGCCTCACGGAGGAAGAGCGTCAGGCCAAGATCACCGAGATCAAGGCCAGCATCGCCGATTCCTGCCAGTAACGCCCTCTCCCCTGCTCAGCGCACCTGGGTAATCAGCTCGTCAAATTCCGCCAACAATACATTCAGGCCACGGCTTTGCTGCGCGCGGCTGGCATAGACCATTTCCGACATCGCCAGGATTCCTGAAGCATTGGGCAAAGGCAGGTCTTGCTCGATGATGTGTTTCATGCGCGGCAGGAAAATCCACTGCAGCCACTGCTCGAACTCCAGCGTATCGACACAGAACGGCTCCTGACTCGCCAGCGCCTGCGCGCTGGGAGGCTCCTCGCCCCACCAGCCCTGCAAACGCAACTCACGTTCGATGAGCAGCAGATGATCGGCCAACGCCGGCAAGCGCGAATCCATCATGCCCCTCCGCTGGCTTTCTGACGGGCCAGCGCGGCACCGGCGCTGTCACCCTGACGATCCTTGGCCTGGGCGATCACGCTCCACAGACCGCTTTGCAGATCCGGGCGGCCGTTGGCGTAGGTCAGCGCACGGCGAGCGAACTCTTCGGCCTGAGCCGGCTCGCCCTGAGCCAGGCGCACCTGGGCCAGGCGATACAGCACTTGCGGCTCGCGTGGGGCGATGCGCTGGGCACGCTCCAGGCTCGACGAGGCGCCGTTGAGGTCGCCACTGCCTTGCTGCTGCTGGGCGGTGGTCAGCAACGACAGCACCGGGCCATCGAGCTGCTCGTCAGCCGACAACCCGCCGCTGCTCTTAGGAATGCCGCTAGGCGCCGTGGGCATCGAATAGCTGGTGGACGGCGCACTAGCGTAGTTGCTGCCTGATGCAGCCGGCGTCGGGCTCGGCGCCACGTAGGCACCGGGGGTGATAGGCGCACTCGAAGGCCCGGGGGTAATCGGCGCGTTATAGGCACCCGGCGTGATCGGTGCACTGCTGGGCGCGGCGAAGCTGCCGGAGCCGTTGGCGCCCGGCACCATCACCACCACGCCGGAATCCTGTGGCGCAGCCTGGGTCTGCGGCTGCGCGACCGGGGCGCGATAGGTGGTCTGGCGATTGGCCGAGACCCGCTCGTTGTTGGACACGGCAGACCCGGAATCCACCACCGGGATCGAACCGTGCTGCACGCTGGCGCAGCCATTGAGCAGGGCCAGCGCCGTTACAGCAGGAAACCACCACTTGTTCACGTTAGCTCCTCGTCACTTAATTCAGCCAGCCCTTGACCCAATCCATCACCGAGCCGGCGGGATTGTCAGGGCTGGCGCCACAGGCGGTGCCTGGGGCGGGTTCACTGCCGCGAATATACGGCATCTGTACGGCCCCAGGGCAGCCTTCGGCCGAGCCTTGCCCGGTCTGGGCGTTGATCCAGGTTTGCACAACGTTGTCGGGCACTGGTGTGTCCAGCGGCAGCGGATCGGCCTTGCTCATGAAACTGGTCCATACCTGCAACGGCCCGGTGGCACCGGTAAATGGCGTCTTGCCGTTGTCGTCGCGCCCCATCCACACCACCGCCAGCAAGTCCTGGCTGAAGCCGGCGAACCAGGCGTCACGGGAATCGTTACTGGTACCGGTCTTGCCCGCCAGGGTGAGGTTCTTGGGCAGTACGTTGTACACCGAGCGCCCGGTACCTTCGCGCATGACTCGCTGCATCGCCGCCTGGATCAGGTAGATGGAGCCGGCATCGAAACGCTGCTCGATCTTGAACGGGTAACGCTTGAGCGGTTGCCCCTCGGCGGTGAGCACGCTGCGGATGCCGCGCATCGGCGTATTGAAACCGCCGTTGGCGATGGTCTGGTACATGGTCGCCACCTGCATCGGCGACATGCCACCGGCGCCCAGCAGCATCGACGGATAGGCCGGCCAGTCGACATCGACGCCCAGCCTGCCGATGGTCTTGAACACGTTTGGTACGCCCAGATCGAGGCCCAGACGCGCGCTCGACAGGTTGAGCGAGTGCGCCAGGCCCTGATACAGGAAGATCGTGCCGTTCGCGGTTTTCTCGTAGTTCTGCGGCTTCCAGATTTGCCCATCGGCGCCTTTGACCTGGAAGGGTTCATCCTTGATCCAGGTGGTCAGGGTGTACTGGCTCGGCTTCTCGAGCGCGGTCAGGTAGATCGACGGCTTGACCAGCGAGCCGATCGGCCGCACCGCATCCAGCGCGCGGTTGAAACCGGCGAAACCGGGCACGCGACTGCCTACCAGCGCTTGCACTTCGCCGCTTTCCGGGTTGGTGACGACCATGCTGGTTTCCAGCGCATCGGAGCCTTTGCGGCCGCTGAAGCGCTTGAAGGTATCGGTAACCGAGGCTTCGGCCTTCATCTGCAGGATCGGGTCGAAACTGGTGAAGATGCGCAGGCCTTCTTCGGTCAAGTCTTCGTCGCGGTAGTCTTCACGCAGTTGGCGCTTGACCAGGTCGAGGAAGGCCGGGAACGAGCTGTCCGCCAGGCTGCCGCGGGTGGTTACCCCCAGCGGCATGGCCTTGGCGGCGGCAACGGCTTCGGGGGTGGCGACGCCTTGCTGTTGCAGCAGGTCGAGTACCAGGTTGCGGCGTTCCAGGGCGCGATCGGGATAACGCCGCGGGTTGTAATAGGACGGCCCCTTGACCATGCCTACCAGCAACGCCACCTGATGCAGCTTGAGCTCCGACAGCGGCTGGCTGAAGAAGAACTGACTCGCCAGGCCGAAACCGTGCACCGCGCGCTGACCGTCCTGGCCGATGAACACCTCGTTGAGATAGGCCTCGAGGATCTCGCGCTTACTGTAATGGACCTCCAGCAGCACCGACATCATCGCTTCTTCGAGCTTGCGGGTGAGGCTGCGCTCGTTGGTCAGGAAGAAGTTCTTGACCAACTGTTGCGTCAGCGTACTGCCGCCCTGGCGCATCGAGCCGGACGAGGTGTTGATCCACATCGCCCGCACTATGCCCTTCGGCGAGATACCGAAGTGGTGATAGAAGTCGCGGTCCTCGACCGTGGTCAGGGTATCGAGCAGGTAGGGGGGCGCCTGATCGAGCTTGATGAGGATGCGGTCTTCGAGGTTTTTCGGGTACAGGCCGCCGATCAGCAGGGGCTCGAGGCGCACCACCGGCAGCTTGTCGCCGCCATTGCCGCTCAGCTCGGCGACATAGTCGCCACTGAAGCGCACGCGCACCGGGCGCGCCTGCTCCAGGCCTTCATAAAACTGAAAGCCGCGAGTGTTCAGCGCCACGGTAGTACCGTTGACCGCCGCTTCGCCGGGCCCGGTGACCGCCGACTGGCGGCGATAACCCAAGGCATCGAGTTCGGTGAGGAAGTCTTTTTCGGTGAGCTTCTGCCCCACGAACAGCTCCAGCGGCCGGGCGTAGACCTTGGCCGGGATGGTCCAGCGCTTGCCGGAAAACTTCTCCTGGACGATCGCGTCGAGGTAGACGGCAAAGCCTGCCAGCACCACGAGGCCGACGAGCCCGAGCTTGAGAGCCCAGCCAAGCCAGGGACGCAGTCCACCAGAGGTTTTTTTGGAGCGGGAACGAGGGGATCGGGTACGAGTCATGGCGGCGGATTATACGCACTTTGCAGGCGCATCAACAGGCGCCCGCCAGCGGTTTGCAGCATTGCTGCAAGCCGCCATAATGCACCCCAAGAATCACTTGCCTCGAGAAGGATCGTCCGTGACCCAAGCGCTCATCACCGCACTGCAAAATCCTGCCCTTTACCCTCATCCGGTCAAGGATATCCAGCTGATCGAGACCCATATTTCCTGGGTCCTGCTGACCGGCGACTACGCCTACAAGATCAAGAAGCCGATGAACTTCGGCTTCCTGGATTTCACCGACCTGGCCAAGCGCGAGCACTTTTGCGCTGAAGAACTGCGCCTCAACCAGCGCCTGACCGAAGGTCTGTACCTGGAAGTGCTGCCCATTACCGGCAGCGCCGAAGCGCCCCAGCTCAATGGCGAAGGCCCGGTCATCGAATACGCTCTGAAGATGCGCCAGTTCCCTCAGGACGGCCTGCTCAGCACCCTGCAGGCCAACGGCGAACTGCACCAGGAGCACATCGATGCCCTGGCCACGCAGATCGCACACTTTCACCTGAATGCCCCGCACGTGCCACAGGACCACCACCAAGGCACGCCGGAAGCGGTGATGGAGCCGGTGCAGCAGAACTTCGACCAGATCCGTCCGTTCCTGACCGACAAGGCCGACCTGCAGCAACTCGATGCCCTGCAGGATTGGGCGCGCACCAGTTTCGATCGGCTCAAGCCACTGCTGGCCGAGCGCAAGGCCCAAGGGTTCATCCGCGAGTGTCACGGCGACATCCACTTGGGCAACGCCACCGTCATTGACGCCAAGGTGGTGATTTTCGACTGCATCGAATTCAACGAGCCGTTTCGCTTTACCGATGTCTGGGGCGACACCGGCTTCCTCGCCATGGACCTCGAGGACCGTGGCCTCAAGAGCCTGGCGCGGCGTTTCGTCAGCCAGTATCTGGAGCTGGCCGGCGACTACCAAGGCCTGCACGTACTGAATTTCTACAAAGCCTATCGCGCCATGGTGCGCGCCAAGGTAGCGCTGTTCAGCATGCCCCAGGGCGCCGAGGGCCTGGCCCGCGCCAACGGCTTGCGCCAATACCGTCGCTATGCCGACCTGGCAGAAAGCTACAGCACCATCCCTTCGCGCTTCCTGGCCATCACCAGCGGCGTCTCGGCCGTCGGCAAGAGCCATGTCGCCATGCGCACCGTCGAAGCCCTGGGCGCCGTGCGCCTGCGCTCGGACGTCGAACGCAAGCGTCTGTTCGGCGAGCAGCAACCAGATGCCGACAAGGTCCTGCAAAGCGGCATCTACAACGCCGATGCCAGCGTCGCCACATACGCGCGCCTGCATCAACTGGCCGACAGCATCCTCGCCGCCGGCTTCCCGGTGACCATCGATGCGACCTACCTCAAGCACGAACAGCGTCAAGCCGCGGCCAATATTGCCGAAACTCGCGGTGTGCCTTACTTGATCCTGGACTGCAACGCACCGGAGGCGGTCATCGCCAGCTGGCTGCAACAACGCCAGAGCGAGAACAACGATCCGTCCGACGCCACTCTCGAAGTGATTCAGGCGCAACTGGCCAACCGCGAACCCCTGACGGCCGAGGAAACTCTGCTGAGCAAACGGGTCGAAACCAATGAGAGCGACAGCCTCGACAAGTTGGTGCGGCAGATCCGTGACCGCTTGCCTGGACTCTGACCAACGGTAGGCGCCGTGATGCGGAATGTTTCACGGCGCTCGATGATGGCAGTATACTGGCGCCATAATACCAACACCGCCGTAGTGAAGGAGCGCAGTCATGTCCAAGCCCAAGCAGCTAGAATCATCCCTGTATGCCCTGGTGCACCACGAAAACATCCAGGGTTTCAACCAGGAAAAACTCAAGCACGATCACATCGACTTCACTGGCGGTGACTTCCGCGGCCTCGATCTGCGCGAGCTGGACGCCGAAGGCATCAATTTCACCGACGCCTACTTCCGCGCTGCCGACCTGCGCGGGCTCGACCTGCGCAACTCCGGCCTCGAAGGCGCGAGCCTGTCTCACGCGCAGATTTCCGGAGCCTACTTCCCGGCGGAGCTGAGCGCGGACGAGATCCTCATGTCAGTCAACTTCGGTACGCGCCTGCGTTACCGCACCCGCTGAAAAACGCCCGCTTGCGTTGGCGGTCAGTTGCACGATGGGCCCCACGGCCCGTCGCCGAGTTGCCGGAACCTGCGAATGTCGCAACTGGCGCTACACTCCCCTTCAGAATTGACCGAGTCAGCGAACCCTGACAAGGGTTCAAGCACTGCAAGGAGGCTGGATGAACGACGAGCTCCAACATTTACGCAATCTTGGCAAGACCTCGGCGCAATGGCTGCACGCCGTTGGCATTCACAGTGCGTCGGATCTGCGCCGCCGGGGTGCGGTAGACGCCTATCGCGCGGTCAAGGTACGCGGTTTCCGCGCCTCCAAGGTGCTGCTCTACGCCATCGAGGGTGCGCTCATGGACCTGCACTGGAACGATATCCCCAGCGAGCGCAAAGAGGCCTTGAATAAACAGCTGGAAGCTATATCGTCACGCCAGAAGAACTGAGACTCGCGCGCATCCGTCGTTCGTTCTCTGGCACCCGCAGTCATAGAGATTCGTGAACATGTATCTACTTGGGGAGCAACCGGCCTATGCCGACGCATGGGTCAATCGGCTTCAGACCATTCCACCTGAGCTGTTGAAGGGCCTGGCCCCTGCGGGCGCGTCGCTGACGTTCGAGCAGGTCGCCGACCTGGGCCCTTTTCTCGATAACGCCAACCTCTACCTGATCAACGATGGCCTGCTGCACGTGCAGTTCAACGAGCGCAAGCTGTTCTACCTGCAGGAAGGCGACCTCATCGGCCTGCGCCAGGATGCTCAGGCGCTGCAGTGCGGCTATGCCAGCGATGGCCCACTGACCTTGACGCCCTTCCGGCGCAGCGAAGTCTTCGAGCACTTGCAGGCAAGCCGCAACGGCCAGGAGTTGCTGATCGAGTACCTCACCGGTCAGTCGGCGCTGCTGTGCGATGCCATCACCCGCCTCAAGCAACCCGAGTTTCGCAGCACCAACGGCTTCAAGCATGTGGCCGCCGGCGACACACTGCTTCAGCAGGGCGACGAGGCCGATCACGTGTTCATCATCATCGACGGCAAGGCCGAGGCCTTCGTCGATGGGCAGAAAGTCGGCGATGTGCTCAAGGACGAAATCTTCGGTGCCATGGCGGTGTTCACTGGTGAGAAGCGCAGCGCCACGGTTGTCGCCAGCGAGCCTTGCACCCTGATGATGATCCCCAAGGACCAATTCCTCAGCCTGGCCCAGAGCAATCCGCGCATTGCCCACAGCCTGATCGAGAGCATGGCGCGACGTATCGACTCGCTGAACAGGCAGCTCACCGGTACCGCTTGCGACACCATCGAAAAGAAATGAAAAAGAACCGTTGACTTAGAAATGAGAATCGTTATGATTATCACAACTGGTCGCGAGATCAGCCGATAACTGGAAGGCCCTTGGTTCGGACTTTCAGATATCTCCTCATCAGGCTAATCACGGTTTTTGACCCCGCATTTTTGCGGGGTCTTTTTTTGCCTGCGATAATGCGCGCCACGCCCAGGTCCTGCGGTGCTGCTGCCGGCCTCTTCGCGAGCAAGCTCTGCTCCCACAGTGAATGCAGTGCCAACGTCGTAACCCTGTAGGAGCCGGGCTTGCCCGCGAAGGGGCCAGCAGCATCTACCTCATCTGGAAGCCGACCATGCATCTGCTCTGCCCATCAAACGACCTCCCTGAAGCCCACAGCCGCGGCTTCGAAGTCAATGGCGTGGCCCTGCTGGCCGTGCGCCGCGAAGGCCAGGTCTACGCCTACCGCAATCAATGCCCACACCGTGGCATTCGCCTGGAATGGCAACCGGATCAGTTTCTCGACAGCAGCGCCAGCCTGATCCAATGCGCTCGCCATGGCGCGCTGTTCCTGATCGAAAATGGCGAATGCGTATCCGGCCCCTGCGCCGGAGAATCTCTGCAAGCCCTGCCCTGCCGCGAAGACGCGCAAGGCGTCTGGCTGCTGCGTACGCCTCAGCCGAGCAGCACCGGCAGGCGCCGATCGATATAGATCTGGCCGGTGTCGATGTGCACCCCATAGGCCAGCACCTCCACCCCTTCCGCGACCGCCGCACGCAGCGCCTCGGCATAACGCGCATCGATCTCCTGCGCCGGCCTGACCGCCTCGACCCCGCTCAGATTGACGCAATACAGCTGCACCGCACGTATCCCCTGGCGGCGCAGGCTGGCCAGTTCCCGCAGATGCTTGGCGCCGCGCTGGGTCACCGCATCCGGAAATGCCGCAGTCGCGGTGCCGTCGAAGCCCAGCGTCACGCTCTTTACCTCGACATAGGCCGGGCCCTCGCCGAACTGCAGGCGAAAATCGATACGGCTGCGCTCCTCCCCGTAGGGCACTTCGCGGCGCAGCTCGGTGAACCCCGCCAGTTCTTCGATACGCCCAGCGCGCAAAGCTTCCTCCACCAGAGCGTTGGCCCGCCCGGTGTTGACGCAGGCCAGACGACCCTGGGGCGTTTCGGCGATTTCCCAGGTGCCTGGCAGCTTGCGCTTGGGGTCGTCGGAGCGACTGAACCACACGCCCCCGCCCTCGAGCATGCAATTGAGCATCGAGCCGGTGTTGGGGCAGTGAATGGTGATCACCTCGCCGCTGGCCAGCTCGATGTCGGCGAGAAAACGCTTGTAGCGACGGATCAGCCGTCCTTGTTGCAACAGAGGAGAGAATTCCATCAGCCTTGCCAGCTCCGCAAGCCACGGGCGATCCGCTCGACCGCCTGCTGCAGGCGCGGCAGGCTTTGGGTATAGGCGAAGCGCACGTGATGGCCGGCCAGATGGCGACCGAAGTCCAGCCCCGGGGTAATGGCGACATGCTCGGTTTCGAGGAAGTGCCGGCAGAAGCTGAAGGCATCGCCGCCAAAGGCGCTGATATCGGCGTACAGATAGAACGCCCCTTCAGGCTCTACCGCAATCGAGAAGCCCAGCTCGCGCAGCGCCGGCAACAGATAGTCGCGGCGCTTGGCGAACTCGGCGCGGCGCGCTTCGAAGATCGCCTGGGTATCCGGCTCGAAGCAGGCCAGCGCAGCATGCTGGGCCATGCTCGGGGCGCTGATGTAGAGGTTCTGCGCAAGACGCTCGAGATGGGGCACCGCTGCTTCGGGCGCCACCAGCCAGCCCAGGCGCCAGCCGGTCATGCCGAAATACTTGGAAAAGCTGTTGAGCACAAAGGCGTCGTTATCGATTTCCAGTACGCTGCTGGCGTCGCAACCGTAGGTGAGGCCGTGATAGATCTCGTCTACCACCAGATGCCCTTGGCGCGCCTTGATCGCGGCGCTCAGGCGGGCCAGTTCGTCCCGGCTCAACAGCGTGCCGGTGGGGTTGGCCGGCGATGCCACCAGCGCGCCTACGGTGTCGGCAGTCCAGTGCTCGGCAACGTGGTCAGCAGTCAGTTGATAGCGCTCGGCCGGGCCGACTGGCACCAGGTGCGCACTGGCTTCGACCAGACGCAGGAAGTGCCGGTTGCAGGGATAACCCGGATCGGCCAGCAACCAGTGCTTGCCGGGGTCGACCAGCAAGCTGCTGGCCAACAGCAACGCACCCGAGCCACCGGGCGTGACCAGAATGCGCCCGGGGTCGACCTGCACGCCGTAACGCTGCCCATAGAAGCCGGCAATGGCCTCCCGCAGCGCCGGCAATCCGCGCGCCGCGGTGTAGCGGGTTTCGCCAGCGGCCAACGCGGCCTGCCCGGCCTTGACGATCGGCTCGGCGGTGGTGAAGTCCGGCTCGCCGATTTCGAGATGGATCACATCATGGCCGGCAGACTGCAATTCATTGGCCCGCGCCAGTAGCGCCATGACATGGAAGGGTTCGATCGCGCGACTGCGCGCACTGTAGGCTTGGGACATGCGGCGTTCCCCGAAGAGGTGTAAACCGGTGATTCTACCTAAGCGCCCGGACAAAGGCTGCGTCAGGCTCGACAACCGGGAGTAGCGCGCCCCGATTTGATCTGGTAAGTTCGCCGGCTTGCAGTCGCAGGGCCGGCAGGTGTCGGAGATGGATCATTATCCTGCGCAACGGTTGAAGAGCGAGAGGCGGTTTATTCATGTCCACCAATGAAAAGCAGCAGAGCACCAACGTTATCAGTGGCTTCGCACCCTACGTCCAGACGAAGGATGAGGAGTACATGGGCGAGCCGATGCGCAAGCACTTCACCAAGATCCTCCAGAAATGGAAACAGGACTTGATGCAGGAAGTCGACCGTACTGTAGATCACATGAAAGACGAAGCGGCCAACTTCCCTGACCCGGCCGATCGCGCCAGCCAGGAAGAAGAGTTCAGCCTCGAACTGCGCGCGCGCGACCGCGAACGCAAGTTGATCAAGAAGATCGACAAGACCCTGCAGTTGATCGAAGACGAAGAATACGGCTGGTGTGAGTCCTGCGGCATCGAGATCGGCGTACGCCGTCTGGAAGCTCGCCCGACTGCCGACATGTGCGTCGACTGCAAGACCTTGGCTGAAATCAAGGAAAAACAGGTCGGCAAATGACCTGTGCGACGTGGAGCGTGCTCACGCTCCACCGCCCTGCCGCCGGGGTCCACCCGGCCGCAATCGGCTTGCTGTAATATTCCCGCCATGACCAAGCCCCCCTATACCGGCCGCTTTGCGCCGACCCCCAGTGGATACCTGCACTTCGGTTCGCTGGTCGCTGCCCTTGCCTCCTACCTCGACGCCCGCGCCGTGAATGGCCGCTGGCTGCTACGCATGGAAGACCTCGATCCACCGCGCGAAGTCCCCGGCGCGCAAGCGGCGATACTGCAGACCCTGGAGCAGTACGGCCTGGAATGGGATGGCGAGGTGGTCTATCAAAGCCAGCGCCACGACGCCTACCGCGAAGTCGTGCAACGCCTGTTCAACCAGGGCCTGGCCTACGCCTGTACCTGCTCGCGCAAACAGCTGGAAGGCTATGGCGGCGTCTATCCGGGACTGTGTCGCGATGCCGGGCACGCCCCGCAAGACGCCGCCATTCGCCTGCGCGTGCCGGAACTGAGCTACAGCTTCGATGACCGCGTGCAGGGCCGCTTCGAGCAGCATCTGGGGCGCGAATCCGGCGATTTCGTGATCCAGCGCCGTGATGGCCTGTACGCCTATCAACTGGCGGTGGTGCTGGATGATGCCTGGCAGGGTGTCACCGATATCGTGCGCGGCGCCGACCTGCTCGACTCGACGCCGCGCCATCTGTATCTGCAGGAGTTGCTGGGGCTGGCGCAACCGCGCTACCTGCATGTGCCGCTGATCATCCAACCGGACGGGCACAAGCTGGGCAAGAGCTACCGTTCGCCACCACTGCAGGCCGATGAAGCCGGACCGTTGCTGCTCCGCGCCTTGCGCGCTCTGGGTCAGCCGCCGCCCCACGAACTCAACGGCGCTGCCCCCGCCGAGATGCTTGCCTGGGCCATCGCACACTGGGATGCCACGAAAATCCCGAAGACAGCCACCCTTCCCGAAGCCGAACTCCTGTAGCGAGGGGGCTCGCCCCCGAAAATCTGCAAGCCTGCAGACCAAGTGCTGACGGAAATCATTTCGGGGACAAGCCCCCTAGCTACAGGAGCGGCAACAGTGCTGGCTTTCGCGTACCATCCCGCTTCTTTTTGTCGCAGCCGATACACTGAAACCGACCCCACAGATCCATTCAAAGAGGCCAGCATGTATATCTACCGTTTGGTCCTGCTTCTGGTAGTCGGCATCTACCTGTTCTCCCCCGCCATCATGGATTGGTGGATCGAGCCCTCGGGCGCCTGGTACAGGCCCTACCTGCTGTGGCTGATCCTGATCGTGGTGACCTTTATCCTGCAGAGCCAACGAGATGCCGATGAGCTTTAGCCTGACCCAGATGATCCTGATCAGTGCCGCCTACCTGCTGGTGCTGTTCTGCGTGGCCTGGATCAGCGAGCGCGGCATGATCCCGCGCTCGATCACCCGTCACCCGCTCACCTACACCCTCTCGCTTGGCGTCTACGCCAGCGCCTGGGCGTTCTATGGCACGGTCGGCCTGGCGTACCAGTACGGTTATGGCTTTCTGGCCTGTTACATGGGGGTGTCGGGGGCCTTCCTGCTGGCGCCGGTGTTGCTGTACCCGATCCTCAAGATCACCCGCACCTACCAGCTGTCCTCGCTGGCCGACCTGTTCGCCTTCCGCTTTCGCAGCACCTGGGCCGGCGCGATGACCACGATGTTCATGCTGATCGGCGTGCTGCCGTTGCTGGCGTTGCAGATACAGGCCGTGGCGGACACCATCGGCATCCTCACCCAGGAGCCGATCAAGGCGCGAGTGGCCTTGAGCTTTTGCGCGCTGATCACCCTGTTCACGATCTTCTTCGGCTCGCGGCACATCGCCACCCGGGAGAAACATGAAGGTCTGGTGTTCGCCATCGCCTTCGAGTCGGTGATCAAGCTGATCGCCCTGGGCGGCGTCGGCATCTACGCGCTATATGGCGTGTTCGACGGCCCTCACGACCTCGAACAATGGCTGATGCAGAACCAGAGCGCCCTCGCCTCTTTGCATGCGCCGTTGCAGGAAGGCCCGTGGCGCACCTTGTTGCTGGTGTTCTTCGCCTCGGCGATCGTCATGCCGCACATGTACCACATGGCCTTTACCGAAAACCTCAACCCGCGGGCACTGGTCAGTGCTAGCTGGGGCCTGCCCCTGCTGTTGCTGCTGATGAGCCTGGCCGTGCCGCTGATCCTCTGGGCCGGGCTGCGCCTGGGCGCCACCACCAGCCCGGAATACTTCACCCTCGGCATCGGTATCGCCGCCAACAGCACGGCCTTGACGCTGCTGGCCTATATCGGCGGGCTGTCGGCCTCCAGTGGATTGATCATCGTCACCACCCTGGCGCTGTCGGGCATGGCGCTCAATCACCTGGTGCTGCCGCTGTATCAGCCCCCCGCCGAGGGCAATATCTACCGTTGGCTGAAATGGACCCGCCGCGCACTGATCGTCGCCATCATCATGGCCGGCTATGGCTTCTATCTATTGCTCGGCGCCCGGCAGGATCTGGCGCACCTGGGCATCGTCGCCTTCGTCGCTACCTTGCAATTCCTCCCCGGCGTGCTGTCGGTGCTGTACTGGCCGACCGCCAACCGCCGCGGCTTCATCGCCGGCCTGCTGGCAGGCATGCTGGTATGGGCGGCGACCATGCTGCTGCCGCTGATCGGCGACCTGCAGGGCTTCTACATTCCGCTGCTGAACATGATCTACGTGCTCGACGACACCAGCTGGCACATGGCAGCCATCGCGTCCCTGGCCGCCAATGTGCTGATGTTCACCTTGGTGTCGCTGTTCACCAGCATCAGCACCGAGGAGGCCAGCGCCGCCGAAGCCTGTGCGGTGGACAACGTGCGCCGCCCGCAACGGCGCGAACTGCACGCCGCCTCGCCACAGGAGTTCGCCACGCAACTGGCCAAGCCGCTGGGCGCCAAGGCGGCGCAGAAAGAGGTCGAGCAGGCCCTGCGCGATCTTTATCTGCCGTTCGACGAGCGCCGCCCCTATGCCCTGCGCCGCCTGCGTGACCGCATCGAGGCCAACCTGTCCGGGCTGATGGGCCCCAGCGTCGCTCAGGACATGGTCGAAACCTTCCTGCCGTATAAGTCCGGCAGCGAAAACTACGTGACCGAGGACATTCACTTCATCGAAAGCCGCCTCGAGGACTACCACTCGCGCCTTACCGGCCTGGCCGCCGAACTCGACGCCCTGCGCCGCTATCACCGGCAAACCCTGCAGGAACTGCCCATGGGCGTCTGCTCGCTGGCCAAGGATCAGGAGATCCTGATGTGGAACAAGGCCATGGAAGAACTGACCGGCATACCGGCGCAGCGGGTGGTAGGCTCGCGCCTGATGACCATCGGCGAGCCATGGCGCGCGCTGTTGACGGGCTTCATCAATCTGCCCGACGAACACTTGCACAAACAGCGCCTGGCCCTGGATGGCCAGACCCGCTGGCTCAATCTGCACAAGGCGGCCATCGACGAGCCCTTGGCCCCCGGCAACAGCGGCCTGGTGTTGCTGGTCGAGGACCTGACCGACACGCAAATGCTCGAAGACAAACTGGTGCACTCCGAACGTCTCGCCAGCATCGGTCGCCTGGCTGCGGGCGTCGCCCATGAGATCGGCAACCCGATCACCGGCATCGCCTGCCTGGCGCAGAACCTGCGCGAAGAGCGCGAGGAAGACGGCGAGATCACCGAGCTGAGCAGTCAGATCATCGAGCAGACCAAGCGTGTGTCACGCATCGTGCAATCGCTGATGAGCTTCGCCCATGCCGGCAGCCACCAGCGCAGCGACGAGCCGGTAAGCCTCGCCGACGTGGCGCAGGACGCCATCGGCCTGCTGGCGCTGAACCGCAGAAACTTCGAAGTACAGTTCTACAACCTGTGCGACCCGGATCACTGGGTCGACGGCGATCCGCAACGCCTCGCTCAGGTACTCATCAACCTGCTGTCCAACGCCCGCGACGCTTCGCCCCCGGGCAGCGCGGTGCGGGTCAAGAGCGAGGTCAATGAACACACCGTCGACCTGATCGTGGAAGATGAAGGTACCGGCATTCCCAAGAACATCATGGACCGACTGTTCGAACCGTTCTTCACCACCAAGGACCCGGGTGAAGGGACAGGACTGGGGCTCGCTCTGGTCTATTCCATCGTTGAAGAGCATTATGGACAGATCACCATCGACAGCCCGGCAGATGAAAAAAACCAGCGCGGCACCCGAATCCGCGTCACCCTGCCCCGTCATGTCGTTGCGACGTCCGCTTTGAACTGAGACCGTCGAGAGAACCGACTCAATGCCGCATATTCTGATTGTCGAAGACGAAACGATCATTCGTTCTGCCCTACGCCGCCTGCTTGAACGGAATCAGTATCAGGTCAGCGAAGCCGGTTCCGTGCAAGAGGCACAGGAACGCTTCTCCATTCCCTCGTTTGACCTCATCGTCAGCGATCTGCGCCTGCCTGGCGCCCCGGGCACCGAGCTGATCAAGCTGGGCCAGGGCACCCCCGTGCTGATCATGACCAGCTATGCCAGCCTGCGCTCGGCCGTGGACTCGATGAAGATGGGCGCGGTGGATTACATCGCCAAACCCTTCGACCACGACGAAATGCTCCAGGCCGCGGCGCGCATCCTGCGCGATCGCCAGGCGCAACCGGCGCTGGCCGCGGCACCGGCCGAACGCACCACTGGCAAGGCTGCACCAGCGGCCGAACGTGGCGGTGCTGGCGCCGGCGAGAACGCCAATGGCGAGATCGGCATCATCGGCTCCTGCCCGCCCATGCAGGATTTGTACAACAAGATCCGCAAGGTCGCGCCCACCGACTCCAACGTGCTGATTCAAGGTGAATCAGGCACCGGCAAGGAGCTGGTCGCGCGCGCCCTGCACAACCTGTCGCGCCGCGCCAAGGCACCGATGATTTCGGTCAACTGCGCGGCCATCCCGGAAACTCTGATCGAATCCGAGCTGTTCGGCCACGAGAAAGGCGCGTTCACCGGTGCCAGCGCCGGGCGTGCCGGGCTGGTCGAGGCGGCGGATGGCGGCACCTTGTTCCTCGACGAGATCGGCGAGCTGCCCCTCGAGGCCCAGGCGCGCTTGCTGCGCGTGCTGCAGGAGGGCGAGATTCGCCGAGTCGGCTCGGTGCAGTCGCAGAAGGTCGACGTGCGCCTGATCGCCGCGACCCACCGCGACCTCAAGAGCCTGGCCAAGACCGGCCAGTTCCGCGAAGACCTGTTCTATCGCCTGCACGTGATCGCGCTCAAGCTTCCGGCGCTGCGCGAACGTGGCCAGGACGTCAGTGAAATCGCTCACGTGTTTCTCAAGCGCCAGAGTGCGCGCATCGGCCGTACCGACCTGCGTTTCGGCGCAGATGCGGAGCAAGCCATCCGCCAGTATTCATGGCCAGGCAACGTGCGCGAGCTGGAAAATGCTGTCGAGCGTTCGGTGATCCTCAGCGACAGTGCGGAGATTTCTGCCGACTTGCTCGGTATCGACATTGAACTGAGCGACCTCGAAGACGAGGAGTTCATCGGCCTGCCGCCCCAGCAGGGTGGCAACAACAATGTCAGTCACGATCCGTCGGAAGACTTGTCTCTCGAGGACTACTTCCAGCACTTCGTTCTGGAGCATCAGGACCATATGACCGAGACCGAATTGGCGCGCAAATTGGGCGTCAGCCGCAAGTGTCTGTGGGAGCGCAGACAACGCCTGGGTATTCCGCGGCGCAAGTCGAGC
This sequence comes from Pseudomonas sp. GW821-FHT01A09, assembly GCF_058986725.1. Lineage (NCBI taxonomy): Bacteria > Pseudomonadati > Pseudomonadota > Gammaproteobacteria > Pseudomonadales > Pseudomonadaceae > Pseudomonas > Pseudomonas sp. GW821-FHT01A09. The sequence goes on from NZ_JBYSWB010000013.1 coordinate 22,686, forward strand.
GTGACGAGCGAAAGCTGATTCGATTCAGCTGTTACCGGCAAAATGTTCGTAATAAAACTACATGAATACAAGGTGTTACCGCACTTTGCCAGACGTAACAAAATGCGATCCCTACGGTAACGAAATTTGTCTGACGCGGGACGCTTCGGATTCATGCGATCCCCTCAAGTACTTGATTTACAAGGGTTTGCAAAAGTTGGCACAGGACCTGCTATATCTCTGGTACAAGAACAACAACAAGCAACGCACAACCCATAATAAAAATAAGACGAATCGACTCACGCATAATAAAAACAAGACGGCGGAGGCGCAGCTAACTGATTCTTTTGGAGAGGAGTTGTCTTTGGGGCTTGCCCCACAGCCAGGCCGAGAACAATAAAAAACTGCACTCAAGCAGGGGCCCGAACTGGTTGGATCATCTCATCATTGCAACGCAGCGACCAAAGCAATCCGTTTGCTCTTGACTCCCGGTTAGGGAGATGGCCCTCAGGCGATGATGCCTTGAGGGTAGGGCATTCAACAAAAACAAGAAGCCCGTCATAACAACAAAAACGAGCATGCAACTATTACTTGGGGAGCTTCGGCTCCCCTTGTGCTGCCTGGCGTTCAAGCGTTCACTCCCCGCTTTCCCCCCTGCCTTTCTGCCCACATGTTTCAGCGTCTTACACGATTCGCCGACTAAATGCTAGAATCCCCCGCCATCATGCAGCCATTCCCGTTTCTGGCTGACCATTCCTTCAAACAGTGCATCCCATGCTGAAGAAGCTGTTCCAGTCTTTCCGCCCTCCTGCGAGGGTTGTGCAACATTTGCGTACCACGCCTGAAGTGCTCAATAGCGGCCAGCATTCGCTGCAGCGTGGCCAGTTCAGCCGGCATGCCGTGGGCATCGTCGAACGTTTGCAGAACGCCGGTTACCAGGCCTATCTGGTGGGCGGTTGCGTGCGCGACCTGCTGCTCAATATCACGCCCAAGGACTTCGACGTCGCCACCAGTGCCACGCCGGAACAGGTCCGCGCCGAATTTCGCAACGCGCGGGTGATCGGCCGCCGCTTCAAGTTGGTCCACGTGCATTTCGGCCGCGAGATCATCGAAGTCGCGACCTTCCGCGCCAATCATCCTGAAGAGGGTGAAGAAGAAGAGAACACCAACACTTCTTCGCGCAACGAAAGCGGGCGCATCCTGCGTGACAACGTCTATGGCACCCTGGAAGAAGACGCCCAGCGCCGCGACCTGACCATCAATGCGCTGTATTACGATCCCGTCAGCGAGCGGATCCTCGACTATGCCAATGGTGTGCACGACATCCGCAATCGCCTGATCCGCCTGATCGGCGATCCGCAGCAGCGCTACCAGGAAGACCCGGTACGCATGCTGCGTGCGGTGCGCTTCGCCGCCAAGCTGGACTTCGGTATCGAGAAGCACACCGCCGCGCCGATCAAGCCGATGGCGCCGATGCTGCGCGAGATTCCCTCGGCGCGCCTGTTCGAAGAAGTGCTCAAGCTGTTTCTGTCGGGCAACGCCTCGGACACGTTCGAGATGCTGGTCGACCTGCAACTGTTCGATCAACTGTTTCCGGCCAGCGCCGAGGCGCTGGAGCACGAGCCCACCTATACCCACACGCTGATCAGCAATGCCTTGATCAACACTGATCTGCGGGTCAAGCAGGGCAAGCCGGTGACCCCGGCGTTCCTGTTCGCGGCCTTGCTGTGGCCAGCATTGCCCCACCGCGTGCTGCGTCTGCAGGCCAAGGGCATGCCGCCGATCCCGGCGATGCAGGAAGGCGCGCACGAGCTGATCGCCGAGCAATGCCAGCGCATTGCCATTCCGAAACGTTTCACCCTGCCGATCCGCGAGATCTGGGACATGCAGGAGCGCCTGCCACGGCGCAGCGGCAAACGTGCCGATCTGCTTTTGGACAATCCGCGCTTCCGTGCCGGTTACGACTTCCTGCTGCTGCGCGAGTCCGCCGGCGAGCAGACTGACGGCCTGGGCGAGTGGTGGACCGATTACCAGGACGCCAACGACAGTGGCCGTCGCGACATGATCCGCGACCTGGGCGGCAAGGACGAAACCGCTGGCAGCGCGCCACGCAAGCGTCGGCGCAGTAGCAGCAAACGCAAAGGCGCCGACGGCGAGTAAGCCCATGGAAACCGTGTATATCGGCCTGGGCAGTAACCTCGACGCGCCCGAGCTGCAATTGCGCCAGGCACTGGCGGCGTTGGCCGCCCTGCCCCACAGCCGCTGGATCGGCGCTTCGGCGCTGTACAGCAGCGAGTCATTGCTGCCCGGCCAGCCGCGCTACACCAATGCCGTGGCGGCGCTGGCCACCGACCTCGCGCCCCTGGCATTGCTCGATGCGCTGCAGGCCATCGAAAACGACCAGGGCCGCGAGCGTCTGGAGCGCTGGGGCCCGCGCACGCTGGACCTGGACATCCTGCTGTTCGGCGATCGGATCATCGACGAGCCCCGCCTCAAGGTGCCGCACTATCATATGCAGGCACGGGCGTTCGTCCTCTACCCCCTCGCCGAACTGGTGTCGGCGGACTTCATGCTCGCCGATGGCCGGGCGCTGCAATCGTTGCTGGATGAGTGCCCGTTCGAAGGCTTGCAGCGGCTCTGAAGACTTGCCCACTGTAGCGAGGGGGCTTGCCCCCGATTGCGCTGGATCTGCTGCAACTGCGCCGCCGGCACGATCTTTCGGGGGCGAGCCCCCTCGCTACAGGGTCGGACTTTGTAGCGAGGGGGCTTGCCCCCGATTGCGCTGGGTCTGCTGCAACTGCGCCGCTGGCACGATCTTTCGGGGGCGAGCCCCCTCGCTACAGGGTCGGACTTTGTAGCGAGGGGGCTTGCCCCCGATTGCAGTGACTCGGCTACAGCTGCGCCGCCGGCATGCAAGCCGGGCTGATGTCGAAACGCAAGAGAAAGCCGACACCACCGATCAGCCGCGAATATTTGACTTCGCCCCCCCTCCTCACGACTATAGGCGTCCCGCGACCATCACCCTGGCCGAGCGGTGAAACACCCCGGGGCAGCTCTTTGAAAACACCACGCCAGATGATGTGCTGCTCCGATCGATGAATCACAGCGTCGAGCATCCGCGCCCGACCGAGGAAGCCCTTGCATGCCAGAGATCACCCTGTCCACCCTGCAGAGCCTGAAGCTCAAGGGTGAGAAAATAACAATGCTGACCTGCTATGACGCTACGTTCGCCCGCACCGCCAGCGAGGCCGGTGTCGAGATCCTCTTGGTGGGCGATTCCCTGGGCATGGTCCTGCAGGGTTACGACAGTACGTTGCCGGTCACCAACGCCGATATGGCGTACCACGTGGCCAGCGTCAAACGCGGCAATCGGGACGCGATGATCCTCGCCGATCTGCCGTTCATGGCCTGCGCAACCCTCGAGCAGTCGTTCGCCAATAGTGCGCAGCTCATGCAGGCCGGAGCCCACATGGTCAAGATCGAAGGCGCTGCCTGGCTCGCCGATACCGTGCGCCTGTTGGCCGAACGTGGTGTGCCGGTGTGCGTGCACCTGGGTCTGACCCCGCAAACCGTTAACGTCCTTGGCGGCTATAAGGTGCAGGGCCGCCTGGAAGCCCAGGCCCAGCAGTTGCGCGCCGATGCGATCAGCCTCGAACAGGCCGGCGCGGCGATGATTCTGCTCGAATGCGTGCCCAGTGAACTGGCGGAGCAGATCAGCAAGCGCGCCAAGGTGCCAGTGATCGGCATCGGCGCCGGCAATGCCACCGACGGCCAGGTGCTGGTGCTGCACGATATGCTCGGGCTGTCCCTCAGTGGCCGCGTGCCGCGCTTCGTGAAAAATTTCATGGCTGGCCAGCCTGATATCCCCAGCGCCCTGCGTGCCTATGTCAGCGCCGTCAAAGACCACAGCTTTCCTGCCCCCGAACACGGATTCAAAGCATGAACACAGTAACCACCGTCGCTGAATTGCGCACCGCGATCGCCCTGGCACGCCGCGCCGGCAAGCGCATCGGCTTCGCTCCGACCATGGGCAACCTGCACAGCGGTCACGCCGCGCTGGTAACTCGCGCCCGCGAGCTGAGCGATTTCGTGGTGGCGAGCATTTTCGTCAATCCGCTGCAATTCGGCCCCACCGAAGACCTCGACACCTACCCGCGCACCCTGGCCGCCGATCAGCAGCGCCTGGTCGAAGCAGGCTGCGATCTGCTGTTCGCGCCCAGCGTGGCGCAGATGTATCCCGAGGGCACCGCGGTGCAGACCCGCGTCAGCGTGCCGGAGCTGTCTCAGGGGCTGTGCGGTGCCAGCCGCCCGGGGCACTTCGAGGGCGTGGCCACGGTAGTCAGCAAGTTGTTGAACATGGTGCAGCCGGATATCGCCATCTTCGGCCAGAAGGATTACCAGCAACTGGCGGTGATCCGCGCCATGGTCCGCGACCTGAACATGCCCATCGAGATCATCGGTCAGCCTACCGTGCGCGCCGAAGACGGCCTGGCGCTGTCTTCGCGCAATGGCTATCTAGACGCCGCGCAACGGGCCAAGGCGCCGGTGCTGTATCGCGCACTCAGTGAGATGGCCGAGGCTATCGCTCAAGGTGAACGCGACTACGCCGGACTGCTGGAACGCCAGCGCAAGATCATCAGCGCGTCGGGGTTCACCCTCGACTACCTGGAGATCCGCCACGCCGTGCACCTGCGCCCGGCCACCGTGCTCGATCATGACCTGGTGATTCTGGTCGCGGCCTACCTGGGCACCACGCGGCTGATCGATAACCTGCATCTGCAATTGCACGCGCAATAACGCCGCCGCTCCCCTGTAGCGAGGGGGCTTGCCCCCGATTCGGTCCACCCGTCGTTCCCAAACAACGGATATCACCTTTCGGGAGCAAGCCCCCTCGCTGCGGATCATGAAAATCCGCTTCATCTGCCAACGATTGCGAAAAGTATCAGTCAAAAGGCAATCCAGGCGCAGACAGATGCGCAAAGGATGTTTACTGTAATCACAGTTCCGCTTGATCTGCGTCCGGCGTCGTCGCCTGCAGTGCGTCAAGACCTGCAGTGCGGCTCGAACCGCTACGCAACCTGACCGGATCAGTCAGTGTCCACGAGGCAGTACCAGTAAAAGGAAACCCGCAGCGATGGCGTACTACCGCACTCCTCACGACGTTACCCAGTTGCCCGCATGGAAGGCCCTCAGCCAGCACCGCACCGCCATGCAGGATTTCAGCATGCGCGAAGCATTCCAGGCCGACCCACAGCGCTTCAATCAATTTTCCCTGAGCGGTTGTGGCCTGTTCCTCGACTACTCGAAAAACCTGATCACCACCGAGACCCGCGACCTGCTGGTCAAGCTAGCGGCCGAGGTCGACCTCAACGCGGCGATCAAGGCGATGTTCGCCGGCGAGACCCTCAACGCCTCTGAAGGCCGCCCGGCGCTGCATACCGCGCTGCGTCGCCCGGTCGGCGACAAGCTCAGCGTCAACGGCACCAACATCATGCCGGACGTGCACAAGGTGCTGAACCAGATCACCGAGCTGGTCACCCGCATCCATGACGGTCTGTGGCGTGGTTACACCGAGAAGCCGATCACCGACGTGGTCAACATCGGTATCGGTGGCTCGTTCCTCGGCCCCGAACTGGTGTCCGAGGCATTGCTGCCGTACAGCCAGAAAGGCGTGCGTTGCCACTACCTGGCGAACATCGACGGCAGTGAGTTCCACGAACTATCGGCCAAGCTGCGGGCCGAGACCACCTTGTTCATCGTCTCGTCGAAATCCTTCAACACGCTCGAAACCCTGAAGAACGCTCAGGCTTCGCGCGCCTGGTACCTGGCGCAGGGCGGCTCCGAAGCCGAGCTGCATCGGCACTTCATCGCGGTCTCGAGCAACAATGCCGCCGCCGTGGCGTTCGGCATCCGCGAAGAAAACATCTTCCCGATGTGGGACTGGGTCGGCGGGCGTTACTCACTGTGGTCGGCCATCGGCTTGCCGATCGCGCTGTCCATCGGCATGGCCAACTTCAAGGAGCTGCTGTCCGGTGCCTACACCATGGACCAGCACTTCCAGACCGCGCCGTTCGAGCAGAACATCCCCGTCCTGCTGGCTCTGCTGGGCGTGTGGTACAACAATTTCTGGGAGGCCCAGAGCCACGCGATCCTGCCGTACGACCACTACCTGCGCAACATCACCAAGCACTTGCAGCAGCTGGACATGGAATCCAACGGCAAGAGCGTGCGTCAGGACGGTACTCCGGTCAACGTCGAAACCGGTCCGGTGATCTGGGGCGGCGTAGGCTGCAACGGCCAGCATGCGTATCACCAGTTGCTGCACCAAGGCACACAGATGATTCCGGCTGACTTCATCGTCCCGGTGGTCAGCTTCAACCCGGTCGCCGATCACCATCAGTGGCTGTTCGCCAACTGCCTGTCCCAGAGCCAGGCGCTGATGCTCGGCAAGACCCGCAGCGAGGCCGAAGCCGAGCTGCGTGAAAAAGGCATGGCCGAGGCCGACATCCAGAGACTGGCGCCGCACAAAGTGATCCCGGGCAACCGTCCGAGCAACACTCTGGTGCTCGAGCGCGTCAGTCCGCGGCGCCTGGGTGCACTGGTGGCCATGTATGAGCACAAGGTGTTCGTCCAAAGCGTGATCTGGGGCACCAACGCCTTCGATCAGTGGGGCGTGGAACTGGGCAAGGAGCTGGGCAAGGGCGTGTACCAGCGCCTGACCGGCGGCATCGAAGAGCCTGCCGAAGACGCTTCGACCCAGGGCCTGATCAATTACTTCCGCGGTCGTCACCGCGGGTAACGGATCCATCCTGTAGCGAGGGGGCTTGCCCCCGATTGCGGTGTAGCAGTGGCAGTAATGGCACTGATAGACGCAGTCAGGGGCAAGCCCCCTCGCTACATCCGGCAGCGCCTCTATACTCATCCGATCACAAGGATGAGGTTTGGCCATGTTCGAGCTCAGCGCATTCCCCGTCGCGGAGGCTGTCAGCAAGGCGGCTCGATTGAGTCACGCCGACTACCAACGACTCTATCGCCAGTCGATCGACGATCCGCAGACCTTCTGGGGCGACCAGGCGCGCGCGTCCTTGCACTGGTTCACCCCCTGGCAACAGGTGCAGCGCTGCGACTTCGCCAGCGGCCAGGCGGCCTGGTTCGAAGGCGGCGAGCTCAACGTCAGCTACAACTGCATCGATCGCCATCTGGACGACAAAGGCGAACAGGTGGCGATCATCTGGGAGGGCGACCATCCCAGCGAATCCGCCGAAGTCACCTACCGCAAACTGCACCGTCACGTCTGCCGCCTGGCCAATGTGCTCAAGAGCCGAGGTGTGCGCAAAGGCGATCGCGTGTGCATCTACATGCCGATGATCCCGGAAGCGGCCTATGCCATGCTCGCCTGCGCGCGCATCGGCGCGGTGCACTCGGTGGTGTTCTCGGGGTTTTCCGCCGAGGCCCTGGCCGATCGCCTGCAGGATGCTGGCGCCAACACCGTGATCACCGCCGATGAAAGTGTGCGCGCGGGCATTTACGTGGGTCTCAAGGACAACGTCGACCAGGCGCTGCTGAGTTGTCCACAGGTCGGCACGGTGATCGTTGTGCAGCGCACCGAGGGCGAGGTGCGATGGGTCGAAGGGCGCGACCTCTGGTACCACGAGGCCGTGCACGGCGCGAGCGTCGACTGCCCGGCCGAGCCCATGGCCGCTGAAGACCCGCTGTTCATCCTCTACACCTCCGGCAGCACTGGCAAACCCAAAGGGGTGCTGCACAGCACCGCCGGCTACCTGTTGCAGACCCTGCTCACCTACCGCGATGTCTTCGATTACCGCGAGGGCGATATCCACTGGTGCACCGCCGACATCGGCTGGATCACCGGGCAGAGCTATATTGTCTATGGCCCCTTGGCCGCCGGAGCGACTACCTTGATGTTCGAGGGCGTCGCCCATCATCCCGACGCCTCGCGCAGTTGGCGGATCATCGACAAGCACCAGGTGAGCACTTTCTATACCGCGCCCACCTCGCTGCGGGCGCTGATGAAAGAAGGCAACGCTCATCTGCTCGACAGTTCCAGAGCAAGCCTGCGAGTACTCGGCAGTGTCGGCGAGCCGATCAATCCGGAAGCCTGGAACTGGTTTTTCCACGAGGTGGGGCGCCAGCGCTGCCCGATCGTCGACACCTGGTGGCAGACCGAAACCGGCGCCATCATGCTGTCGCCTCTGGTCGGCACGCCCGGCCGCAAGCCCGGCAGCGCCATGCAACCCTTGTTCGGGGTGCAGCCGGTACTGCTCAGCGAGCAAGGCGAGCCCATTGAAGGCGCGGGCAGCGGCCTGCTGGCGCTCAAGGGCAGCTGGCCGGCGCAGATTCGTAGTGTGTGGGGCGATCATCAGCGCATGATCGACAGCTATTTCGCACCCTTCCCCGGTTACTACCTGACCGGCGACGGCGCCCGCCGGGACGCCGATGGCGACTTGTGGATCACCGGCCGTGTCGATGATGTGATCAACGTCTCCGGGCACCGTATCGGCACCGCCGAGATCGAGAGCGCGCTGGTGTTGCATGAAGGCATCGCCGAAGCCGCGGTGGTCGGCTATCCGCACCCGCTCAAGGGCCAGAGTATCTACGCCTTCGTCACGCCGATGAGCGGCGTGCACTTCGATGCAGCGTTGCGCGAGGAACTGCTGGCGCTAGTGAGCCGCGAGATCGGTCGCTTCGCCCGCCCCGAGCTGCTGCAAGCCGCGGACGCCTTGCCGAAGACGCGCTCCGGGAAAATCATGCGGCGGCTCTTGCGGCGCATCGCCAGCAATGAACTCGACGACCTGGGTGATACTTCGACGCTGACCGACGCCAGCGTGCTCGACGACCTGATCGCCAACCGGCTCAATCGTTGAGGATGGCAGCGGTTGGCCTATCCATGTCACCATGCGGATCGATCCCATGCCGGTGTCGCCCCCCTCGGCACCCTGACAAAGCCAATAATATCGAGGTCTGAACCATGCAGGACGTTGTCATCGTTGCCGCCACTCGCACTGCCGTCGGCAGCTTCCAGGGTGCCCTGGCGCATATCCCGGCCGTTGACCTGGGCGCCGCCGTGATCCGCCAACTGCTGGCCCAGACCGGCCTCGACCCGGCTCAGGTCGATGAAGTGATCCTCGGCCAGGTGCTCACCGCCGGCGCCGGACAGAATCCCGCTCGCCAGGCAGCCATCAAGGCCGGGCTGCCCCACGCGGTGCCGGCCATGACCCTGAACAAGGTCTGCGGCTCGGGGCTCAAGGCCCTGCACCTGGCGACCCAGGCCATTCGCTGTGGCGACGCCGAGGTGATCATCGCCGGCGGTCAGGAAAACATGTCCCTGGCCAACTACGTGATCCCCGGCGCGCGCACCGGCCTGCGCATGGGCCACAGCAGCCTGGTCGACACCATGATCAGCGACGGCCTGTGGGACGCCTTCAACGATTACCACATGGGCATCACCGCCGAGAACCTGGTCGACAAGTACACCATCAGCCGCGAACAGCAGGACGCCTTTGCCGCCGCCTCGCAGCAGAAGGCCAGCGCCGCCATCGAGAGCGGGCGCTTCGTCGATGAAATCACCCCGATCCAGATCCCCCAGCGCAAGGGCGAGCCTGTGTCGTTCGCGGTTGACGAACAGCCGCGGGCCGGTACCACGGCCGAGGCACTGGCCAAGCTCAAGCCGGCATTCAAGAAGGACGGCAGCGTGACCGCTGGCAACGCGTCATCGCTCAACGACGGCGCGGCGGCGGTGATCCTGATGAGCGCAGCCAAGGCCGAACAGTTGGGCTTGCCGGTGCTGGCGCGGATCAAGGCCTACGCCAACGCCGGGGTCGATCCGGCAATCATGGGCATCGGCCCGGTCAGCGCCACGCGCCGCTGCCTGGACAAGGCCGGCTGGACGCTGGCCGAGCTGGACCTGATCGAGGCCAACGAGGCCTTCGCCGCGCAGGCCCTGGCGGTGGGCAAAGAGCTGGACTGGGATGCCAGCAAGGTCAACGTCAACGGCGGCGCCATCGCCCTTGGCCACCCCATCGGCGCCTCGGGCTGCCGGGTACTGGTGACCCTGCTGCACGAGATGATCAAGCGCGATGTGCACAAGGGCCTGGCAACCTTGTGCATCGGTGGCGGGCAAGGGGTGGCGTTGGCGATCGAGCGGTAGGCTCGTTGGCAATCGATGGACCAGCAGGGCCGGCCTCATCGCGGGCAAGCCTTGCTCCCACAGGTGCAAGGCTCAGAACCCGTCAACACTGTGGGAGCAGAGCTTGCTCGCGAAGAGGCCGGTACAGCCGGCCCATTACCTCACCGGATTGCCGCAATGCGCCTCTTCGCAGGCAAGCCTTGCTCCCACAGGTGTAAGGCTCAGAACCCGTCAACACTGTGGGAGCAGAGCTTGCTCGCGAAGGGGCCGGTGCAGCTGGCCCATTACCTCACCGGATTGCTGCAATGCGGACCAACACTGGTAAACTGCGCCCCTGTTCACCAAGGCGCTTCGCATGTCCGTTTTGACCCAGGCGCTGCGCGCCGCCCTCGACTCCCGCACCGAATTGCTGGCCACCTTGCACAGCCAAGGCACCGATTGCTATCGCCTGTTCCACGGCAGCCAGGAAGGCGCTGGCGGCCTCACCCTGGACCGCTACGGTCCGCAACTGCTGGTACAGAGCTTCCACCAGCCACTGGAGCGCGACGCCCTGCTCGGCCTGCATGCCGAGGTCCAGCAGCACCTGGGCCTGCCCCTGCATCTGGTGTACAACGATCGCTCCCGCGGCAATTCCCGTATCGACCGCCATGACACGGTCTACAGCGCCGAGCCAGCCGCCCTGGAAGATATGATCGGCCACGAATGGGGCCTCGATTACCGCGTGCGCGGACGTCATGCCGGACAGGATCCACTGCTGTTTCTCGACCTGCGCGAAGCCCGCGGCTGGGTCAAGGACCACGCCCGCGGCAAGTCCGTGCTCAACCTGTTCGCCTACACCTGCGGCGTCGGCCTGAGCGCCGCGGCCGGTGGCGCCAGTCAGGTCTGCAACCTGGATTTCGCCGAGGGCAATCTGGCGGTCGGTCGCGAGAACGGCTTGCTCAACCCCCAGTTGCCGCCGATGTCCTTCGTGCAGTCGGATTACTTCCCGGCCATCCGCCAGCTGGCCGGTTTGCACATCAGCCAGCGCCGCGGACAGAAACTGCCCAGCTACCCGCGCCTGGCCCAGCGCCAGTTCGATCTGGTGTTGCTCGACCCACCCGCCTGGGCCAAGAGCGCCTTCGGCACCGTTGACCTGCTACGTGATTACCAAAGCCTGCTCAAACCGGCCATCCTCACCACCGCCGACGATGGCGTGCTGATCTGCTGCAACAATCTGGCGAAGGTCGCCTTCGACGACTGGCGCGATCAGGTCCTGCGCTGCGCCGAAAAAGCCGGCCGCCCGGTGCGTCAATGGTCGCGCCTCGGCCCGGGTGCCGACTTCCCCTCCACCGACGGCCAGCCACCACTGAAAATCATGGTGCTGCACTTCTGAACCTGTAGCGAGAGGGCTTGCCCCCGACTGGATCCGCGGCTACCGATTTCCCCAGCCAAGCCTCTTCGCAACAGCCAAAGCACGGGGTTCATCGGAACTGTATCCCCGTGCCATACTCCAAGGCACCTCGATCGAACAGACGAAGCCGCACATGCCCAAAGGATTGCAACGCGCCCTAGGCGCCACCCTGATTGCCCTGGCCCTGTACAGTCTGCTGGGCTTTCTGGTCCTTCCCGGGGTCGGCCTGCGCATCGCCAATCAGCAATTGGCCAAGTACGCCAACGTGCCGGCGCACCTCGAACGCCTGGAATTCAATCCCTTCAGCCTGGAGCTGACGCTGTGGGGCCTGCGCCTCGGCGCGCCGGGTGCCGAACAAGTGAGCTTCGATCGCCTCTATACCAACCTGCAAATCGACAGCCTGTGGAGCGGCGCCCTGCACCTGTCTGCGGTGGAACTCGACAAGCCGCACACCGAGTTGCTGTTCGACAAACAAGGTCAGCTCAACCTCGCGCAGCTGTTCAAGTTGCCGCCCTCGGCACCCGGCCCCGCCGATGCGCCACCGTCCAAGCCGTTCCCGCTGCGCATCGACAGCATCAAGCTTGCTGAAGGCTACCTGCACTTCAACGATCCGCGTCCCAGCGAGCCGATCGAATTCGTCTACAACTCGATGAATCTGGAGCTCAAGAACCTCAGCACCCTGCCTGAGGACAACGCCGACATGACCCTGGCCGCCGTCAGCCCGGATGGCGGACGCATCGACTGGACCGGCAACCTGAGCCTGTCGCCGATCGCCTCCACCGGCAAGCTCAAGGTCAGCGACGCGCGGATGAAGGTGTTCTGGCCTTACGTGCGCGACGCCGTGCCGATCGATCTGCAGGAAGGCGTGCTCAACCTCAGCACCGATTACCAGCTCGATCTGGCCAAGCAGACCGAGTTGCTGCTGAGCAACGCGTCGCTCAGCGTCGCACCGTTCGCCATCAAGGCGCCCGACGGCCGGCCCTTGGTCAATCTGGCGCGCCTGGACATCAGCGAGACCAGCGTCGACCTGGCCAAGCAGCAGGTGCAGGTGGGCAAGATTCGCAGCAACGGCCTGGAAACCTGGGTCGCGCGCGAGGCCGATGGCCAACTGGACTGGCAGAAGCTGCTGGCCAGCCAACCGGCCAAGGCCGCGCCCGTGGAGGCCAGGTCGCCGGCCACTGCGGACAGCAAACCCACAGCAGCCCCGGCGCCGAGCAAGCCCTGGCAGGTGGTGCTCAAGGACGTGCAGCTGCGGGACTATAAAGTCCATGTCGCCGACAAGGCGCAAAAGGACCCGGTGGCGCTGGACATCGCCCCGCTCAATATCGATGTACACAACTTCGACAGCCTCAACGGCTCGCCCTTTACCCTCAAGCTCGATACCGGGCTGGGCAAGCAAGGCAAGATCAGCGCCGAAGGCGAGGTCAATCTGCAACCGGTAAGCGCCCGCCTCAAGGTCGCGACGCGCGATATCGACCTGCGCGTGGCCCAGGCCTACATCACTCCGTTCATCCGCCTGGAACTGCGCAGCGGCATGCTCGACAGCGATCTGGCGGTCAATCTCAAGAACACCGCGCCGCTGGCCATGAGCATTACCGGGCGAGCCCAGGTCGATCAACTGCATACGCTGGACACGCTCAAGCAGCGCGACTTCGTCAAATGGGAACACCTGATGGTCGAGGGCATCGACTACGAGCACGGCGACAGCCTGAGCATCGACAAGGTCAACTTCGACAAGCCCTACGCGCGCTTCATGATCAACCCCGACCGCACCACCAACGTCGACGACCTGTTGGTGCCGCAACCGGCCGACAACGGCGCCAAGCCTACCGACAAAGTCGCCAGCACGGCGAGCGCCAGCAAGCCGATGGGTATTCATATCGGTGGTGTCGCCATCAACGATGGCTCGGCCAACTTCGCCGACTTCAGCCTGCGCCCCAATTTCGGCACGGCCATTCAGGAGCTCAACGGCCAGATCGGCACCCTCGACAATCGCAAGCCGGTGCCCGCCAAGGTCGATATCAAAGGCCAGGTCGACCGCTATGCGCCAGTGACCATCGCCGGCAGCCTCAACCCCTTCGACCCGATGTCGGCACTGGACATCGCCACCAGCTTCAAGCGCGTCGAACTCACCAACCTCACCCCTTACTCGGGCAAGTTCGCCGGCTACCGCATCCGCAAAGGCCGACTCAACCTCGACCTGCATTACCAGATCACCAAGGGCCAGCTAAAGGCCGAAAACAACGTGGTGGTCGAGCAACTGCAATTGGGCGAGAAGGTCGACAGCCCCGACGCCGTGAGCCTGCCAGTCAAGCTCGCCATCGCCCTGCTCAAGGATACCGACGGCAAGATTTCCATCTCGCTGCCGGTCACCGGCGACCTTAACAATCCGCAGTTCAGCGTCATGCCGATCGTCTGGCAGACCTTGCGCAACCTGGTGCTGCGGGCCGCCCAGGCGCCGTTCAAGTTCATCGGCGGGCTGATTGCCGGCGGCGGCAGCGACGACCTCGGCACCGTGGCGTTCGCGCCAGGTTCCAGCGACCTGGATGGCAAGGCCCAGGCCGCGTTGATGAAGCTCTCTGCGGCGCTCAAGGAACGCCCGGCGCTGCGCCTCGAAGTCGAAGGCAGCGCCGCCCAGACCAGCGATGGCCCGATCCTGGCCGAACGCCGGCTGCAGAAGGAATACCAGAGCACCTACTACAAGATGCTGCAGCGCCGGGGTGACAAGGTCCCGGCCGATGCCAGCCAGATTACCGTGCCGGAAGACGAGAAGCCGCCCATGCTCGAGGCCATCTATCGCACCCGCTCCAAACAGCAACCGCCGGCCGAATGGCAGCAACTGGACAGCAAGGCGCGGGCCGTGAAGATGCATGACGCGGTGATCGATTCCTGGGATGACAGCACGCCGCTGCTGCGCGAGCTGGGTCAGGCTCGCGCCGCCAGCATCAAGGATTTCATGGTGCAGAAGGCGAAGCTGAGCGATGATCGCGTCTTCTTCATCGACGCCAGCCTCGGCCAGGCCGAAAAGGACGGCAGCGTCGTCACCCACCTGCATCTGGATGCTGAATGAACGCTCTGCACACCCTCGCCGCCAGCTTGACCATGCTGGCCGCTGCCGCCGCCCATGGCGACGATTCGATGCGTTGTGACAGCGCCCTGGTCTCGGTGAACGACAGCATGAACACGGTGCTGCGCAAGTGCGGCGAGCCCAGCGGCCGCGGCCCGATCAGCTATCTGAAGAACACCGACGGCAAGCAGCGCGAGGAGATTCCCGTTCAGCAATGGACCTACGGGCCTACGTACGGGATGTATCACTACCTGCGTTTCGAGGGCGATCGCCTGGCCGATATCACTGGTGAGCGTGGCTGAAATTTCGGCGCGTATTCGCGAGCGCTTTCGCGAGCAGGCTTTGCTCCCATAGGCGCCAGCTTGCACTGAAGGTATTGGCAAGAGTTCGTGAGACGCCCACATACAAAAAAGCCCCGCAGCATATCTGCTGCGGGGCTTGTCGATCAGATCCTTCTGCTCTTCGCATGAACCCTTTGCAGGGTTAGCGATTTTCGCAAGCTTATTCGGCTTTCAGGCCGTCAGCCGAAACAGCCTTGACGCCTTTGATTTTCTTGGTGATCGCGACGGCAGTGGTTTTCTGCGCTTCGGTGATCGCCACGGTCGACGAGAGGGAAACCACGCCTTTGTTGGTTTCGACCTTGATGTCGGTGCCTGGGATGCCTTTCTCGGTCACCAGGTCAGATTTGACCTTGGTGGTGATCCAGGTGTCGGAGGTCGATTCTTTGGCTTTTTCCATTTCACCGGCGGCCACGACCATCGGCTGAGAAGTCTGGGCAGCCTGGACCATGGCAGCGTTGGCCAGAGTCAAGGTCAGGGTAGCGGCAGTGGCGGCGGCAATTGCGAACTTCTTCATACGAGTCACTCCTGTTTTTCGAAAAACCTGCGCCCTTTATGTCAAGGCTGCAGAGTTACTAGATAGGATTGCAGGGGTTGTGCCAAGTTCAGATTTAAAAATATCCCTTTAAAATCAATAATTTAAAAAACAATCAAAATCTTCGGGTCGTGCAGACTGCATGATCGCGCCTTAAACCCGCGTGCAAGTTGCATCTTCGCCAAATACCGGTGTGCGCCGGCCCCTGATTTATCTACCGCTAGCCCCGTGGTCTGCACGCGTAGCGTCGTGGTTCCGAACCGGATTGTCCGGGACCGTCTCGCAGGGAAGATCATGAACGCCACCCCCTATTTCGAAGCAAGTACGCTTGTCGCCCATTTCAGGACGGCGCTGCAGGCCGCCTCCAGCGATATTCTCAGCATCGAGGAAACAGCATGGCTAAGCCGCCTGGCCGACGAAACTGCCATCCCCGAAAACATGCGCGTGGAGGCGTTGAAAAATGCCCAACCGGCCTCCACCGGTTGCCTGGTATTCCATCAACGCAACCCGGCGCTCAAGGCGGTTTACCTCTATAGCCCTCTGCGCGGCGTGCAGGGCTTCGACAACCTGCGCCAGCTGGAGAGCTCGTTGCAAAGCGAACTGGCACACCTGGGCGTCGCCACCCAGCCGCTGCAATTCGTGGAGCTGGCCTACCCGGTATTCGAACAGTGGTCGCAGCAGCTCCTGCAGGAACAGATCGACCTGCTCGGCAATTTCGCCGAGGGTCTGAGCAAGCTGCCAACCTTGCGCAGCGTCATGGAAGAGTGTGTGACCCAGGCTTTCTCGAGCGTGCTCGATGGCACCACGGACATCGCCGGGCATCGCTTGCAGATCGTCGCCGCCGACGATGTCGTGCTGCGCACCGAAACGCTGTGCGACAGTGCCCTCAACCTGTTCAGCGGCCAGCCTCTGGGCACGGAGCTGCGCCGTCGCTACCTGCGCGGTGACGCCGTCGAACCCGACCCGGCCTACCACGACAGCTGCGAAGCGGCGCTGCTTGCAGCTACCATCGCCGTGCCGGGTGCCTTCGCCCGTACCTTGCGCGAGTACTGGGCAGGCGCCGATAACGACGTGGGCAGCGACCGCCGCGATGCCCTCGCCCTCGGCTTGGCCGACAACTACGCACGGATGCTCATCCAGGCAGCAGCCAGCGGGCAGATCAGCGCCGAGCAACTGGTATGGCTGCGCGAGCTGCTGATCCCGGACGTTGACACCCTGAGCGCGCATACCCTAGCGTTCGCCGCATTGCAGGAAGGCGACAACGCCGTAGTGCCGATTGCCGACAGCCTGGTCCTCCAGCATCGCACCGAAGCCAGCCAAGGCCTCTTTGTGTTCAGTTCCAGCGGCGGCCTGCTGCATTTCGCTGATCGAGAGGCCCTCAAGCGTCATTGCATCGAGCGGGTCTCCCAAGCACCGCGCTCGATCGCGATCGCCCAGGATCACTGGAGCCTGTTGCAAGATGAAGCCCCCACCGATATTACCCTGAGCGACATAGACCAAGGCGCCTTCCTGGCACTAGCGGACAGTTTGAGCGCCCTGCTCGCCCGGCGCCTGGCTCATGCCTTGCGCTTCCCCGGCGCGCAGACCGGCACGACCGCTGCCGCCGTCGAGGATGCCTTGGATATCCGCGCGCTCATCGATAGCCGGCTAGCCCACATCGGCGATGCCAGCCGCTGGATAACCGACCGCGCCGGTGCCACGGTCAAGAGCCTGCCCGAGCCCCTCAACCGCAGCGTGACGCTGTTTCAACGCATGATCCACGCCGGTTCTCTGGTATGGCTGCTCAAGGGCCTCAAGGGTGCCCAGCCCGATATTCGCGCATCAGTCATCCGGCAATTCGCGCCCGCGATCAACGCCCTGTGCCAAGGCGCGCTGCAGCCCCAGGACCTGTGGATCAAGCACAACGATAAAGCCGTCGCTCTGATCGACTTTTTCCTCGGCACCCTCAGTGGCAGCATCGCCCATGGCAGCAAGGCCGACTTCCAGGTGCTGGATAGTCATCAGCAGCCGCTGGCCTGGCCGAGCGCCGAAGCCCTCTGGCAGCAGATCGGCCACTTGAAGCTCGACTTCTCGCTCGGTTATCTGGAGCAGCACAAGGCCTACGACGAGGGGCAGGTGCGCTTGGGCAAAGGCGTGACCTTCCCTGCGCGGGTCATGCACGTTCTGACCGAAGCGCTATTGCGTATCGAACTGGCCATGGCCCGCGAGGACAAGCTGATCGATGCGGACCTGCTGGACTTGCTGCAACAGGCGCTCGACGGCCCCCAGCAGACACTGGCCAATGCCCGCTTCCGTATTCTCAGGCTGAGCCTGAAGATGCCCGGCAAGCCCAACATACTGCCCATGACCAGCGCCTTCGTGTTGAGGCGCGCGGCCCCAGAGGCCGGCACGCTGCTGCTGTGGTCACCGCTGGAACCGCTGACGCAGTTCAGCGATGAGCAAAGTCTGCTCGATCAAATGAATGGCGCGTTCGAGGAGGAACCCAAGCTGGTGCAATGGATGGACCTTATCCATGCCGAGGACCTGATCAAGTGGCATACGCCCTCGGTGCTGCCCGGCGTCACCGTGCCGGAGCTGGTGCTGACGAGTGTAGGTGCCGACCTGCTCGGTCACCTGGCCAAGAGCGCCATGAGCTATCGCGCCAACACCCGCACGCACTATTTGAGCTACGCGATCCGCAACGAACTCGACGCTCCATTGCTCCAGCGTTTCGTCGACCTTGAAGCGGCCGCCCAGCCCATTCAGAAGCCTATCAAGCGCCTGCACGATACGCTGCAGACCCAATACTTCCGCAGCTTGCTGCCAACCTGGCTCAAGGACGCGACGCCTCACCAGCTGCGCACCTACTCACTGCTGGTGCAGAACGCCGCCAGCGTTTCCAACAGCAAATTCAACTATCTGTTCGATGTTCCCAAACTGGACGACTTCGCCCATCAGCAGCTCAGTGCCCAGCTGGCCAAGGATTTTCCGACACTGGCGGCGGATCCGGCGCTGATCACCGTGACCTATTCCCACGTCACGCCCAACCCGGTGCTGCCCGGGCAGACGCCGTCCCCCCTCGCGGGCGACACCGTCACCACCAGCAAGAGTCTCACCGAATTCGCCCTGACCCACAGTGGCATCGTCGATACCGCCAGCAACTTCAAGGTGAGCGTCTCAGGGCCGAATCAGGCGCCATTGTCACTGGATGCACGCAAGGTCCGCGACATGGTCGACGCGCTGGATGTTGGCCGCGCCTATCGCACCTTGCTGGCCGACAAGCTCTCCATCCACAGTGCCGACTACGGGAAACGCCGCGAGCGCTACAGCCGCACGGCGACCGCGTACCTGATGGAAGAGGGTTATCAGCAGTTTCTGGAGAAAAAGCTCAGCGCCTCGGCGATGTACTACCTGTCCCACGTGCTGGCCAAACCGGATGGCCTGGCCCGCGATGATGCGATGGGCCACAAGATCGTCATATCCAATCTGCAGCTGCGCGCCGCCGAGGGCTTTGCTCCCGACACCGTGCGTGGCATGTACCTCATCGGCCCGGACGATGTGAAGCAAGGCCCCGTGCTGCTCTACTGCGCCTATCGGCCGGAACATCGGCTGATGGAGTTCAAGGATCAGGAAGCCCTGCGCGCCGCCTTGCTGCTCGACACCGCCTTGCAGCAGGACATCCTCGCGCGTGTGCCCGAAGGCGTGCGCAGCCGCTACGATCACGAGGGCTTCCTGCACCCTCATCTGTTCTGGGATCCTTCCGATCTCTACGCGTTCGATACCACGCCAGGGCCAGTACAACTGGTCCGTCGGGTCATCGAAGGCAATGCCATCCATGTGCTGTATGACGAGAATGCGCTCCTTCTCATCGAGTTGGCCAAGGCACGCACGGTCACCACCGCCGAGGCCTATTGGCAGGTTTTCCGCTATGTGCTCGGCCTGGCCATCGAACAGGGGTCGCTGTTCCTGCCGGGCAAGCTGGCGGCGGTGATCGGCACCCTGCAAAGCGCGCAGTGGCTCAAGGGCTCGGCCGATGCGGCGCTCAAGCACAACTGGGGCGAGTCCCTGGCGGAGTTCATCACCGCCCTGGGCGGCCTGGCCAGCAGTCGCATGCCACATCACGCACTGAGCAAGAAAGGTGCGCCGTCGATCCCCGCGCCAGAACCGGCAGCGGTCGACATCGATCCCGCCTGGACGACTCAATCCCTGCGGCCCCAACTCTCTGGAAGCCTGACCAACTTGCGTTGTGAAGACATCCAGCTCAAGGACCTGAGCAAGAACGCCGCGCTGAACCTTTATATCGACACCACCGCGAATCGCTATTTCGCGGCGGTGGCGGGGAATGTCTATGAAGTCGGCAAGCGTGGGGAACACTGGAGAATCATCAAGGATGGCAAGGCCGGCCCGGACCTGAAAAAAGTCGCTGGCCAGTGGCAGATCGACCTCAAGGAAGGCCTGCTCGGCGGCGGGATCATGCCCAGCTGTTTCGACACGGCCGCCGTGGACTACGAGATCGCACTGCGCTTCACCACCTTGGCGTCCGGCATGAAGAACATCAGTGCACTGCACCCGCTCAAGCACGCCATGCTGGTGCGGGCCTATGACAAGGCGCGCCACTACCTGGAGACCGCGCTCGAGAACCTGGAGGCACCCAGTCCGCAGGTGGCGCTGTCGGCCAGAACCTTGAAGGTCCTGAACAATGCGTTCGGGCACGTTCCGTCCCCGCAGGCGGTCGAGCAGCTACGGGACTACACCAAGCGGATACTGACGCATTTGCTTTCGGATCCCATGAAGCCCGCTAGCTCGAAGCGCATCATCGTTGGCGTCAACATGCCGGGCTATGAAGACACCGTAGCCTTCGTCTATGACCAAGATCCAGGCAAACGGATTTTCCTTACCGAACGGTTCTTTACGCTGCCATGGGAGGTCTCAGTGCATGCCATCGCCTCCGAGACCGAGTTGCTCGCGCATCAGCAGGCCGTGTCGTTGATCCATGAAATATCCCATCAGATCATCAGAACGGTGGACATAGCCTATGTGGAGGCCTCATCCCCGTTTATCGATCAGCTCAGCCGCAATACCGGCGGCGGGCGCAATGTCCGTGACGAAATCCTGGCCTTTCGACGCAACGGCCTGTCGGTGAACACTTCACCCCATATTCTGTTCAAAGTCCGGGTAAACATGGTGTGGCGCGACATTGTCGCCGACGATGGTCGTGCCTTCGACGCGATACTCAAGCTCACTAAGACCGACAAATTGGTCAATGCCCGCGCGGCCTTCTATACCAACCCGCAGATACGCACCGATATCATCATGGCCAACGCTGACTCCTTGTCATGGCTGATCGCCAAGCTGGGACGCACGCGTTTCGCCCCTATCGGCTGAAATGAAAAATGCCCCGTATCCGAAGATACGGGGCATTCCTGTGTGACTGCGCAGCGGATCACGCTACGCTACACCGCTGACGGCACTTACGCGCCGGAAGCCTTGGCAGCAGCGACGTCCTTGATGGACAGCTTGATGCGACCGCGGTTGTCGACGTCCAGTACCAGGACTTCGACTTCCTGGCCTTCTTTCAGAATGTCGGTGACTTTCTCTACGCGAGCGTCGCTCAGCATCGAGATGTGCACCAGACCGTCCTTGCCCGGCAGGATGTTGACGAATGCCCCGAAGTCAACGATACGCTCGACCTTGCCGACGTAGATCTTGCCGATCTCGGCTTCGGCGGTGATGCTCAGAACGCGCTGACGCGCAGCTTCTGCAGCTTCTTTGCTCTCGCCGAAGATCTTGATCGAGCCATCGTCTTCGATGTCGATCGACGCTTTGGTTTCTTCGCAGATGGCACGAATGGTCGCGCCACCTTTGCCGATGACGTCACGGATCTTGTCGGTGTCGATCTTCATGGCGATCATAGTCGGCGCGTTGGCCGACAGCTCGGTACGGGAGGTGCCGAGGACCTGGTTCATCTGGCGCAGGATGTTCTTGCGCGCTTCCAAGGCCTGGGCCAAGGCTTTTTCCATGATCTCTTCGGTGATGCCGTTGATCTTGATGTCCATCTGCAGCGCGGTGATGCCTTTATCGGTACCCGCTACCTTGAAGTCCATGTCACCAAGGTGGTCTTCGTCACCCAGGATGTCAGTGAGGATGGCGACCTCCCCGCCTTCTTTCACCAGACCCATGGCGATACCGGCAACTGGTGCCTTCATCGGCACACCAGCGTCCATCAGTGCCAGCGAGGCACCGCAGACCGAAGCCATGGAGCTCGAACCGTTGGATTCGGTAATTTCCGATACCACGCGGATGGTGTAAGGGAATTCGCTGGCATCCGGCAGCATGGCCTGAACCGAACGGCGAGCCAGACGGCCGTGACCGATTTCGCGACGGCCTGCACCGCCCATGCGACCGCACTCACCCACCGAGAACGGCGGGAAGTTGTAGTGCAGCATGAAGGGGTCTTTCTTCTCGCCTTCGAGGGTGTCCAGCAGTTGCGCGTCACGGGCAGTGCCCAGTGTGGCAACGACCAGCGCCTGGGTTTCACCACGGGTGAACAGCGACGAACCGTGAGTCTTGGGCAGTACACCGACTTCGATGTTCAGTGGACGCACGGTCTTGGTGTCGCGACCGTCGATACGTGGCTTGCCGTTGACGATGTTCTCGCGAACGGTGCGGTATTCGATCTCGCCGAAGATTTCCTTCACTTCACCCGCGCTCGGGCCGTTTTCAGTGGCGAATTTGGCAACCACCTGATCACGCAGTTCGCCCAGCTTGGCGTAGCGATCAGCCTTGACGGTGATGGTGTAGGCCTGGGAGACGGCATCGCCGAATTCGCTACGGATAGCGCCCAACAGCTCGGTGTTCCAGGCTTTAGGAGTCCAGCTCCAGGTGGGCTTGGCGGCTTCGGCGGCCAGCTCGCTGACGGCCTTGATGACCGACTGGAATTCGTCGTGGGCGAACAGCACGGCGCCCAGCATCTGGTCCTCGGTCAGCTCTTTGGCTTCCGACTCAACCATCAGCACGGCTTCCTGGGTACCGGCGACGACCATGTCCAGGCTCGAAGCGGCCTGCTGCTCGTAGGTCGGGTTCAGCAGATAGCCGGTGCTTTCGTGGTACGCCACTCGAGCGGCGCCGATCGGGCCGTCGAACGGAATGCCGGAGATGGCCAGGGCTGCCGAGGTACCGATCATCGCAGCGATGTCCGGATCGGTTTTCTTGCTGGTGGACACGACGGTGCAGACAACCTGCACTTCGTTCATGAAGCCTTCAGGGAACAGGGGGCGGATCGGGCGATCGATCAGACGCGAGGTGAGGGTTTCTTTCTCGGAAGGACGGCCTTCACGCTTGAAGAAACCGCCGGGAATCTTACCGGCAGCGTAGGTCTTTTCCTGGTAGTGCACGGACAGAGGGAAAAAGCCCTTGCCTGGATCCGCTTGCTTGGCACCGACCACGGTGACCAGTACGGTGACGTCGTTATCGACGGTGACCAGTACGGCGCCGGAGGCTTGACGGGCAATACGGCCCGTTTCGAGGGTAACGGTCGACTGACCGAATTGGAACTTCTTGATGACCGGGTTCACGGTTTCCTACCTTCTTGATTGCTCTGGGGGAACTGGTTTCTTGCGAATGCTTGGGCAGACAGGGGATTCGGCCCCGATGACCGTCCAGATACAACTTGAGGCTGGAGGCCTGCCCGCCCTGGCGGCAAACCCGCTGGGGTACGACAGACAACCAACCTCAGGAATGCGCGCAGCGCCCCCGCAGGCCGGAGCTTGAGCCCCGGCCGGCGGACACAACACGCCACGCTTGTCACCGCGTGTCAGGCCGCTATTAGCGACGCAGACCCAGACGACCGATCAGGGTGCTGTAACGGGTGATGTCCTTGCCCTTCAGGTAGTCCAGCAGCTTGCGGCGCTGGTTGACCATGCGGATCAGACCACGACGGGAGTGGTGGTCTTTACCGTTGGCCTTGAAGTGACCTTGCAGCTTGTTGATGTTGTGGGTCAGCAGTGCAACTTGCACTTCTGGCGAACCAGTATCACCAACGGCTTGCTGGTAGTCGGCAACGATTTGAGCTTTGTCTTCAACGCTAAGAGCCATGAGGCATCTCCAGTACTAGGGAACCCGCGAACGGATTCCAACAGGCCAGGGCAATACCCTGTATTAATAAAAAGAGGTGCGACCGTGCCTGTTGACAGCCGTCCTCGACCAGCCGCTACGGAAAACCCGCAGCGACCGGGATCGGTCATTCCGACCGAATCAGTCGACGTGGCGCAATGCGCCCGTCTTCGCTCACTTCACCGATTCCGATGAAGCGACCATTGTGATCCTGTACCCGCACCATGCCGAACCGCGGTGCATCGGGGGCTCTGACCGCCTGACCGTGCAACCAGTAATGCGCGCTGGCCTCGGAGAACTGCAGCAGCGGCCAATCCTGCAGACCGCTGTCCGATGGCATCAGGAAGCGATCCACCGCCTCGTTGCCGCCTTCAGCGTGCACCGCCTCGAGCTCTTCGAGGGTCACCGTCTGCGCCAGGCTGAACGGCCCGGCGTGGGTACGGCGCAGTTCCGCGACATAAGCGCCACAGCCCAGCTGCTCGCCAATGTCCTCGACCAGCGTGCGGATGTAGGTGCCTTTGGTGCAGCCTACCGACAATCTGGCGCGGGTCTGCTCGTGCTCGAGCAATTCCAGCCGCGCAATAGTAACAGAACGCGCTTCGCGCTCCACTACTTCCCCTGCACGGGCGAGCTTGTACAACGGCTGGCCATCACGCTTGAGCGCCGAGTACATCGGCGGGATCTGCATGATAGGGCCGCGGAATGCGGGCAGTGCAGCCTCGATATCGGCGCGACCGACGGTCACTTCGCGGGTCTGCAGAACCTCACCCTCGGCATCCGCCGTGGTGGTGGTCTGCCCCAACTGCATGACCGTTTCGTAGCCCTTGTCGGAATCGAGCAGGTACTGGGAAAACTTGGTGGCCTCACCGAAGCACAACGGCAGCACACCAGTGGCCAGCGGGTCGAGGCTGCCAGTGTGCCCGGCCTTCTCGGCATTGAGCAACCAGCGGACTTTCTGCAAGGCGGCGTTGGAGGTGAATCCCAACGGCTTGTCGAGCAGAATGATGCCGCTGACGTTGCGGCGAATACGTTTGACCTGAGCCACCGATTACTCCTTGGCGTCTGTTTCCGGACCGTCTTCAGGGTGAAGATTGTCCTCGGCCACGGCACGCTCGATCAGCGCCGACAGGTGGGCACCGCGCGACACGCTTTCGTCGTAATGGAAGTGCAGTTGCGGCACGCTGCGCAGCTTCATTTCCTTGGCCAGTTGCATACGCAAGAAGCCCGCTGCGCTGTTGAGCACCTTGATGCTCTGCTTGATGTCTTCGGCGCTGTCCTCGCCCATCACGGTGATGTACACCTTGGCATGACCCACGTCACGGCTGACGTCGACGGCGGTGATGGTGACCAGGCCCACGCGGGGATCCTTGACTTCACGACGGATCAATTGTGCCAGCTCGCGCTGCATCTGATCGCCGATCCGTTGGGTACGGCTATATTCTTTTGCCATGTTTCACTACCTGTAACTAGAGCGGCAAACGCCCGGTCAGGCATGAAGCCGGACCGGGCGTTGCGTTCAGAACCGGGCGAAACGTTCGCGCGGTTCCATGAGCTCGCGGATTAGAGCGTACGAGCCACTTGGACCTTCTCGTAGACTTCGATCTTGTCGCCGGCCTTGACGTCGTTGTAGCTCTTGACGCCGATACCGCACTCCATGCCGGCACGCACTTCGGACGCATCGTCCTTGAAGCGACGCAGCGATTCCAGCTCGCCTTCGAAGATCACGATGTCTTCGCGCAGTACACGGATCGGACGGTTGCGGTAGACCACACCCTCGATGACCATGCAACCGGCGATCGCACCGAACTTCGGCGAACGGAACACGTCACGCACTTCGGCGACACCCAGGATGTTCTCGCGAACATCGCTGCCGAGCATGCCGGTCAGGGCTTTCTTGACGTCTTCAATGATGTCGTAGATCACGTTGTAGTAACGCATATCCAGACCTTCCTGCTCGACGATCTTGCGCGCGCCGGCATCGGCACGTACGTTGAAGCCGAACAGTACTGCATTGGAGGCCAGTGCCAGGTTGGCATCGGATTCGGTGATACCACCGACGCCGCCACCGACCACACGCACTTGCACTTCGTCGTTGCCCAGACCGTTGAGCGCACCCTGCAGCGCTTCGAGGGAACCACGGACGTCGGATTTGAGGACGATGTTGAGCGTCTTCTTCTCTTCCTGACCCATGTTCTCGAAGATGTTTTCCAGCTTGCCGGCGTGAGCACGGGCCAGCTTGACTTCGCGGAACTTGCCTTGACGGAACAGCGCGACTTCACGGGCTTTCTTCTCGTCAGCCACTACGCTCATTTCGTCGCCAGCGTCCGGAGTACCGTCCAGGCCGAGGATCTCGACAGGGATGGATGGACCGGCTTCCTTGATCGACTTGCCGTTCTCGTCGAGCATGGCACGCACGCGGCCATAGTTCGAACCGACCAGGACCATGTCGCCCTGACGCAGGGTACCGTCCTGTACCAGCACGGTAGCCACCGGGCCACGACCCTTGTCCAGACGAGACTCGACCACCACACCACGGCCAGGGGCCGAAGGGGTTGCAGTCAGTTCCAGTACTTCGGCTTGCAGCAATACGGCTTCGAGCAGCTCGTCGACACCTGTACCCGCTTTGGCCGAGACCGGTACGAATGGAGTGTCGCCACCCCAGTCTTCGGAAGTCACGCCGTGCACCGACAGCTCGCTGCGGATGCGATCCAGGTCTGCACCCGGCTTGTCGATCTTGTTGACCGCGACCACCAGCGGGACGCCAGCTGCCTTGGCATGCTGAACGGCTTCGATGGTTTGCGGCATCACGCCGTCGTCCGCTGCCACCACGAGGATGACGATGTCGGTCGCCTTGGCACCACGGGCACGCATTGCGGTAAACGCGGCGTGACCCGGGGTGTCGAGGAAGGTGACCATGCCACGGTCGGTTTCGACGTGGTAGGCACCGATGTGCTGGGTGATACCACCGGCTTCGCCAGCGGCGACCTTGGCACGACGAATGTAGTCGAGCAGCGAGGTCTTGCCGTGGTCGACGTGGCCCATGACGGTCACCACCGGTGCACGTGCAAAGGCTTCGCCTTCGAACTTCAACGATTCGGCCAGGGAGTCTTCCAGGGCGGTGTCGCTGACCAGAGTCACTTTGTGGCCCAGTTCTTCAGCAACCAGTTGGGCAGTTTCCTGATCCAGTACCTGGTTGATGGTGGCTGGAGTACCCAGCTTGAACATGAACTTGATGACTTCGGCAGCCTTGACCGACATCTGTGCGGCCAGATCGCCGACCGAGATGGTTTCGCCGATCTGTACGTCACGCACGACAGGGCCGGTCGGGCTCTGGAAACCGTGAGCGTTGCGCTTTTTCAGCTTGCCCTTGCCACGGCCACCGCGACGGAAGCTGTCGCTTTCTTCTTCGGTGGTACGCGGTGCGGCACGCGGAGTCGGCGCCTTCTCCTTGACGGTAGCGCGGTGTGGCTGGTTCTTGCGCTCGCCAGCACGGCGGTCGTCTTCACCTTTGGCCTTGTCCGGGCGGCGTGGTGGTTCTTCACGCTTGCGCTCACCAGCAGGCGCTGGAGCCGAGGCCACGAAGGCTTCGGCGGCGACAGGCGCCTGAACCGGTGCAGCGGCCGGCGCTGCTGCAGGGGCAGCCGGAGCGGCCTCGGCGACGGCGGCGGTGCCTTGCGGCGCGCTCGGGGCTTCCTTGGCGGCCTTCTGGCGAGCTTCTTCCTCGGCCTTCTGGCGCACAGCCGCTTCAGCCGCACCACGCTCTTCGAGCTCGCGCTTCTGCTCGGCCTGGATTTCTTCCGGGCTGCGCTGAACGAAAACTTTCTTCTTGCGTACTTCTACGCTGATGCTCTTGCTACCCGCTACGCGCAGGGTGCTCGTGGTTTTGCGCTGCAAAGTGATCTTGCGCGGTTCTTCCACTTTTACCTTGTGGCTGCTTTTCAAATGAGCCAGCAGAGCCTGCTTCTCATTATCGGTCACAACTTGTCCGGCGTCGGTGTGCGGCAGACCTGCCTCACGCATCTGCTGTAACAGGCGCTCTACCGGTGCAGCGACCTCTTTGGCCAGTTCATTCACCGTGACTTGCGTCATGCACTTCTCTCCTCAGGCCGCGCCTACTTACTCGAACCAGTGGGCTCGGGCGGCCATGATCAACTTGCCGGCACGATCATCGTCAATGCCGTCGATGTCGAGCAGATCGTCAATAGACTGCTCGGCCAGGTCTTCGCGGGTAATTACGCCGCGCACCGCCAGTTCCATCGCCAAATCCTTGTCCATACCCTCAAGCGAGAGCAGGTCTTCGGCCGGATGGGCGTCTGCCAGCTTTTCCTCAGTAGCGATGGCTTTGGTCAACAAACGATCCTTGGCACGAGCGCGAAGCTCGTTGACGATATCTTCGTCAAAGCCGTCGATGTTGAGCATTTCTTCCAACGGTACGTAGGCAATCTCTTCCAGGCTGGTGAAACCTTCATCAACCAGCACCTGCGCCAGCTCTTCATCGACTTCCAGCTCGTCGATGAAGTTGCGCAGGATGTCGCCGGTTTCTGCTTGCTGCTTGGCCTGGATGTCCGATTCGGTCATCACGTTCAGGGTCCAACCGGTCAGTTGGCTGGCCAGGCGGACGTTCTGTCCACCGCGGCCAATCGCTTGAGCCAGGTTGTCTGCGCCGACCGCGATGTCCATGGCATGGGCATCCTCATCAACGATGATGGCGGCCACTTCGGCAGGCGACATCGCGTTGATCACGAATTGCGCAGGGTTATCGTCCCAGAGGACGATGTCGACACGCTCGCCGCCCAGCTCACCCGAAACGGCCTGTACGCGGGAACCGCGCATACCGATGCAGGCGCCCTGAGGATCGATGCGCTTGTCCTTGGAACGTACGGCGATCTTGGCTCGGGAGCCAGGATCACGGGACGCGGCCATGACTTCGATCAGCCCTTCGGCGATTTCCGGCACTTCGATGCGGAACAGTTCGATCAGCATCTCTGGCGCAGTACGCGACAGAATCAGCTGCGGACCGCGGTTCTCGGTGCGGATTTCCTTGAGCAGTGCACGCAGGCGCACGCCCACCCGGAAAGTTTCCCGGGAAATAATGTCTTCGCGGGCCAGCAACGCTTCGGCGTTGTTGCCCAGGTCGACGATGACGTTGTCACGGGTGACCTTCTTGACGGTCCCGGAGATGATCTCGCCGAGACGCTCGCGATAGGCATCGACCACTTGAGCACGTTCGGCTTCGCGAACTTTCTGCACGATGACCTGTTTGGCGGTCTGGGCAGCGATACGGCCGAACTCGATCGACTCGATCTTTTCTTCGACCACTTCACCGACCTTGGCGCCGGGGTGCGAGATTTCCACCTTGCTAGGCCAGGTCTCGATGGCCGGATCGTCAAGATCAGCCTCCTCGACCACGGTCCAGCGACGGAACGTCTCATAGGCACCGGTGTGGCGGTTGATTTCCACACGCAGGTCAACTTCGTCTTCAAAACGTTTTTTGGTGGCCGTAGCCAGCGCTATTTCCAGCGCCTCAAAAATAACGCCCGCCGGTACGCCCTTTTCATTGGATACCGACTCAACAACCAGCAGTACTTCTTTGCTCATCGTACGCCTCGCCTTTCGCAAGCCATTTGGATCCGCGGGATCCGCGTCTCAGTCAAAACTGGGAATAATGTTGGCCTTGTCGATCATATCGATCGGCAGCAGGAACTCGTGATCGTCTACCTGGACCACAACATCCTGTTCCTCCACCCCGCGGAGAAAACCCTGAAAGTTGCGACGCCCTTCGAAGGGCGAACGCAGCTTGATCTTCACTTGTTCGCCGACAAATTGGGCAAACTGTTCAAGGGTGAACAGCGGGCGCTCCATGCCGGGAGAAGAAACTTCAAGGGTGTACTCGACGGAGATAGGATCTTCAACGTCCAGTACGCCGCTGATCTGGCGACTGACGATTGCACAGTCATCCACCAGCACGCCGCCTTCCTTGTCGATATAGACGCGCAACAAAGAATGACGACCTTGAGCGGAAAATTCGATCCCCCAGCATTCATAGCCAAGGGCCACGACCACCGGGGCCAACAAGGCCTGCAACTGTTCTAGCTTGCTCGACACCTGAACCCCCTCGTGCATGTTCATGCATGCTAATGCAAATAAAAAATGGGCGAAGCGCCCATCCCGGATACGCCGTTGAATACCGGCGCAAAGACTGTCCAGCCAACAAAAAGCCCCTAAAAAGGGGCTCTGCTAAAACTGGTTGCGGGAGCTGGATTTGAACCAACGACCTTCGGGTTATGAGCCCGACGAGCTACCAGACTGCTCCATCCCGCGACAAAGCTGGGGCAAAAGTATAAGACTTAACCCCTATCGGGGTCAATCCAACCTTTCACCGACAAGAAAGCCCGCATCTGCGGGCTCCCCTGATTAATTGGTACCGAGAAGGGGACTCGAACCCCTACACCCTATGGGCACAACCACCTCAAGGTTGCGTGTCTACCAATTCCACCACCTCGGCAATACAACATTTACTACCCGTACAACCATGATGCTCTTGCGAGTATCACTTTTGCTCTTGAGCCGGAGGGACGTCAGATTTCACATCACTCTTTTGCTCTTGAAGCACCGGAACATCATCTGAAACCGGCTTTTGCTTTGGTGCCACAACCGCTGGTGCTTGAGGGAGACCTACTTGAGTCAGCTCGTGAGCTTTCTCTTTAGCAAAGTAACCTAACCCCAGGCTGGTTATGAAAAAACATGCAGCTAGTATAGCAGTAAACTTACTAAGAAAGGTAGAGGAACCTTGGCCTCCGAAGACAGTATTTGATGCACCTGCTCCGAACGACGCGCCAGCGTCCGCACCTTTACCCTGCTGCAGCAAAACCAGAGCAACGACGCCCAGGGCACCCAGCAGATGAAAAACGACTACGACTGTTTCCAGCATTTTCTCAGTTTCCCGCGGCGCGAATGATCGCACCGAACTCATCTGCATTCAGGGAAGCTCCACCAATGAGCCCCCCATCGATATCCGGCATGCCGAACAGCTCAGCCGCATTGGCCGCCTTCACGCTGCCGCCGTATAGAAGCCGCGTATTACCCGCCACTTCAGAATTCTTTGCCGCCAGCTGCGCGCGAATGGCGGCGTGCACATCCTGCGCTTGCTGCGGCGAGGCCGTGAGGCCCGTGCCGATGGCCCATACAGGCTCATAGGCGATGATCGCGTTGACGAAAGCGTCGATGCCCAGGGCATCGATGACGCTATCGATCTGCCGACCGACTACTGCGAGGGTCTTGTCCGCCTCGCGCTCTTCCAGGGTTTCCCCTACACAGAGCACCGGGGTCAAGCCACTGGCCTGGGCTGCCGCAAACTTGCGAACCAGCAGCTCATCGGACTCGGCAAAAATCTGCCGGCGTTCCGAGTGCCCTACCAAGACCAGCTTGCAACCGGCTTCCGCCAACTGCGCCGGCGAGATCTCACCGGTCAGTGCACCCTGTTCTGCTTGCTGGGCACTATTCTGCCCACCGACCACAATCGACTGTCCTTGCAGGCCAGCGACGACGCGATCGATATACAACGCCGGAGGGAACACCGCCACGTCGACCGAACCCGGGAGAGACAGATTGCTCAGTCCCTTGATCAGCTCAGCGACGCTGTTGCCGGTACCGTGCATTTTCCAGTTACCTGCTACCATCGTGCGACGCATGCTGTACCTCGTCGGTCAAAGTGGGCGCAGATGTTACCCAACCAGATCATCACTGGCAAGCCGTATTCAGGCGCAAACTTCACTTACCAGTTTTGCCAGCTCGTCGGCATAGCCACGAACCTGCTTTTCGTCGTCGCCTTCGACCATCACGCGCACCAGCGGCTCGGTCCCGGACTTGCGCAGCAAGACCCGGCCACGACCGCCCATGGCGGCCGTCACGCGCTCACAGGCCTCCTTGACCGCCGGATGCTCGCAGGGGTCGACATCCCCCCCGGCAAAACGCACGTTGACCAGCACCTGCGGGCACTTGCGCAGCGCCTGGCGGGCGTGGGCGAGGCTTTCGTCGCGACGCTTGAGCGCCAGCAACACTTGCAGCGCAGCGATGATCGCGTCCCCGGTGGTGGTGTGCTGGCAGCACACCACATGCCCGGAGTTCTCGCCGCCCAGTTGCCAGTCACGCTCCTTGAGCTCGGCCATCACGTAGCGGTCGCCGACCTTGGCCCGCACGAACGGAATCGCCAGATCCTGCAACGCCAGCTCCAGGCCGAGGTTGCTCATCAGAGTGCCGACCACGCCGCCATTGAGACGACCACGCTCTTGCAGGTCGCGAGCGATGATGAACAGCAATTCGTCACCGTCGACGATAGCGCCCGCGTGATCGACCATCAGCACGCGATCGCCATCACCATCGAAGGCAATGCCCATATCGGCGTGACCGATCAGCACGGCTGCCTGCAGGGCCTCCATGTGCGTCGAACCGCAGTTGTCGTTGATGTTCAGGCCATCGGGCGCCGCAGACAGCACAGTGACGTTGGCACCGAGCTCGCGAAACACGTTTGGGGCAACTTTGTAGGTCGCACCATGGGCGCAATCGACCACTAGCTTGAGGCCGGCAAAATCGGTGCTGCTCGGTACGCTGCTCTTGCAGAATTCGATGTAGCGACCGGCCGCGTCGTTGATCCGTGACACCTTGCCCAGTTTGCTGGATTCGGCCACGGTCATTGGCGCGTCCATCAACTCCTCGATCATCGACTCAATCTCGTCGGGCAGCTTGGTGCCCTGACCCGAGAAGAACTTGATGCCGTTGTCATCGTGGGGGTTGTGCGAGGCACTGATGACGATGCCCGCCTCAGCGTGGAAGGTGCGCGTCAGATACGCGATGGCGGGTGTCGGCATCGGCCCCAGCAGCATCACATCGGCGCCTGCAGCGGACAGACCAGCCTCCAGGGCGGACTCGAACATGTACCCGGAGATACGCGTGTCCTTACCCACCAGCACTCGACAGGCACCCATCTTGCGAAATGCCATGCCGGCTGCCCAACCCAGCTTGAGCATGAAGTCGGGGGTGATCGGATACTCGCCAACACGCCCACGAATACCGTCGGTGCCAAAATACTTTCTGCTCATGAATTTCAATCCTGTCTTGTTCGGCAGCACCCTCAGGCGCTGAACTCGGGCGCCTATTCGGCGGCTTCGACCGCTGCAATCATACGCACTACATCGACCGTTTCAGCCACGTCATGCACACGCAGGATGCGCGCGCCCTTGAACATGGCCAGCGCCGCGAGAGCCAGGCTGCCGCTGAGGCGCTGATCGACCGTGCGGTTCAAGGCACGGCCGACCATACTCTTGCGCGACACCCCGACCAGCAGCGGCCGCCCGAGGGCGTGCAGGGCTTCCATGTGGCGGAACAGGCTCAAGTTGTGCTCGTGGGTCTTGGCAAAGCCGAAACCCGGGTCGAGGACGATGCGCTCGGCCGGGATACCCGCCGCCGCACACGCCTGCATACGTTCATCCAGGAAGGCACTGACCTCACCTACCAGGTCATCGTAATGAGGCGCGTCCTGCATGTCACCTGGCTCGCCGAGCATATGCATCAGACACACCGGCAAACCAGTGTCGGCAGCCGCCTGCAGCGCGCCAGGACGACGCAGCGAACGCACATCGTTGATCAACCCGGCGCCGAGGCGTGCTGTTTCGCTGATGACTTGCGGCGTGGAGGTGTCGACCGAAATGATGACGTCCAGCTCGCGCGCGATCGCGTCGACGACCGGAGCCACACGATCGAGCTCCTCGGCAACGCCCACGGCTTTGGCACCGGGGCGTGTGGACTCGCCACCGACGTCGATCAGAGTCGCACCCGCTTCGACCATCGCCGCGGCGTGCCGAATGGCCAGGTCGCGCTGGGCGAACCGGCCACCATCGGAAAACGAATCGGGGGTGATATTGAGGATACCCATGACATGGGTACGGGACAAATCGAGAACCCGGTTGCCACAAGGCAACCGGGTCGGGTGTAGCGTGGATATCATGTCAAACCTTGAGGCCGGAGACCTTAGTGTTGAGCCGCTGGCCCACCGATCGGGTTCGAAGGCAATTCACCTTCTTTGACAGGTGTGCCAGCAGAACCCGAACCACCGCCCGACCAATCGCGCGGCTCGCGTGGGGTACGTCCGGCCATGATATCGTCGATCTGGTCAGCATCGATAGTCTCGTACTTCATCAACGCATCGGCCATGGCGTCCAGCTGAGCGCGCTTGTCCGTCAAGATCTGCTGAGCGGTGCTGTAGCAATTGTCGATGATCGAACGCACTTCGGAGTCGATCAGCTTGGCGGTTTCACCCGACACGCTGGCGTTGCCCGAACTGCCACCGCCACGCAGGAACGGCTGATCGTCATCCTCGGCATACAGCAGCGGGCCGAGCTTTTCAGATAGGCCCCACTTGGTGACCATGTTCCGCGCAATCTGGCTGGCACGCATGATGTCGTTGGAAGCGCCGGTGGTGACGCCGTCGAAGCCCAAGGTCATCTCTTCGGCGATACGACCGCCGTACAGCGAGCAGATCTGGCTGATCAGCGCACGCTTGGACAAGCTGTAACGATCTTCCTCAGGAAGGAACATGGTCACACCCAGCGCTCGGCCACGGGGGATGATCGACACTTTGTAGACCGGATCATGCTCAGGCACGACGCGACCGACGATGGCGTGACCCGCCTCATGGTAAGCGGTGTTACGTTTTTCTTTCTCGGACATGACCATGGTCTTGCGCTCGGCGCCCATCATGATCTTGTCTTTGGCCAGCTCGAACTCTTTCATCTCGACGATGCGCTTGCCGTTGCGGGCAGCGAACAACGAGGCCTCGTTGACCAGGTTGGCCAGG
Organism: Pseudomonas sp. GW821-FHT01A09; assembly: GCF_058986725.1. Lineage (NCBI taxonomy): Bacteria > Pseudomonadati > Pseudomonadota > Gammaproteobacteria > Pseudomonadales > Pseudomonadaceae > Pseudomonas > Pseudomonas sp. GW821-FHT01A09. The sequence continues at coordinate 57,085 of NZ_JBYSWB010000013.1, forward strand.
TCGGCACCGGAGAAGCCGGGCGTACCACGGGCGATCACAGCTGGGTTGACGTCGTCGCCCAGCGGCGCCTTTTTCATGTGCACCTTGAGGATCTGCTCGCGGCCACGGATGTCCGGCAAGCCGACCACTACCTGGCGGTCGAAGCGACCTGGACGCAGCAGCGCCGGGTCGAGCACGTCAGGACGGTTGGTCGCGGCGATGACGATGATGCCGTCATTCATTTCGAAGCCGTCCATCTCTACCAGCAACTGGTTGAGGGTCTGCTCACGCTCGTCGTGACCACCGCCCATGCCGCCGCCACGATGGCGACCCACAGCGTCGATCTCGTCGATGAAGATGATGCACGGCGCGTGTTTTTTCGCTTGCTCGAACATGTCACGCACGCGGCTTGCACCGACGCCCACGAACATTTCAACGAAGTCGGAACCGGAGATGGTGAAGAACGGCACCTTGGCTTCACCGGCGATGGCCTTGGCCAGCAGGGTTTTACCCGTACCCGGAGGACCAACCATCAGCACACCGCGTGGGATACGCCCGCCCAGGCGCTGAAACTTGCCCGGATCGCGCAGAAACTCGACCAGTTCACCCACCTCTTCCTTGGCCTCGTCGCAACCCGCGACGTCAGCCAGGGTGGTTTTGACCTGATCCTCGGACAGCAGCCTAGCCTTGCTCTTGCCAAAGCTCATCGGCCCGCCCTTGCCTCCAGCACCGCCCTGCATCTGGCGCATGAAGAACATGAACACGGCAATGATCACCAGGATCGGGAAGCTCGCCACCAGCAGTTGAGTCCAGATGCTCTGCTGCTCAGGCTGCTTGCCTTCGACCGTGACGTGATTGTCGACCAGGTCGCCGATCAGGCCGTTGTCGGCGATGTTCGGACGGATGGTCTTGAAGTTGTCACCGTCGTTGCGCTTGCCAGTGATAACCGCGCCGTCCACGGTGATACGCTCGACCTTGCCATCCTTGACTTGCTGAATGAAGTCGGAATAGTTGAGGGTCTGCGGCTCGTTAGGGCTGGAGAAGTTGTTCATGACCGTCACCAGGACGGCTGCAATGATCAACCACAGGATGAGGTTCTTTGCCATATCGTTCAATTCACTACCCTCTGAAGCAAGCCACCGGGGCAGACGTGCCTCGCATGATAATCATCGGCCTAACTTACACGACACTTTCGTAGTCTGCAGACACAGTCTGTAACCCTTTGTAAAGCATTGACTACAATATTGGCCTATGTGCTGACCAATCGCCCCATTGAAAAAATCAATCAATGCGGCCCAAAGCCCCTATTATTGCTCGTCGCCACCGCGGAACCCGCGGCCCAGCAGGTATTGTTCGCGTGAACGATCCCGTGAGGAATCCGGTTTACGCACCTGTACCTTGTCAAACATCTGCCGAACGGTCTTGTGATAGACGTCGATGCCTTCGCCCTGAAAGATCTTGATCAGGAAGTCGCCACCCGGCTTCAGTACCCGGCTCGCCAGATCCAACGCCAGTTCACAGAGGAACATGGCCCGCGGCATATCGACAGCCGGCATCCCACTCATATTGGGGGCCATGTCGGAAATAACAAGGTCTACCTTGGAATTACCTACTGCCTCGAGGATCTGCGCCAGCACGGCGTCCTCGGTGAAGTCGCCCTGGATGAAGGTCACATCGGGGATGCTGTCCATTTCCAGGATGTCGGAAGCGATCAGCTTGCCCTGGCCGCCGATCAGCCGGCTGGTGACCTGCGACCAGCCACCCGGCGCGGCGCCGAGGTCGATCACGCTCATGCCAGGACGGATGATCTTGTCCTTTTCCTGGATTTCCAGGAGCTTGTAGCTCGCACGGGAGCGGTAACCATCCTTCTGCGCCATCTTGACGTAAGGATCGTTGAAATGTTCTTTCAGCCAACCAAGACTGGTTTTGGAACGGGCCACTGGGCACCTCGATATTTCTGGCGTCGCGATTAACTGGGCGCGGAGATTGCCGCTCGGGTAAACTGGCCGCCGCTTTTTACAAGATCAGACAAAGGGTCAGATTATGCCGCTCACTCAGGAGCAGAAGAAACAGTACAAATCCATCGGCCACCATCTGAAACCGGTTCTGATTGTGGCAGATAATGGATTGACTGAAGGTGTTTTAGCAGAATTCGAACGCGCCGTGAGTGATCACGAGCTGATCAAGATCAAGCTCAACATCCTCGATCGCGAACAACGCCTGGCAACCATTGCACAGCTGTGCAAGACCGGCCGCGCCGATCTGGTGCAGGTCATCGGCAAGATGGCGTTGATCTACCGCAAGAACCCGCAGGTGAACAAGCAGCTTTCGAACATCCATCGTTTTCATTGATGGACCGAGAGTTTCGCGGGCAAGCCTTGCTCCCACAGCGTAGGAGCAGGGCTTGCCCGCGAAGGGCTTACCTCGTCAGATGTGCTTGACGCTGACGATCTCGTACTCGACTACGCCGCTCGGCGTCTTCACCACCACCACATCGCCCTCTTCCTTGGCAATCAAGGCGCGAGCAATGGGCGAACCCACCGAAATCTTGCCTAGCTTGAAGTCCGCCTCGTCTTCCCCGACGATGTGATAGGTCACGGATTCGTCGGTCTCGACGTTGGCGATCTCCACTGTAGTGCCGAAAATCACCTTGCCGGTGTGCGGGATCGTGGTGACGTCGATGATCACCGCATTCTGCAGGCGGCCTTCGATGTCACGGATGCGCGCTTCCACCATACCCTGCTGCTCGCGGGCAGCATGGTACTCGGCGTTTTCTTTCAGATCTCCCAGCTCACGCGCAGTACCGATGTCCTGGCTGAGCTTGGGACGCACCACCTTGGTCAGGTGCGCGTGTTCTTCTTCCAGGGAGCGAGCGCCCTGGACGGTCATGGGGTATTTGATCATGCCTTGAGCCCTGCATGCAGATCCTGCAAGCGGCGAACGGTCTTTTCGGGACCGAACTTCAGCGCTTCGCAGATAGCCTCGCCCGCAGCGATCGTGGTGGTGCAGTAGATCTTGTGCTGCAGGGCGTTGCGACGGATGGAGTAGGAATCAGCGATCGACTGACGGCCTTCGGTGGTGTTGATGATCAAGGTGACTTCGTCGTTCTTGATCATGTCGACCACGTGCGGGCGACCTTCGGTCACTTTGTTCACACGACGTACTTTCAGGCCGGCCGCTTCGATTTCGCGGGCGGTACCGGCGGTGGCGACTACTTCGAAGCCCAGGGCGATCAGGTCGCGAGCGACACCCGCCACCAGTGGTTTGTCGTCGTCACGCACGCTGATGAATGCGGTGCCGCCAGTCGGCAGCACTTCGCTGGCGCCCATCTGAGCCTTGGCGAAGGCTTCGCCGAAGGTGTCACCGACACCCATGACTTCACCGGTGGACTTCATCTCTGGGCCGAGGATCGGGTCGACGCCCGGGAACTTGGCGAACGGGAACACCGCTTCCTTGACGCTGTAGAAGTTGGGAATGATTTCCTTGGTGAAGCCCAGCTCTTTCAGGGTTTTGCCAGCCATGACGCGCGCGGCGATCATCGCCAGCGAGGTGCCGATGCACTTGGACACGAACGGCACGGTACGGGAAGCACGCGGGTTGACTTCGATCACGTAGATCTTGTCGCCCTGCAGGGCCAGCTGAACGTTCATCAGGCCGACCACACCCAGTTCCAGGGCCATCTTCTTGACCTGATCGCGGACTTCGTCCTGCACCTGGGCAGGCAACGAGTACGGCGGCAGCGAGCACGCGGAGTCACCGGAGTGAACACCCGCCTGCTCGATGTGCTGCATGATGGCGCCGATGACTACGTCGGTACCGTCGCACACCGCATCCACGTCCATCTCGATGGCGCAGTTGAGGAAGTGATCGAGCAGTACCGGGCTGTCGTTGGACACCTGTACGGCATCGCGCAGGTAGCGCTTGAGTTCGTCCAGCTCGTAGACGATCTCCATGGCACGGCCGCCCAGTACGTAGGACGGGCGTACCACCAACGGGTAGCCGATCACGCCAGCGGCACGGATGGCTTCTTCTTCGCTGCGCACGGTGGCGTTCGGCGGCTGCAGCAGGTTCAGGCGCTGAACCATCTGCTGGAAGCGCTCACGGTCTTCGGCACGGTCGATGGCGTCCGGGCTGGTACCGATGATCGGCACGCCGGCTTCTTCCAGGGCGCGAGCCAGTTTCAACGGGGTCTGGCCGCCGTACTGGACGATCACGCCTTTAGGCTTCTCGACGCGGACCACTTCCAGCACGTCTTCGAGCGTCAGCGGCTCGAAGTACAGGCGGTCGGAGGTGTCGTAGTCGGTGGAAACGGTTTCCGGGTTGCAGTTGACCATGATGGTCTCGTACCCGTCTTCACGCAGCGCCAGGGCTGCGTGCACGCAGCAGTAGTCGAACTCGATGCCTTGGCCGATACGGTTCGGGCCGCCACCGAGGATCATGATCTTGTCGCGGGTCGAAGGGTTGGCCTCGCACTCTTCCTCGTACGTGGAGTACAGGTAGGCGGTGTCGGTGGCGAACTCGGCGGCGCAGGTGTCGACGCGCTTGTACACCGGCAGCACTTCGAGCTTGTGGCGATGACGGCGCAGATTCTTGTCGGTAATGCCCAGCAGCTTGGCCAGACGCTGGTCGCTGAAGCCTTTGCGCTTGAGCTTGAGCATCAGGGCCTTGTCGATGTCGGCCAGACCGAGGGTCTTGACCTTCTCTTCGTCCTTGATGAGGTCTTCGATCTGCACCAGGAACCAGTGGTCGATCATGGTCAGGGCGAAGATCTCGTCGCAGGTCATGCCGGCACGGAAGGCGTCGGCCACGTACCAGATACGCTCGGCGCCCGGCACGGTCAGCTCGCGCTTGAGGATGCTCTGGAATTCAGGGTTGCTCGGCTCGACTTTCGGGTCGAGGCCGCACACACCGACTTCCAGGCCGCGCAGGGCTTTCTGCAGGGATTCCTGGAAGGTCCGGCCGATGGCCATGACTTCACCCACGGATTTCATCTGGGTGGTCAGGCGGGCGTCGGCTTTCGGGAATTTCTCGAAGGCGAAGCGCGGCAGCTTGGTGACCACGTAGTCGATGGACGGCTCGAAGGACGCCGGGGTCTTGCCGCCGGTGATGTCGTTCTGCAGCTCATCGAGGGTGTAACCGACGGCCAGCTTGGCCGCGACCTTGGCGATCGGGAAGCCGGTAGCCTTGGAAGCCAGTGCCGAGGAACGCGATACCCGTGGGTTCATCTCGATCACGACCATGCGGCCGGTGTTCGGGCAGATGCCGAACTGCACGTTGGAACCGCCAGTCTCGACACCGATCTCGCGCAGTACCGCCAGGGAGGCGTTGCGCATGATCTGGTATTCCTTGTCCGTCAGGGTCTGTGCTGGCGCAACGGTGATCGAGTCACCGGTGTGCACGCCCATTGGGTCGAAGTTCTCGATCGAGCAGACGATGATGCAGTTGTCCTTTTTGTCGCGGACCACTTCCATCTCGTATTCTTTCCAGCCGATCAGCGATTCGTCGATCAGCAGTTCCTTGGTCGGCGACAGGTCCAGACCACGGGCGCAGATTTCTTCGAACTCTTCACGGTTGTAGGCGATACCGCCACCGGTGCCGCCCATGGTGAAGGACGGACGAATGATGCACGGGAAGCCCAGGGTCTCGAGGACCGCATTGGCTTCTTCCATGCTGTGGGCGATACCGGAGCGCGGGCACGCCAGGCCGATGGACTTCATGGCCTTGTCGAAGCGCGAGCGGTCTTCGGCCTTGTCGATGGTGTCGGCATTGGCACCGATCATTTCGACGCCGAACTTTTCCAGTACGCCTTCGCGCTCTAGGTCCAGGGCGCAGTTCAGGGCGGTCTGGCCACCCATGGTCGGCAGCAGCGCGTCAGGACGCTCGGCTTCGATGATCTTGGCCACGGTCTGCCACTTGATCGGCTCGATGTAGGTGGCGTCGGCCATGGCCGGGTCGGTCATGATGGTGGCCGGGTTGGAGTTCACCAGGATGACGCGGTAACCCTCTTCGCGCAGGGCTTTGCAGGCCTGGGCGCCGGAGTAGTCGAATTCGCAGGCCTGACCGATGACGATCGGGCCGGCACCGAGGATCAGGATGCTCTTTATGTCTGTACGTTTTGGCATGGGTTGTCACTCAAGTCCGCAATTCAGTCGGCGATCCCGGGGGATGGCCGGCTTGACATCATTCGTTGGCGCCAGTGGCGGCCACCCTGATGGGGCCGCTGCTGGCACGCGTGGGCTTTCGATGCTGGTCAGGCTCAGCGGCGCTTGGCCATGGCATCGATAAAGCGGTCGAACAGCGGCGCCACATCGTTCGGGCCCGGGCTCGCTTCAGGGTGACCCTGGAAGCTGAAGGCGCTCTTGTCGGTGCGCTCGATACCTTGCAGGGTACCGTCGAACAGCGACTTGTGGATGGCGCGCACGTTGCTCGGCAGGGTGGCCTCGTCGACCGCAAAACCGTGGTTCTGGCTGGTGATCATGACCACGCCGGTGTCCATGTCCTGGACCGGGTGGTTGGCACCGTGGTGACCGTGACCCATCTTGACGGTCTTGGCACCGGAGGCCAGGGCCAGCAACTGGTGACCCAGGCAGATGCCGAACACCGGAATCTCGGTCTCGAGCACTTCCTTGATCGCCTGGATAGCGTAGTCGCAAGGCTCGGGATCGCCCGGACCGTTGGACAGGAACACGCCATCCGGGTTGAGCGCCAGCACGTCGCTGGCCGGGGTTTGCGCCGGCACCACGGTGACGCGGCAGCCGCGCTCGACCAGCATGCGCAGGATGTTGACCTTGACGCCGTAGTCGAAGGCGACCACGTGGTAAGGCAGCTCGCTGGCCGGGATTTGGGCGTGCTCGTTGGTGGCCAGGTCCCAGACCGAGGAGCGCCACTCGTAGCTTTCCTTGACGCTGACGACCTTGGCCAGGTCCATGCCCTTGAGGCCCGGGAAGCCGCGCGCAGCAGCGATGGCGGCCTCTTCGCTGATGTTGTCGCCGGCCATGATGCAGCCGTTCTGGGCGCCTTTCTCACGCAGGATGCGGGTCAGGCGACGGGTGTCGATACCGGCAATGGCGACAACGTTGTTGGCCTTCAGGTAATCCGACAGCGACATCGTGTTGCGCCAGTTGCTGGCGACCAGCGGCAGATCACGGATGACCAGGCCGGCAGACCAGACCTGGTTGGACTCGGCATCACCCGGGTTGGTACCGGTGTTGCCGATGTGCGGGTAAGTCAGGGTAACGATTTGCTGGGCGTAGGAAGGATCTGTGAGGATTTCCTGATAGCCGGTCATTGCGGTGTTGAACACCACCTCGCCAACGGTCTGACCGTCGGCTCCAATGGCGTCACCGCGAAAAATGCTGCCATCAGCAAGGGCGAGTATGGCTGGCGTAGTCAAGAAGACCTCCCGTAAATAAAGCCTGAAAGGGCGATCGCAGGTTGCAAAAAAGCGGAATGACGTATAGACACGTCACCCCGCTTTCTCGTCGAAATTATCTGCGCGCTTTTAGTGGACACACTAAAGCTGTAGCTTACAGAAAAAGGCCTTTTTGGTCCACCCGTATTCCGTCGAAAAGATCAGAGCAGGCGACAGGAGAAACACCGAATCTGTAGCGAGGGGGCTTGCCCCCGAAAGGGTTTACCTGGCACCCCTCAGAACGCCAGACATCGTTATCGGGGGCAAGCCCCCTCGCTACAGATGTGGCGGGGAGGATCAATGCAGATCCAGCACATCCTGCATATCATACAGACCTAGCGTCTTGCCATCCAGCCACAGCGCCGCACGCACGGCACCCTTGGCGAAGGTCATGCGGCTCGAGGCCTTGTGGGTGATCTCGACGCGCTCGCCTTCGGCGGCGAACAATACCGTGTGATCGCCCACCACATCGCCGCCGCGCACCGTGGCGAAACCTATGGTGTCGCGCTGGCGGGCACCGGTATGACCTTGACGGCCATACACCGCAACCTTGCTCAGGTCACGATCCAGCGTCTTGGCGATCACCTCACCCATGCTCACTGCCGTACCCGAAGGGGCATCGACCTTGTGCCGGTGATGGGCCTCGATGATCTCGATATCGGCCTCTTCCCCCATCACCCGCGCCGCCATCTCCAGCAGCTTGAACGACAGGTTAACGCCGACGCTGAAGTTGGAAGCGAAGACGATCGGGATGTCCTTGCCGGCCTCGACCAACTGCTGCTTCTGCTCGGCCGACAAGCCCGTGGTGCCGATGACCATGGCCTTGCCCGCCTTGCGGCAGAACGCCAGGTTCTGCAGCATCACGTCCGGCAAGGTGAAGTCGATCAGCACATCGAACTCATCGACAACTGGCGCCAGGCTGCCCACCAGCTGTACTCCGATACGCCCCAGGGACGCCAGCTCGCCCGCATCGGCGCCGAGCAGCGTGCTGCCCGGACGAACGATGGCGGCGGTCAGGCCGGTCAGCGGCGCGCGCTGCTGCACCGCTTCGATCAGGTTCTTGCCCATGCGCCCGGCGGCGCCCATTACAGCTATACGACGCATATGCGTATCCCTTAAAAGCTTCGCGGGCAGCGCCCGCTCCCACAGACTGGAATGCAATCTCCTGCGGGAGCGGGCTCTGCCCGCGAAGAGGCTCTCAGCCTTTGGTCAAATCAAAGATCGCCGAAGAAGCGCTTCACGCCTTCGAACCAGCCATTGGCCTTGGGCGAGTGACTGGTGTCGCCTTCGAGCGAAGCCCGGAACTCTTCGAGCAGCTCGCGCTGGCGACGCCCCAGGTTGACCGGCGTCTCGACCGCCACCCGGCACATCAGGTCGCCAGCACCGCCACCGCGCACCGGGGCAACGCCCTTGCCGCGCAGACGGAACTGCTTGCCGGTCTGCGTACCCTCGGGGATCCTCAACTTGACGCGACCATCCAGCGTCGGCACTTCGAGCTCCGCACCCAGCGCCGCATCGGTGATGCTGATCGGCACTTCACAGAACAGATGCTTGCCGTCGCGCTGGAAAATCGCATGCTCGCGCACGCTGATCACCACATACAGGTCGCCGGTCGGACCACCCTGCGCACCCGCCTCGCCTTCGCCGGACAGGCGAATACGGTCGCCGGTATCGACGCCTGGCGGCACCTTGACGGAAAGGGTCTTGGACTCTTCGACGCGGCCGGCGCCGTGGCACGAATCGCACGGGTCGGAGATGATCTTGCCCTGGCCATGGCAACGCGGGCAGGTCTGCTGCACCGAGAAGAAGCCCTGCTGCATGCGGACCTGGCCGATACCACCACAGGTCGGGCAGTTGATCGGCGCCGAGCCTTTCTTGGCGCCGCTGCCATCACAAGGCTTGCAGTTGACCAGCGTCGGCACGCGGATGTTGACCGTGGTACCGCGAACGGCCTCTTCGAGATCGAGCTCCAGGGTGTAACGCAGATCGCTGCCGCGCTGAGCGCCGCCACGACCGCCGCGGCCCTGGCCACCACCGAAGAAATCGCTGAAGACATCACCAAAGATGTCGGAAAAATTCTGCCCGCCAAAACCAGGACCGCCACCGCCACCCATCTGCGGGTCGACGCCGGCATGACCGTATTGGTCGTAGGCAGCACGTTTACTGGCGTCGGAGAGCACTTCATAGGCCTCGTTGGCCTCCTTGAATTTCTCTTCCGACTCCTTGTCATCCGGATTACGGTCCGGGTGATGCTTCATCGCAAGGCGGCGATAGGCCTTCTTCAGGTCCGCCTCGCTGGAGCCTCGCTCCACCCCCAGCACTTCGTAATAGTCACGCTTAGCCATAAGTCTTTGCACTCTTTTTGAGAGCCAGCACGCAAGAGCGCAGCAGGCCGTGCGGCCAACATCCGATCGTGTCGCATGCTGTAAAAATTCGTGGATTCCAGACACGCCAACGCGGGAGCAAGCCCCCGCGCGGCGACATCCTACCAGCCACTGCACAAGGGCAGTCAACTGGCCGACCAACAAGCAGTCTTACTTGTTGTCTTTGACTTCTTCGAACTCGGCGTCGACGACGTCATCGTGCTTCTTGGCTTCTTCACCGGCAGGCTGTGCAGCACCTTGAGGCTGTTCAGCCTGTTCGGCGTACATTTTCTGCGCCACTGGAGCGGAGACCTTGGACAGCTCTTCGACCTTGGCTTCGATAGCGGCCTTGTCGTCGCCTTTGACGGCGGCTTCCAGGGCGACCAGCGCAGCTTCGATAGCGGTCTTCTCTTCAGCGGTGACCTTGTCGCCAGCGTCGGAGATCATTTTGCGAGTCGAGTGCACCAGTGCATCACCCTGGTTACGGGCTGCGGCCAGTTCTTCGAACTTGCGGTCTTCTTCCGAGTTGGCTTCGGCGTCACGGATCATCTGTTGAATTTCTTCATCGGACAGACCGGAGTTGGCCTTGATCACGATCGACTGGGTCTTGCCAGTGGCCTTGTCCTTGGCACCTACGTGCAGGATGCCGTTGGCGTCGATGTCGAAGGTCACTTCGATTTGCGGCACGCCACGTGGAGCTGGTGGAATCTCGGCGAGGTCGAACTTGCCCAGGGACTTGTTCTGACCGGCTTGCTTGCGCTCACCTTGCAGCACGTGAATGGTCACGGCGCTCTGGTTGTCGTCGGCGGTCGAGAACACTTGCGACTTCTTGGTAGGAATCGTGGTGTTTTTCTCGATCAGCGCGGTCATCACGCCGCCCATGGTTTCGATACCCAGGGTCAGCGGGCTGACGTCCAGCAGCAGCACGTCCTTGACGTCGCCAGCCAGAACCGCGCCCTGGATGGCAGCGCCCATGGCAACGGCTTCGTCCGGGTTGACGTCCTTGCGGGCTTCTTTACCGAAGAAGTCAGTCACCAGCTTCTGCACCAGTGGCATACGAGTCTGGCCGCCGACCAGGATCACGTCGTTGATCGAACCGACGTCGATACCGGCGTCTTTCAGCGCGATGCGGCAAGGCTCGATGGTGCGTTGAACCAGGTCTTCGACCAGGGATTCCAGCTTGGCGCGGGAGATCTTGACGTTCAGGTGCTTAGGACCGGTAGCGTCTGCGGTGATGTACGGCAGGTTGACGTCGGTCGACTGGCTCGAGGACAGCTCGATCTTGGCTTTTTCAGCGGCTTCTTTCAGGCGCTGCATGGCCAGCGGGTCACCTTTGAGGTTCATGCCGCTTTCTTTCTTGAACTCGTCGACGAGGTAGTCGATCAGGCGGATGTCGAAGTCTTCACCACCCAGGAAGGTGTCGCCGTTGGTGGCCAACACTTCGAACTGGTGCTCGCCATCGACTTCGGCGATTTCGATGACCGAAACGTCGAACGTACCGCCACCCAGGTCATAAACGATGACAGTGTGGTCGCCCTTGGCCTTGTCCATACCGTAGGCCAGTGCGGCAGCGGTAGGCTCGTTGATGATGCGCTTGACGTCCAGACCGGCGATACGGCCGGCGTCCTTGGTGGCCTGACGCTGGCTGTCGTTGAAGTAGGCCGGTACGGTGATGACCGCTTCGGTGACGGCTTCACCGAGGTAGTCTTCGGCGGTCTTCTTCATCTTCTTGAGAATTTCAGCCGAGATCTGTGGCGGCGCCATTTTCTGGCCGTTCACTTCAACCCAGGCGTCGCCAGTGCCGTCAGCCTTGACGATCTTGTAGGGAACCATCTGGATGTCTTTCTGAACGACTTCTTCGTCGAAGCGACGACCGATCAGACGCTTTACCGCGTACAGGGTGTTGTGCGGGTTGGTGACCGCTTGACGCTTGGCGGACTGGCCGACCAGGATCTCGCCATCGTTAGCGTAAGCGATGATGGAAGGGGTGGTGCGAGCGCCTTCGGCGTTCTCGATCACTTTAACCTTGCCGTTTTCCAGAATCGAGACGCAGGAGTTGGTGGTCCCCAGGTCGATACCGATAATCTTGCCCATGTCGTTACTCTCCGAAACTTGCTTGATTTGGTTGCCGCAGAGGTTGTGGCCATCTGCGGTAGCACTTAAACGCTTGACTCTAAAATGGGGGCCTGTTGGCGCTTTTCAAGGCTGCCGACAGAAATTCCATCAGGCCTTTTCGTCGATCGACGGCTGCTGTGGCGTCGGCGCCTTGCTGACCACGACCATGGCCGGGCGCAGCAGGCGGCCGTTGAGGCTATAGCCCTTCTGGAACACCTTGAGCACGCTGTTGGGCTCGACGTCGGCGCTTTCCTGCATGGCCATCGCCTGATGCAGCTCGGCGCTGAACGGTTCGCCGTGCGGGTCGAGGGCTTCGAGGTTGTAGCGCTTGAGGGTGTCCTGGAACATCTTCAAGGTCAGCTCGATGCCTTCGCGCATCGGACGGATGTTTTCGTCGTCGGGGTTGGACAGGTCCAGGCCGCGCTCGAGGCTGTCGATGATCGGCAGCAGGTCGCTGGCGAACTTCTCCAGGGCGAACTTGTGAGCCTTCTCGACATCCTGCTCGGCGCGGCGACGAATGTTCTGCAGGTCGGCAGCAACCCGCAGAGACTGATCCTGGGCTGCGGCCAGTTGTTCTTCCAGCGTCTTGATGCGCGCAGCGTGATCATCGCCACCTGCGTCGCCGGCCTGGTTCGCTTCCGGGTTCAGGTCATCCAGAGTCTGTTCGTCAGCCATGCAAATTCTCCTGTCAATCAATGTCGTGGGCGAGCCGTTGTCGCGCTTCTGACCGGGTATATGGGGTCGCAAAATTGCGCTTCAAGGGGTTGATGCAGATAAGGCGCTGTACGGCGCTGTTACACAATCGCGATAAAAATTTCCATTTCACGCGCAAATAGACCTAAGCGAGGGCATTGCCAGCCCAACCGAAACCACTGTATAAATAACCAGACATTGAGCCTGGGAGCTGCCTTTATGTTGGTGCACCTGTCCGTACACAACTACGCCATCGTCGAACACCTCGACCTCGAACTCGCGCGCGGCATGAGCGTCATTACCGGGGAAACCGGTGCTGGCAAATCCATCATGCTCGACGCCCTGGGCCTGACCCTGGGTGATCGCGCCGAGCCTGGCGTGGTGCGCCCCGGTGCCGACAAGGCCGACATCCTCGCCTCCTTCGACCTGGCGGACATCCCCGAGGCCAGCGCCTGGCTCGCCGAGCGCGACCTCGATTCGGCCGGGCCATGCATCCTGCGTCGGGTGATCACCGCCGAGGGCCGTTCGCGTGGCTATATCAACGGCACGCCCTGCCCGCTGGGCGACCTCAAGGCCTTGGGCGAGCTGCTGATCGATATCCACAGCCAGCACGAACACCAGTCGCTGCTCAAGACCGACACCCATCGCCGCCTGCTGGATGAATACGCCGGCGCTGGAGATCTGTCACGGCAGGTGCAAATGGCCGCGCAGCGCTGGCGGCAAACCCATCAGGAGCTGGAACACCTGCGCAACTCCGGTGACGAGCAACGGGCGCGGCACCAATTGCTCAGCTATCAGCTCGAGGAGCTGGAAAACCTGGCGCTGGGCGAGCACGAGCTGGATGAACTGGAAACCGAGCAGAAAAACCTGACCAATGCCGAGGCGCTTTTCGGCATCTGCCGACAGGTCATCGACCTGTGCAGTGAGAACGATTCGGGCAACGTGCTCAGCGCCTTGACCGCCAGCCTCAACCGCCTCGGCGCCACCCATAACCCGCCCCACGCCTTGGGCGAAGCTGCGGGCATGATTTCCAGCGCGCAGATTCAGGTCGAGGAAGCGGTAGGCGAGCTCAATCGTTTTCTCGATCATTTCGATGCCGATCCAGCGCGCCTGCAGTACATCGATGAGCGCCTCGACACTATCTATACCCTGGCGCGCAAGCACCGCATTCAGCCGAGCGAACTGGCGCACATGCACCAGACGCTGCTCGACGAAATCGAAACGCTGAATGCCAATGATGAATCCATCGAGCGTCTGGGCGACGAGCTGGCGTCCTATGCTCGCCACTACCAGGAAAAAGCCCGAGAGCTGAGCGAGTTGCGCCAACAGGCCGCACACAGCCTGGCCACGGCGGTGGAGGCAGAGATCCAGCGACTGGGCATGCCGGGCGGGCGATTCAGCATCGAACTGCGCCCCCATGGCAGCGACAGCATGCAGCCCCACGGGCTGGAGCAGGTTGAGCTGATGGTCAGCGCCAACCCCGGATTGCCGCTCAAGGCGCTGGCCAAGGTCGCGTCCGGGGGCGAGCTGTCACGGATCAGCCTGGCGATCCAGGTGATCACCGCCCAGACGTCCCGCGTGCCGACGCTGGTATTCGACGAAGTGGATGTAGGTATCGGCGGCCCGACCGCGGAGATCGTCGGGCAGCTGCTGCGCCGACTGGGTGAACGCGGGCAGGTACTGACCGTGACGCACTTGCCGCAGGTCGCAGCGCAAGGGCATCACCATCTGTTCGTGCACAAGGTGCGCGGCAGCGACGAGACGCGCACGGCGGTGTCGAGCCTCAACAAAAATGAGCGGGTCGAAGAGGTCGCGCGCATGCTCGGTGGTATCGATTTGACCAAGGAGTCGCTGGCGCATGCGAAGAAGATGGTGGTGACGGCCAAGTCCTGAGCACCCACCTGTAGCGAGGGGGCTTGCCCCCGATTGCGGCGTACCTGCTACGACGATGCGATGGTACGATTTTTCGGGGGCAAGCCCCCTCGCTACAGGGGGCTCATAAAGCACAAAGGCGACCCTGAGGTCGCCTTTGTTTCATGTGCAGCCCCGCAACAGCGGGCCCGCTCACTTCTTCTTGCGGACGTACAGCACCAGGTTGTGGTCAACCAGCTCGTAACCATGTTCCTTGGCGATACGCTCCTGCAGATCCTCGATTTCGGTGCTCTTGAATTCAAGAACCTCGCCCGAGTCCACACACACCATATGGTCGTGATGCTCTCGATCGCTGACAGCCTCGAACACGGCATGGCCGCCGTCGAAGTTGTGGCGCATCACCAACCCAGCAGACTCGAACTGAGTCAGCACACGGTAAACCGTTGCCAGCCCGACATCCTCGCCGACTTCCATCAATGCCTTGTAGACATCCTCGGCACTCATGTGGCGCTGCGGAGAATTCTCCAGCATTTGCAGGATCTTGACCCGAGGCAGGGTAACCTTCAGGCCGGCTTTACGTAGTTCGTTATTTTCTACCATGGTCAGCTTTCTCGCCGATGCTGCTTCGCAGCTTCTCTTAATGCGGGTATGATCGGGGTTTACGTTGTCCCAGCCAAGATAGTGGAAGTCGCCCACCGATGCAAAACACCAAGCACTTGCTAACCAGCCTCACCTTCGTGGGACTGCTCGCACTCGCCGGTTGTTCGTTCCCCGGGGTTTACAAAATCGACATCCAGCAGGGCAATGTCGTCACGCAGGACATGATAGACCAGTTGCGGCCAGGAATGACCCGACGTCAAGTAAGGTTTATCATGGGCAACCCCCTGCTGGTCGACACATTTCATCCCAATCGCTGGGATTATCTGTACAGCCTGCAACCCGGGGGCGGTGAACGCCAGCAAGAGCGCATCAGTATTTTCTTCAACGGCACCGACCAATTGGCCGGCCTGTCGGGCGATTTCATGCCGGGCGTGAGCAAGGATCAGGCGATCCTCGGCCAGGACAGTGGCACCACTGTCAGCCCAGGCGCCCCAGCGGCACAGCCTGGCAAGTCAGAGGCACCTCCAACGCCGGGTTCGACCCTGGACAAGATCCAGCGCGACGTCGACGGTGTGAAAGTACAACCCGTACCGACGCCGCAGCCGATCGAACCCGCGCCACAGTAAAATCGCCTCACAAAAAAACCGGCTCGCGAGCCGGTTTTTTTATGCATGAAATATTTATTCGCGAAGCTGATCAACCGCGCTTTTTGCTCGGCTTGGCCGTCTTCGCTGCGCGCATCCGCCGCACCTCCATGGGGTCGGCGATCAATGGCCGGTAGATTTCGATGCGGTCGCCGTCTTCCAGCACATGGTCGGCAGGGTTGTCGATACGACGTCCGAAAATCCCCATGGGACATTCCAGCAAGGTCACCGAAGCGAACTGCCCGGCTATCCCCGAGAGGGTCACGGCCTGATGCATCGTGGTGCCCGGCGCGACCTGCACCACCAGCAGCGCCTGCCGATCGACTTCGGCATACGCCACTTCGACGCTGATCGAGTCAGCCATGCAACTGCTTGGCCCGCTGGCAGAACGCATCCACCAAGGTATTGGCCGCCTGATTGAACAGCGGCCCCAAGGTGGCGCGCACGATCGGCCCAGCGTAGTCGAACGACAGGTCGAGGCTGATCTTGCAGGCCTTCTCGCCCAATGGCTTGAACACCCACAAGCCATGCAGCTGGGTAAACGGGCCTTCTTCCAGGTTCATTTCGATCTGCTGCCCGGGCGTCAGGGTATTGCGCGTCACCAGGTGCTGGCTGAGGCCGCCCTTGGCCACCTCAAGGCTGGCGACCATCAACACGTCGGTGCTTTCGCGGACCTTGGTCGTCGAGCACCACGGCAAGAACTCGGGATAGCGCGCCACGTCGTTGACCAGGTCATACAGCGCCTGGGCAGGATAAGGCAGCAAGGCGGAACGTTGGATATGGGTAGTCATTCAGGCGTCACTTCCAAAAGCTGAGCGGCAAACCAGGGAGAATGCCGGGGGCGCCATCGAGCGCTGCGAGAAAATGTTCATGGCGGTATTGTCCGGTATTAATCTCACTCGCTCAAGCATGCAGCATCCCGGTAGCCGACAACGCGCGGACTCCCTATAATGCCCGCCCTATGGCCAAACAAAAGAAACACCCGGAAGGGACAATCGCGCAAAACAAAAAGGCGCGACACGATTACTTCATCGAGCACAGGTTCGAGGCCGGTATGGTCCTCGCCGGCTGGGAAGTAAAAAGCCTGCGTGCAGGCAAAGCCCAATTGGTGGACAGCTACGTGCTGCTCAAGGACGGCGAAGCCTGGTTGCTCGGCAGCCACTTCTCGCCCCTGACCACCGCCAGCACCCACGTGATCGCCGACCCGGTGCGCACGCGCAAGCTGCTGCTCAATAAAAAAGAGCTTGATCGCCTCAACACGGCGGTGCAGCAAAAAGGCTATGCCTGCGTGGCCCTGTCGCTGTACTGGAGCAAGCACCTGATCAAGTGCGAAATCGCACTGGGCAAGGGCAAGAAGGAATACGACAAGCGCCACACCGAGCGTGAACGCGATTCCGACCGCGAGCTGCAACGCGCCGTGCGGACCAAGGGCAAGGACGACTGAGTCCGCACCTGCAGCCCCTGTAGCGAGGGGGCTTGCCCCCGACCTGCAGATCACCCCTGCACCTATGCCTGACCACCGCATCGGAAGCAGGCCACCTACCTACAACCTTTGCTTCCGGGCACGCGCCGCCCAAAGCCCCGCTTCGCTTGCAGCTCTTCCCCCGCCCGCCTCATCCGTAAATTGACATCCCCCGCCAACCCCCTCTAATCTAGCTCCACGCCCAGAATAATTGGTCTTACCAATTACCCAGCCATGATCCAACCCTATTTAATAACAACAAGGGGGCTCAATGCGCACCCAGCACTCGCTTACCGACCAGGCCGCTGCTCAACCCAATTGCGCCGCGCTGCCCGCCGGATTCCTGCACGCCGTCGAGCAGCTGATCCCCGCCAAACGCCGCTTCGACGACCCCACCTCGACCCTCGCCTTCGGCACCGATGCCAGCTTCTATCGACTCATCCCCAAGCTGGTCATCCGCGTCGAATCCGAGGACGAAGTGGTCGCCCTGCTCAAACTCGCCCACCGCGAACAAGTCCCCGTGACCTTCCGCGCCGCTGGCACCAGCCTCTCCGGTCAGGCCATCAGCGACTCGGTATTGATCGTGCTCGGCGATAACTGGAACGGCCGCCAGATCCGCAACCAAGGCGCGCAAATCCGCCTGCAACCCGGCGTCATTGGCGCCCAGGCCAACGCCTGGCTGGCCCCGTACGGCCGCAAGATCGGTCCCGACCCTGCCTCGATCAACGCCTGCAAGATCGGCGGCATCGTCGCCAACAACTCCAGCGGCATGTGCTGCGGCACCGCGCAAAACACCTACTTCACCCTCGCCGGCCTGCGCCTGGTGCTGGCCGACGGCACCCGCATCGACAGCGAAGACCCGGCCTCCCTAGCGGCCCTGCGCCACAGCCACGGCGCCCTGCTCGACGAACTCGCACGCCTGGCCCGCGAAACTCGCGCCAACACTGCCCTGGCCAACCGCATTCGCCACAAGTACCGCCTGAAAAACACCACCGGCCTGTCCCTCAACGCCCTGGTGGACTTCGACGAGCCCATCGACATCCTCACCCACCTGCTGGTCGGCTCCGAAGGCACGCTTGGGTTCATCAGCGCCGTCACCTACGACACAGTGCCCGAGCATCCGCACAAGGCCTCGGCCTTTATCGTCTTCCCGGATGTAGAAACATGCTGCCTGGCCGTCACCGTGCTCAAACAGCAACCGGTGTCCGCCGTGGAGCTGCTCGACCGCCGCAGCATGCGGTCGGTGCAGGAGAAGCCCGGCATGCCCGCCTTCGTGCGCGAACTGTCCGCCGGCGCCTGCGCCCTGCTGATCGAGTCCCGCGCCGCCAGCGCCGCGCTGCTGCAGGAACAGATCACTTTTATCATGGGATCGATCGCCGCCTTCCCGGTGGAAAAACAAGTCGACTTCACCACCGACCCCGCCGCCAATGCGCAGCTCTGGGCGATCCGCAAAGACACCTTCCCCGCCGTCGGCGCCGTGCGCCAGACCGGCACTACGGTGATCATCGAAGACGTCACCTTCCCCGTCGAGCAACTGGCCCTCGGCGTGCGCCGCCTCATCGAACTGTTCGAGCGCCACCGCTACGACGAAGCCATCCTCTTCGGCCACGCCCTGGAGGGCAACCTGCACTTCGTCTTCACCCAGGGCTTCAACAACCCCGCAGAAATCGCCCGCTACCAGGCCTTCATGGAAGACGTCACGCAACTGGTGGCCGTGGAATTCGGCGGCTCCCTCAAGGCCGAACACGGCACCGGCCGCAACATGGCGCCCTTCGTCGAGCTCGAATGGGGCAGCGACGCCTACCAGTTGATGTGGCAACTCAAGCGCCTGCTCGATCCCAAAGGCATCCTCAACCCCGACGTGGTGCTCAGCGACGACCCGCACATCCACCTCAAGCACCTCAAGCCCATGCCCGCCGCCGACGCCATCGTCGACAAATGCATCGAGTGCGGCTTCTGCGAACCAGTGTGCCCCTCCAAGGGCCTGACCCTCAGCCCACGCCAGCGCATCGTCATGTGGCGCGACATCCAGGCGAAACACCGCGCAGGCCTCGACACCACCGCCTTGCAGCGCGACTACCAATACCAAGGCATCGACACTTGCGCCGCCACCGGCCTGTGCGCACAACGCTGCCCGGTCGGCATCAACACCGGCGAGCTGGTGAAAAAACTCCGCGCGCAAAACGCCCACAACCTGCGCACCGCCGACTGGCTGGCCGACCACTTCAGCACCGCCCTCAAAGGCGCGCGCATGACCCTGCACGCCGCCAACGGCGCACGCATGCTGCTCGGCGCACCACGCCTGCAGCAATGGTCGGCACGCCTGAGCCAACTCTCCAAAGGCCAGATCCCGACATGGACGGCCGCCATGCCGCAAGCCCAGGACACCCTGCGCTTCACCCCGCAGCCACCCATGGACCGCCCCCGCGTCGTCTACCTCGCCGCCTGCGTGTCCCGCGCCATGGGCCCGGCCGCCAGCGACCGCGAGCAAATGTCGCTCCAGGAAAAAACCGTCGCGCTGCTCAGCAAAGCCGGCTTCGAGGTCATCTTCCCCGAGAATCAAGACAGCCTCTGCTGCGGCCAGCCCTTCGCCTCCAAAGGCTACGAGGCCACCGCCGAGCGCAAACGCCAACAACTCATCGACGCCCTGCTGCACGCCAGCCGCGGCGGCCTCGACCCGGTCTACTGCGACACCAGCCCCTGCACCTTGCGCCTGGTTCAAGACCTCAACGAACCGCGCCTCGACCTCTACGACCCGGTGCGCTTCATCCGCAGCCACCTTGTCGACAAGCTCGACTTCCACCCACAAGACACGCCCATCGCCGTGCACGTGACCTGCAGCACCCAGCACCTGGGCGAAGGCCAGGCCCTCATCGACCTGGTGCGCCGCTGCAGCACCCAAGTAATCGTCCCCGAAGGCATCCACTGCTGCGGCTTCGCCGGCGACAAAGGCTTCACCACCCCGCAACTCAACGCCCACGCGCTGCGCGGCCTCAAGGACGCCGTGCAATATTGCTACGAAGGTATCTCCACCAGCCGCACATGCGAGATCGGCCTAAGCCAGCACAGCGGGCTGGACTACCACGGCCTGGTCTATCTGGTAGACCGCGTCACCACACCGGTAAACGCGCCCTGAAACAGGGCACGGACGCCACAAGATGGCGATCTCACATTATCTGCGCAAAAAGATAGAACCCCTGCAAAACCCCGCAGTCAACACCTGTAAGCCCCACTGGATGGGGCTACTTCGGACTCCGGGCGCGACTCAGCTGTCAGTGCCGGATCATTTTCGCTTGAGGAGATACCCTATGAAGCGCACTACCCTGACCGGTCTGTTCATCGCTGCAGCTTTCGTTGCTTCGCCCGTCTTCGCTGCCGATGACCTCTGCGCCATCAATCTGCAGAAGATCAAGGACGAGCAGACCGTTGCCACCCCGGTAGACCCTAGCAAAGGCGGCGACTATCAGGCTGATATCGATAAGGCCAAAGCTGCCCAATCCGCAGGTAATACCAAGGATTGCATCGAGCTGACCACCAAGACGTTGAGCGACATCGAGAAGTCCAAGAAAGGCGGCGCCGCCGGCAAATAACGCCTCGGCCCGCGCTCTGAGCCGCTGTCGCCAGGGCGCGAGAAGACGAATGTCGACTCGCCGCCCGCTTTCGCGTACACTGGCTTCCTGCTGCGAAATCAGCAGGTTATGGGGTCGATCAGGATTCGACGCCGGTAGTGAAACTTTAGGTGCATGCCGAGTTGGTAACAGAACTCGTAAATCCACTGTTGCAACTTTTATAGTTGCCAATGACGAAACCTACGGCCAGGAATTCGCACTCGCCGCTTAATTGCGACGACTAGAGCCTGAGCTTCTGGTCACTTCGGTGCCAGCAATCACTAGAGGATGCCTGTAAACTCGAAGTGATTGTCATGCAGAACAGGATCGCCGTGCAGTACGTTGTGGACGAAGCGGCTAAAACCTACACAACTCGCCCAAAGCACCCTGCCCCTCGGGCGGCCGCGGGTTAACTTAGTAGAACGGGCTAAGCATGTAGTACCGACAGCGGAGCACTGGCGGACGGGGGTTCAAATCCCCCCGGCTCCACCAAATGATCAAACAAAGACGTCCACGGACGTCTTTTTTTGTACCTGGAATCCAGTAAATGGGGCTTTCAGGGCTATTGGAGGCTTTCTTGGTTTTTTGAGTTCCAGTCGATTTGGTATTCCCAATGGTATTCCCGGCTACCCGGCGCTAATCTTGGGAATACCAAAAGGTGTCATGGAGTACTTCTCATGTGCGCTCAACCCACCCGCCTCTCCGACCGCCAGCTCAAGGCGGTCAAACCGAAAGACAAGGATTACGTCCTCACCGATGGCGACGGGCTCCAGCTGCGAGTCAGGGTCAATCGCTCGATGCAGTGGAATTTCAACTACCGGCATCCCGTCACCAAGAATCGAATCAACATGGCACTCGGCTCTTATCCCGAGGTTTCTCTTGCGCAAGCGAGGAAGAAAACCGTTGAGGCCAGAGAGCTACTTGCACAGGGCATCGACCCAAAAGCTCAGCGCAATGAGCTGCAGGAAGCCAAACGAGCGGAAACGGAACACACCTTCGAGAACGTGGCCACCGCCTGGTTCGAGCTGAAGAAGGATTCCGTCACGCCGGCGTATGCCGAAGACATTTGGCGCTCCCTCACACTGCATGTTTTTCCGAGCATGAAATCAACGCCTCTCTCGGAAGTCAGCGCCCCAATGGTCATCAAGCTCCTTCGTCCGATTGAGGCCAAAGGCAGCCTCGAGACAGTTAAGCGAGTGAGCCAGCGCCTTAACGAGATCATGACCTACGGGGTCAATTCCGGAATGATCTTTGCCAACCCTCTCAGCGGTATTCGAGCGGTGTTCAAGAAACCTAAGAAAGAGAACATGGCAGCGCTACCGCCAGATGAGCTTCCGGAGCTCATGATGGAAATCGCGAACGCCAGCATCAAGCGGACGACCCGCTGCCTGATCGAATGGCAGCTACACACTATGACCCGCCCTGCCGAAGCGGCGACTACCCGATGGGCAGACATCGACTTCGACAAACGCATCTGGACCATCCCTCCGGAGCGAATGAAAAAGCGTCGTCCCCACACAATCCCGCTGACCGAACATGCACTCTCGTTATTGGAGACGCTCAAGCACCATAGCGGCCACAGGGAATATGTATTCCCGTCAGATAGAAACCCGCGCACCCACGCGAATAGCCAAACAGCCAACATGGCGTTGAAACGGATGGGCTTCCAGGACCGCTTGGTCAGCCACGGCATGCGCTCCATGGCCAGCACAATCCTGAACGAGCATGGATGGGATCCGGAACTGATCGAAGTCGCGCTGGCGCATGTCGACAAGGACGAAGTTCGGAGCGCCTACAACCGGGCGGATTACATCGAACGTCGGCGCCCGATGATGGCCTGGTGGAGTGAACATATCCAGAAAGCGGCTACCGGCAGCCTGTCAGCGTCAGCCATCAATCAAACCAGGGACCGCAAGGTGGTGCCGATACGCTGACATCACGGCGACAGTTCATGCCATCCGTGTAGTGGAGCTTGCCAGCGCTTCTTCGGCCAAGCCCCTGAGTATGGGAAGGCTCCGCATTCCCATACTCAGGGGCTCACGCTTAAAGGTCTATCAGGCAACCACGGCTTTTGCCTTTCTAAGGCGGATCAACCCTGCTGTTAACTCGTAGTAGTAGACGGTAGCTGGAGCTGAGCATCGCAGGTAGTGCTCCAGAAACCATCTCACGTGCTTTTCTCTCCAGGACCAGGGAGTCGCGCAACCCCAGCGTTCACGAATCATCTCGTGCATCCTTTCTGCTTGCCTGATGTGCCGCTGCCGCGTGGCATGCGCACCTTTGAGCACAGGGCTCAGAAACAACGCCATATCGAACTCGGACTTCATCGACGACCTCCGATGTAGGCACTCACCACGTCGATGCGGTTATGCCCCAACTCGTGGCTGATCTGCTGACGTGCACGCTGATCGAGTGCTCGATCCTCTCGATGACCACGACCGCCATTGATGGGCGCGGAGAAGCCGGTCAGTTGCTCATAGCGCTCACAGGCGTAAGCCGCCCGCAGTTCATGAAAGCCTTTCAATCCATGTTCATGCAGGAGGTCCCGCGCCGGTCGCACGATTGTCTGTAAGAAATCTTTGTAGCTTTCATCTGGTGTTAACAGATTCCGACTGCCCTTGGGTGAAGCCTCGCTGGCCCTGTCGAGGGCGCCACGAACTTGATCCGTGACCGCAATCCAACGCGGTGCCGATGCGCCTGATCGACCGCCTTTGGCGCCGTCCTGGATATTGATCCTTCCCAGTTGCCGAGCCTCACGATGCAGCCGGGGCAAGTCCGCCAAGATCGCTTCACGCAGACGCATACCAGTCTCCCGGGCCAGATGCACAATTGCGACCACTCGTTGCTGACTTCGCTCTGACAGCGCGCGTGCGATCAATTCGATCTGAGCACGATCTTGGCCTTGCGGTGCCTCCCCGCGTACGCTTGAGCGCTGCAAACCCAGCGCCTTGCTCGGACTGGAGATTTTGACGTACTGATCGCCGCGCAGCGCAGCCATCGTTCGGTTCACGCTGGACAGTCGGTTCTGCGCGGTGGCAATGCCGATGCTGCCCCGATCAACCTGCTCACGCACATACGTGGCGTACCTCATGAGGATCTCACGGTCGATCTGTCGCGCGTCATTGAGTCCCGGACCTTCATCAGATCGACACCAATTCACGAAGGCCTGCCACCGATCGCTATGGGCTTTGACGGTAGCAAAATGGCCATCGCCAAATAGATCTTTCAGTGCTTGCGGTCCGGCATAGCTGAGCTGGCGACCAAAGCCAAAATTACGACCCGCTCGCTTATCGACCCGAGCCATTTTTCTGTTCCTGGTCGACTGCAGCGAGATCATGCAAAAGGGCTTGCCAGTGCGCACTCACGATGGCGAGCTGGGCCCAATCCGTCGGACGAAAACACAGCCTGTTATCGGAGACGTAGAGATGCGCGCCCTCCCCTTTCAACCATTGGATGATGGCTGTCGGCGAGGTGATAGCTTTATGGGGGGTGGCGACACCGGCGATACCGGCGACAACCCTTTTCCTGCCTGGCTTTGAGCGTGGCGACAAAGTGGCGACAGTCACGGCGACAAACCGCGCTTTCGGCTCCTTTTGGCGCTGAGCCAGGTGGTTGCGCAGCGCTTCATCAAGATTGAACATGGCGCACCTCGAAGGTTTGGCCATCGGTGATCAACCACTGATGATCAATCAACTCCACCAGCAGCTTGGCGGCATGACGACTGCTCTTGCGGGCAAATCGGGGACCATTGCGATTCAGCTCCCGAATACTGAAGCGCTTCCAATCTTTGACCTGCAGCCAGCGCAGCAGCCGGTCAGCCTCCTCTTTTACCCGGCACACCGGTTCCTGTTCGGTCAGGCGCTGGATCTCGGTGAGGTAATAGCCGACTAAGGCCGAGGCCCGTTGGATATGATCGACCTCCACGACGCTGCTCTCCTCCACGACTGCCAGATTGCCGGCGACGCGCAGCAGGTTGTCGGCGGCCTTCGATCCGCTGGGCCGTACGCTGGCCAGCTCGCCAAACTCACCCAACTGGGCCTCGATGGCATCATGCAGATCAATCCAGCGACGACGAGCCAGTGGACTGAGGCGCAGCGGTGACAGCCGCAAGGCACCGTCAGCGGAAAGTGACCAAGGCTGATGAAACAGGGCCGAAAGACGGTGATGATATCGCTTTAAGGTGGGGTCTTTGGACAAGTCGACAGCCTGGTAACTGCGTTGTCCGGCCAGGCTGGTGGGCCAGGTCATGAGGCAGCGACCGAGAATGCCTTGCCCCTGCAGCAACGGGTCACTGAGTAACTGCATGGCTAGATACGGTTGCAGCATCAGGTGCAGGCTTAAGCGTCGATCGTAAGCTCGCAAGCTTTCACCCACCATGGACCGCGCGCGATCTATCGGACTGCCGTCCCAGAGTGACGACAAGGTCGTAACCGCTTTCAAACGGTTATCTCGACTCATGGTGCTGCTACCGAGGAATTGTCCCCCCTCGTCACAGAACAGGCCCATGCTCGGCAAGTCATGGAAGAGTCCCTTGATCAGGGCCTCGATAGTCGGATCCGTGGTGATCAGCCTAGGTGCAGAGGGCTCCGCTTCAAGCGGTACGCCGTTTGTGGGGTCGGGATCGCGAGGGTTGATACGCTGCGCCTGTCGCTGCGCGACACGGTACCGGGTGAGTTGTTCACGGTAGAGCTGCCACTGCTCACGCTCCCATTGCCGTGCTGGCAGCAATGCAAAACGATCTGCCGCGGTCTTGCGATCACCTGACGCGGCCACTGTAATCAGGAACAGCGACAGGGGGTAATTTCGTCCATCGAGTTGCAAGCCCGCATGACCTTGAGTGGCCAGCGCCGAGGCAGCCAAGACCGATTGTGCGGCCAGTGCCTGGGGCACGCCGATGACCTCGGCCATTCGCTCAACCGCAGGCCCAAGAATCCCACCCAGTGCCTGCACCGGATAAGGCTGGGCCACGGGGTTTGACTCAATCAGCGGTCGAGGCGGTCGTGATAGTTCAAGCTTCGGATCTAACTGCTGCATGGGCCCTCTCCTCGGTAATTGCTGGTTGTCCTCACGTAGTCCCGCCACGGCTGTTGAGTGTTATCAGGGATCAAGGCCCCTGCGGCCTGTGAGGTGTTCACTGACGCGGAACGAACGGCTCCTTACAACCGGGAGCGAGGGCATGAACCCATGAACCTGACATCCTTGGCGCATCCGAAGATGCGGGCGGGCGGAGGCTGCGCCGACTGACGAGTTCGGCACCTGGAGATCCTGGATGGGAGAAGGCAAAGACCTGGACACCTAGGGCATGCCTGACTGTCAGTCAGGTGAAGCCCTTCCATGGGCTGCGGCACCGGTGCCTGTGTCGTTGCGGATGGCGACGAATCGGAGTTGTCAGGTCGATTGTCACGAGGAGAGTTGCGGCAATGCCCTGTACGACGTGACTTGCAGCAGTGGTTAGAGCGCCCGCCTCTTTCCGGAGAAAGAGACGGGCGCAGGTTGGCGCAAGGAAATGGCCAAGCGGATAAGTTGCTGCAGGCCAGCTATGAAAGGGAATGAGTTGCCGCAGTGGGTACGCGGGGAAAAGTAGGCATCCATCACATCGCTGTAATCGTGCGAGCCGCCGGACGCTAATCGCACTTTGGGTGAACCACCACGGTGTGGCGTAGCCTCAAAGGTTCTGGCTACCTGGGTTGCTGTCAACGACAGCGCTTTGCCCGATCTTTTCTACGCCTGTGGATAATTCGGGTCAAGGCTCGAATTTTCGGGAGTTCTGCGGCTGTGGATGAAACTATCCACTGGTGGAAATCCGTGGTTTTCCACAGACAGTTGCGTGGGCTTTAGATTTTTAAAGTGAGGTCCATCCAAACAGGGCGGCTTCGCAGCCCTATTTGGATGGACCCGCATGGACAAGCGGATCACTGAGATATAAAGACCGAGCGCTTACTCAGTTGCGCCACGTTTTGCTTTTTAAGCGAGTGACATTCGGTCCGGTGTGATTCGCAAATTCGTGGAGGGTGACATGCTCCTGTCGGTTCGTATCAAGGTACCGGCTCCACCAGTTCATGATCAATCTGCGCTCCTCAATGAATTCGGCCTTGTGGATGTAAGCGGCGCGGACGTTGTTGCATTCTTTGTAGCTCATTTGCCTTTCAATGGAGGTCTCGGACCACAGCCCTGACTCAATCAGTGCGCTACAGGCCATCGAGCGGAAGCCATGGCCACAGATTTCGGTTTTGGTGTCGTAACCCATATTTCTAAGCGCGCTGTTCACCGTGTTTTCAGACATCGGTTTCGACGGATTGACATCGTCTGCAAATACCAGATCGAATTCGTCGATGAGGGTGCGGTTCTATTCAAGCAGGGTCACGGCTTACAGCGATAAGGGTGCAAAAAGGATGTCCGCCGCCATCTTCGTACCTCTTGTTTAAAAAGGCACCTCGTCCAACGCGGGTCGAGTGTCCGGTATCTCCTGGGTGCGGCACCAAGAGTCGAAATATTGATACACTATTGTTTTTCTTGATTTTTTAGAGTGCAAAACAACTCTACCTCTTTGTTTATCCTTTAGATGAACAAGCATGCTCAGAGTGAAATATCTATATTTTGATTTGATGGTAACTTGCATGGTGTTTGCCGTTTGTACTGGCGCTATGTCGTTAGTTGATTGATTGACGCCCTCAGTTTAACAAAAGTAGATAAGCGTGACGAAAATTTTAAGACGTGCTATTTTTTGACAGCGAGGCCATGAGGTATCATCATGGTCGGAATTAGGTAAGTATCAAGGAAGGTGTTATGAGATTTGACTTGTTGGACGTTAAAGCTGAGGGCGTAGCGAATTGCAGTTTGATAAAAGCATCCCTCAGTGAATATCTTTCATCATTGCCGGAAGATTATGCATCGTATGATGTTCAGCGAGCGATCGTGAGCAACTCCTACCTAGACAAGCTTGTCTTGACTGTTTTAAATAAGAGGCACATTCCATCTATTACTTTGGTATTGGATGGTGGTGATAATCTTGTTAATGGTGAGGTCGCTGGCTTCAAGATTCTTGATGGCCTACAGCGCACGCATAGGCTCAAATTAATAAACGATACAAAAAATTTGTTTCTTGAGAAAATCGCTCCTAGCATGCATGGGGAGTCTGATTTTCAATTAAAAAGAAAATATAGGGATGAGCTAGTTGCTATTGGCTCCTCAAGCTACATCTTGATTGAGCTGAAACGGATGTATGATTCTCATGGTAGAGCTGCTCTTGAAAGTTGCTTCTCGGAGAACTATCAGTGGTTTGAGGTTTGGAGCAATCTTGGCCCTAGAGAACAAGTTCAGAAAATGCTATTGCTGAATGCCGGTCATAAACCGGTAAATATTCGACATCAGCTTGAGCTTTTATTTAACAACATTTTCTCTATGCTTTCTGAAGTTAAGGCCGGCCATATAAAGATCTCCAGAGAGAAGGATGTCTCATCGTCATTGCACAGCAAAGAGCGAAGCGTTGGCGAATTCCATTTCTCCCATCTGATTTCATCCTTGATCTCTTACGTCGAAAAAAAGCCAGTATCAACTAACTCAAATTTAATTGAAAAAATCCAAGGCGACGAAGATAAGTATTACGAGTTGGTAGATGTTTTCAATTATGACTTTTTAGAGCGATTTGTCAGGGCGTTATATGAAATTGACATAGGGGCGGAAAAAAGCTTTGGTGCCGAAGGTGTTCAATGGATGGGCCGTGATACCTCATTGACTGCGGTGTTTGCTGCCCTTGGGGAGTGCTCTAAAAGTCCCGAGGATTTCTTGGGTAATTGCAGGCTGCTTGCTCAAAATTTTGCTGCTGTTGATGTTCCTGGTTATGAACTGGCACGAAAAAGTTTGGATTTGGCAAAAATTAATATAGGTGCGGTTAGCAAAAGGATAATATTCAGGTCAATTGGGAGGTTTATTCAAAGCGGTTTTTCTAGCCAAGTAAACTGGCGCTCTGCCTTTGAGGGAGAAGCGTTATGAAGAAGATTGACGCTGTTTACTCACTTTTGACAACAGAAATTAAAAGAATCTCAGAAGATGCCGATGAAGCATATTGGGAAGCCTTGGATCCGGGCTCGCAAGAAAATTTTGACGCGATTTGTGATGAGTTATCTGCATTGAAGTTAGAGCTTGAAGAAAAACACAGGTCACATTCTTCAAATATAGACTTTGTAAAAATAAAGTCGGCCTTGCAGAGATTTAATGACGATTTTGGTAATTATCCAGGCTTCAGCTTCACTAAACTCTCATATCAGCTAACTGTGTCTGCCAAGATTTGTGAACTTGTTGGTGTTATTCCAGATGAAGAAGTTAATCCTGATTTTGGGGTAATTCCTTGTGCGTTGGGATTCTCCTCTGGAGCATTTATTTCTAATGTAAACCCAATAGACAGCAACTTAGCTTGGTTCAATCCGAGCAAGCAAAGCTCATTGGAGATTTTAGCTGACTCGCAAGCCGATACTGAGCTATGGTACAGCCTAGCCTCTTTATCTGGTGTTATTGATTTTTCGCAAAGTACAGAATTCTTGCTTGGTAAGTCAGCGTGTATAGCCAACAAGGAAAATGTAATCTCTCTGCTAAAGATATACATGCTAGCGCGGGGGGAAAAAGTAACCAAAAGTATTGAGTATCTGAAGTCGCCTAAAAACTCCTCGATCAACAGCTACGACCCAGTATTAAATTATGCACAGTTTGGTGAGGTGGTGCAGATTATGGGTGAGTATGTTGAGAGGAGAGATGTGTTATCCAAGTATCTATCAATATATCATGTGATAGAAAATTTTATGTTTAAGTACCCTATAGTCAAGCTTGAGCGCTCGAGGAATGGAGTCATGTTTTCCATTCGGGACTTCAAGAGCCTTTATAAGGCAGTTGAAACTAATGAGCTGGATGCTGTCTACTCCCTGATGAAAGTGACTTTTGACCTTCCATTCGGTGCGAACACTATAGGGCAAGAAATATATCGGTTATGGATCGCCTTCATTACTGCTCAAGCCACCAACATTGGTGAAATTGATGATTTTCTTGCTAAGTTAAGTACTACAAGAAACTCCGTTAATAGTCAGGCTTCATTTTGTAAATTCTTTTCAACGGTGCTTTATCGGATAAGATGCTCAGTCGTTCACAATAAAGAGACGGAGTATCATATTTCTAGCGAAAACTACTCGACGGGGTGTCGGTTGGTTTTAGAAGAGTTTTATCTGCCGGCTCTTGAAGAAATTGTGTTCTTGCTTCTCTCAAAGGAGAACGACGTAGTTTGGTATAAATCCGACTCGATTAAACTTTGGAACCATATCGCGTGACACAGAGCGAGGGGGCTGCTCCCTCGTTTTTTAATTTTATTGATGTGATTTTTATCAAAGATCCCTGATCTGCCCAATTGGGTAAATGCTTTCCAGCGATCAGTATGTGCTTTCACGGTGCTGTAGTGATCAGCGCCCAACATATCTCGCAATGCTCGCGGGCCGGCATAGCTCAACTGGCGCCCACATTCAAAATTGTGCCCGCCTTGACGCCCGACTAATGATCAAGCTCGACCCGCAATCTAATCTTTGAGCCCCCCACGTCATCCCGCCAAGGATGCTGAGTGTTATCAGGGATCAAGGCCCCTGCGACCTGTGAGGGCTGTCCACTAACGCGGGACTGGCGGCTCTTTACGACCGGGGCTTGGGCATCTCATGATCTGACCTCCTGAACACTTCAAGAGAAGTGGACGGGTGGAGGCTACGCTGGCTGACGAGACCGGCGCCGCAAGATCCTGAGTCTCGGGTGAAGGTAGTGACGAGATGACCAGGGCGTGCCTGACTGTCAGTCAGGTGCAGTCCATTCCCTAGGCTGCGGCACCATCATCTGCATCGCTCTTGCTGGTGACTTCGGTGTTTGTCACACCGATTGTCACGAAGGGGAATGTCGCAAAGCCTTGTAGGAGTTGGGCTGCAGCAGCGGTAGGAGAGCCCGTCTCTTTCCGGGAGAAAGAGACGGGCGCGGTTGGCGCAGCGAGTGTGCCGAGAGGTGAGGTTGCTGCAGCGAAGAGAGGAAGGTCCTTCGTCTGCCGCGATGGACAGATAAACCGAGTAGGCATCCACCACTCTTGAGGAGTGACCGTGCGAGCCGCCGGACGCTCATCGCACTTCGGGAGAACCACCACGCAAGCGGCGTAGCCTTGAAGGTTCTGGCTACCTGGGCTGGTGCTGTCAACAACAGCGATCCGTGCGCCAATTTTTATGCCCACTCGAAAAGGTGGCCAAGCATCACGGCGAAAATGCACAAGAAGTGGCGACTGTCGCCACTTCTGTCGCCACACTCCAAGCCCCGTCCTGCATGGGTTGTCGCCGGTGTCGCCATTGTCGCCACATATCTAGCCAAATCCCTACGACGAGCTTGGTTCCGTTGCACTCGATAGAGATCGCGGGCAATTACTGACGGGTGAAAGAAGACGTGGAGCTAATCAAATTTTAAAATGGAAGAGTAGGACGAGGTGGCTTCGAGAAAAAGCGAGTGAACCCTCCGATCGGCGCGATCAAAGATCGCCTGATCGGAGGGTTTGGCGGGAAAGCAACGTCTCAAACGTCAATAACAGACTCAAGCATTAAAGCTGGTTGATTGGGAGGTGACGGCTTCATGCCGCATGATCGGCGCCTGCTGCAACCGCAGCAGAAAACCTGCTTCAAATGCTTCTTGAGGATCACTTGGACGATGAAGCTTTCGGTTTTGCGCCAGTGCCCACCACAGAGGTAATGATGAGCCATCGAGCCAAGTCTCAGCGCATCGAACGCCGCCCTCAATTATCGGGCGGAATTCATTGCCCCATGGCGTTCAAATGCTAGGACAGCCTTCTGCGGAAGGGACAGAGACATACTCCCCAATCTGTTGATGATCAGAGCAAAGTATAGATGACAATTTCGAGTGATCAACGCAAGAGCTATGTGTGCACTAGGTAGGCAGTGTTAACCAACCGGAAAAAAACCGTATATACGGGCAAGATTGTCCTTGCTGACGGGCAACCACTCACTCATGAGCAGCAGCTATTGGCCGACTCCGGCCAGTTACGACCAGCTGAAGTCGGCCAAAAGCGGTCGCTCGCACCCGGCCGATACTAACGCCTAGATTAAATCGCGCCACTGGCGTAGGGTGTTAAGCCCCCCTGTACTTAATTTAAGCTCCAAGGGTTAATTTGCACAAACGAAGAGAATGGAATGCCACGAAAGATGTATTTTCGCCTTTTACTGTCGGCGGGATAGTCGTAATAAACGAATGCGCCTTTGTAGCTAATGATCTTAGATGCTATTTGACGCATGAGAGGTCCGATATCACTCGAATACCCAAAGGCCCTGCTGCCTAGACTAACGCCGAACCCCTTAAGGTCTAAGGCTCGCCAAGAGCCACCGTCAAATATGGTTGCGTCTATATATGGCGTTTTGCCGGAACCTGGATGAATGGCTACATCACCAACTCCAGGAATTTGTTCCCTTCTAGGATGAACGACTCCAGACAGCACAAGTTGAACGGGAGGAGGCATAGGTGAAGTATCCTTGTATAATCTGGCCTAAGTATAAGTCGAGGAACTTGCGGGGTAGTTCTCCCCACTACTTGCGTCGTATAAAGGTCCTCGTTCAGATGTCATCTCTTGTACCGCTTGAGTGTAACGTCAGAAACGCGACATGGGCAAAGGAGAGAAAGCGACAAGACCTGCTCAGAGATTACGAACTCGTTGGCCTCGTGTCTATGGTCGGCGGGGGGCTCGTTCAGTCCGAAAGCGTCCGCTACTGGCCGACACCTGCCGATCACCAAGGCGGATGTCGGCCAAAAGCAGCCTGTCGGATTTGTCTAGGAAATCGGAGTCGATTCATTTTGTGCAGATCGTTTACCCATAATATCTTGACGTTCGGCAACCCGCCGACACACAACGTCATAAACAATTTCCGCGATTTTGTTTGCCAATAAAGGCGGTACCGCATTGCCCACTTGGTGGTACTGCTGGGTTCGATTCCCTTCGAAATAATAGTTGTCTGGGAAGGTCTGAAGCCGCGCGGCCTCGCGAACGGTCAAGCTACGACATTGCGCAGGGTCGTAGTGAATAAAGTAGTGCCCATCCTTCGAGATATGGCTGGTGATAGTAGTTGCAGGAAGCTCTGCAAGCTGCACCCTGAAGCGATCACTAAACTTACCGCTTTCCCAATTCTTGTGGGCGGGAGCGAGGCCTGGAAGTGAAAATTGCTGATGGCCCTTGGGCGAGTATTTGTTGTGCTCAGCGAAGGTACTTGCAAACACGTATCGTCGCAGGTCCGACCGCATATGGCTACGGGCATCGTGACTCATCCAATATTTGATATCGGCGTCCTGATACCAAGCATTCAAGGATGGTATACCTGTATTACCTAGACCTAGCTCCTTTTGCACTCGCTCACCACCTGAACTCTGCGGAGAATTGAAAAGTGCTTGCCGAGTAGCTCGCAGAGGCTCAATCAATTTGCCATTTTCAAGTTCCGCGTGATGCAGCAAATCATCTACTTCGTCGGCAACAACTCGATACCAGGCTTCTTGGGAGTCCGAAGGTCTTGATAGTTTGCTTCTAAGCTTCGGCAGGTCACCAATGGCCTGCCTCACCGAGACCGGGTCGGCTGTTTTCAAAAGTTCATGAAACGGAATATTACCGTGCTCATCGATCGCTATTCCCAGAAGGATGACACGATGGCGAGCTTGTGGGATGCCGTATTTTTCTGCTTCGATGATAAAGGACTTTGGGTTTACCTTGTCTATACAATCTGAAGAGCTGAACGACTCTTCGGAAACCATAGAACAGATCTTGTACTTTTGCCCGCCTTCTGCATTATCCAATGCTTTGGTAGGATCCACCAAATCTTCCAAAATCTGCGCAAATATTCCCTTACCTCCAACTTTGGAAGACAAGATCCCTTTAACATTTTCCATAACGAAAACAGTAGGGCGATAATCCTTGATGATGCGCAGATAATCTTTGTATAGAAAATGCCGATGATCATTCTCAGGTACGTAGCCCTGCTTGGCTTGGTTTCTGGCTCGACCAGCAATCGAATACGCTTGGCATGGGGGGCCGCCAATGAGGACCCATGGACGCCCTTTCTTATTCAATCTGTCGTTGATGAGCTCATTCAACTCCTTGTCGCCCGCATCCGAACCCAAGGTTATCTGCCGTGCCTCCTGATCGGCCCGGCTCCAGAATTCTGCTGTTTCAGGGGTGCTAGGCTCTGCTGCCTCGCCATTGCAGTACTGGTAGTAATCCTTCAGTCCTTGAGGGTACTCGCGCTTGAGCAAGCGGTAGAAAGCACGCAGTCTAAGCGTCCTCCTGGCGACAGGATCCATTTCGGCAGAAACGATGATATCGAAATGACGGCCATCACCGGAGGATGAAAAACCCTCACCCAACCCGCCAGGGCCAGCGAAAAGGTCGACGATCTGGATCGCGTCCTCAACTGCAACAGCTGGCTCGGCGATCGCCCTCGGCGGGAAAAGGAGGTTCTGGTATTGAGTCATGGGCATCATTGGTCAAAAAATCAGGAATGGCAACCGCGTAGGCAGCCGAGTCGCGATACTCTACCAGGATTAGGACAGCAGCGCACTGCAGCCGCGCTCGCGACGATCACATCCCCTCGGCGCGTGCTTTGGAGTGGTCAACAATCCCAGCTACAGGCTCCTTCTCGGCGGAAAACACAATTTCAATCGATGGTCCGTCACTGACGCAGCAAAACCATTACCCATCCCTTCGCGCCCAGCGAAAAGATCAACGATTTGTATTGGCCTCGGGAGCGCTAGCGCAGTTTCAAAGGTCGTATCCTTCAACAAGAGCAGGCACATCTAGGGGGGGATTTATGGACATAGTCAGCAAAGAAGTCAGGTCTCGCATGATGGCCAGCATCCGGGGCAGCAATACAATCCCGGAGATAAAAGTCCGAAAGCTGCTGCACAGGCATGGATTCAGGTATCGATTGCATCCACGGGAGCTTCCAGGTCGCCCCGACGTAGTGTTACCTCGCCACCGCCTTTGCATCTTCATTCAAGGCTGCTTCTGGCACAGGCACCCCGGATGCAAGTACGCGACCAACCCCAGTTCTCGCGAAGAATTCTGGCGCTCGAAATTCGAGCAGAACGTGAAGCGAGATATAAGAAACAGGAACGAACTGTTACAACAGGGTTGGCGTGTCTTCGAGCTTTGGGAGTGCGGAATCCGCAAGCCGGAAGCAGAAATGACATGGCTTCTGGAGGCCGTGCCGGATTGTAATCTACAACATATCTCTTGGCCCACTTTTCCTTCCGTGCCCTCCAGCTGACCGCGACGCTCAGGCCATTTAAGCCGGCTATTCTGCACCTCCATGGAGGCAGCTCCATCGCCGGTAGCCTCCGGCATTGTTTACCGACACTGCAGCATCTAGCGGCCCGCCCAGCCTGCACCTTCGTCTCGATGGAAAATGGCCTAGCTCCCGAGCATTGTTGGAACGGATCACTGGAGCAGAATTACGCTTCCCGGCCTTGGTCAGCCGAGCAAAGCGACCGTTTGCCTATTGACCCATCACGAGTAGCGACTCTCGGAAAAAGTGCCGGGGGTGGACATGCCGCCCTCCTGTCAGTCACCGCACACGATCGGCAAACGGTATGTCCCTGTTTTGTGTGCTTGGTTTATCAAATGCTCGGTGATCGCTGCGCGAGCAAGTGCACGCCCGAGTCGGTGATGGAATACAGTTGGACTGGTGGGTTGAATCGCTAACCGGCGCGCAACTAAAGTTAATCTCTATAACTGCTGAGACTTCAGGCCAGAAAGATCAATCCTATACTCAAACTGAACAACGCCTGCTGGCAGAACTCCACCCATAAAACTCGCAGGCGTTATCCGGGGAAAACTGTCATCAACCGTATAGGATCGTGCCTCGAGGAGGTTGTACGCCTCTTTCCGCACGGAACATCCCGCCTCCATCCCGAGCCGCTGCAACGCGCCTTCCAGCATGGCTGGATCGACGCCGAGCGCAATGAGACGATCACAAACGAGATCGATCGACAGACCATCGTCGACCGGCTCGAACCTTAAGTGAAGCAGTTGTAAAGGCTTACCGGATGAGGCGGCCAGCTGGAACTGCCCGGAGATGTTGACCATGGCCCCGTAGCGGCTAATCGTCGACTTGACCTCGTAATCGGTCGCTGGAGTCTTGATGTCAACCACGCCGCCGAAAGGGCCACTCCACTCAAAGGCGACCCCTTTGATGACCAGAGTTTCCAAGGCCAGCAGTTCAGCAAGCACGTCATAGCCATGCCTGTCGATCAGTGCATTGCCCAGCAGGTGCCGCCACCGTTGCCACCAAACCAGCGGGTCAGCCAGCAGCGCTTGGCGTACAGCAGTACCGGACCCGACGCTGATCATATGCTCGCAGATCAGCCCGAACTCGTTGCGGAGCCATTCAATGGACGACTCCAGCCGCAGGAAGCGCCGATGCTGCCCCCCGACAACCCGCTCCACTGTCCGGAGGCTGGCGCCGGCGAACCCTTCTGAAATCTCCAGGGGTTCGGAGCATTCAACAGCAACACCAAACCTGTCACCTTCTCGAAAGACCCACGCCGGGCACGCTGCTGGCATCGCCTTGATGGGCAACATTCGGCCGCTCTCGTCAAGGTTGGCAAAGCCTTCCTGGATCTCTTTCAGAAGATCAGTCATGGTCACTATCCAAATCGATGGGCGCGCATCCCACATCGGCAAACAGCGCGTCCACGTAGCCGAACAAACCGCCCTCGCAAAACAGGGGTTCCTTCAGCACGATCTGCGCCGTATTGAGCTTCATGATTGCCCTGAACTGATCCTGGGAAGGTTTGCGCAACCGACGCATCCTGAAAATCAGCCGTGTCAGATCAATCCTGAAGCCGCCCTTACCAGGCCGCTCGACCAGTTGCACTACCGTATCCGTGGTCACACTCTCCAGTACTCTTCGGGTACTTTCCTCGGAGCCCTGCCACGTAAGGTGGACGGTCCACCACGTCGCCCGCAACCAGATGCGGCTTCGGCCCTTCCAGTACCGCACAGGTGGTGCGCTGTCCCAACGACTTTTCACCAGATCCGGCAGCACCCGCAGGGAGAGAAAGCGCCACCAGCCATCATCTGCGGCGGTGCGAATGTCCATGCCGGCCTCTGCCAATACCCGGTACAGGGCAAGGCCAACTTTCATGTCATAGGCGCCAGGGCCTGAGGCATTGCTTCTCGCGGTGGAGTCATACAGCGACACGATGGCGAGTAATTGACGGCGTACCTCTTCCATTTCCGGACTGGACATGTCGGGGAGAAACGCATCGCTTTTGACCATCTCGTCAAAGTGGCGCTGCGACAGTTTGAGGTTCAGTGTGGGGAAACTCATGCTGCGTTCTCCAATTCCCGGACCCGGTGATCAAGCCAGCATTGGGTAGATATGAACAACTCCGGAAGTGAGCCTGTTTTCAGATCACCCAATCGAATGAATGAACGAACTGCGTCAGCAATACTCGCGATACCTTCATCGGCATCGGGCGCGCCCAAATACGTATCGAACTGTGCGCCCATGTCTTCCTTGACCTGAGCAATGACCAGCGCAAGCCAGGCTGCGAACACCTGACGCATCAACGGCGACTGCTCGATATTCAGAGCCCGGCGGTCGCGCAATTGTTCGAAATGCGGGTGGGCGTTGTTAAGTACAAGCGCGACGTAGTCGCTGGAGAATGGTTCATCCTGTGGATCGCTCCAGCAAGCTTTCAATTCCCACAGTGGTCCCTCTTCGCCCAGAGACTCCTCCAGCACAGGGAAAAGGGAGCCGTCACCGTCGATGACGATTTCGATTGGCTGTGCCAAGAGGCCCAGTCGTGCGCCTGGCTGATGCGCAAATCCGGGAACGAACTCTGCCGCGTATAGGCCTAGAAACGCTTGAACCGATAGAAGACCGCTACCTCTGACCGTCCCGGGCTCCAGTTCGATGTCGAGCACCACGTCCTCGTCTTCTGCTTCGTGCCGCAGGCCATGAACAGGTCCAAGCGTTCGCCAGCAGGAGTCTGCAGATGCCCACTCCAGCGCCAGCAAAACCTCAGCGTCCGTGCTCACCACACCGTGGGGACCGAAGATGGCCTCCAGAAGGGGAGCCCGCTCGATCAAACATTGAACCACCAAGGGATGTTCGGCCGGGTTCCAGTCACTGTCCTTGCCCAAGGCATATTGATCGCCACTCACCGCCGTCGCGCCCGGATCAATACCGTCATCTGACCGGAAGATATAGGTCACTTCTGACTCGCTTCCGTCGCCGAGTGGCGCATTCAGCATTCGGTATAGCGGCAATCGAGTACTCATTCCGCTACTCCATTTGCATCCGAAATCCGGACACCGATCACCGGCCGCAACAACTTGCCACCGGATTCAGTCATTCTGACGTGAAGCTCCCCCTCCAGCATCAGCCCCGGTTGAACAGACGCAGTACCAACCGTGAGCCTGACACCGGTTCCATCGGCAACTTCCATGCTTTTTACAGAAGGGGTCGCGCTACTGATGCGGGGTGACTCCAGTCGAAAGGGGAACGCGCCGAGCCCGCTATCAACCCATGTATCAAAGGTGATCGGCCCGGCTTCGGAATCTACAGAAACAGTGATTTCCCTCGGTATGTTTGGCTGCACCATCCCCCATCTCAAACACCATTTCATGATGATGGCGGATGCTGCATGCCTGACTTCCATTATCTCCAGTTCGGGCGAAAGCACCGCACCTCCTCTGGCCCCTTGTCCGATGGCCGCACGCGGCGCCGCCTTGCCAAACCGCCCATCCCCGCCAAACCCACGACTGGGCAGCACGAGTTCGGCAAGTTTGCGTGACATCCGCATCAAAGGTTTGACGGTCACGCTGGGCTGGGGCGGTACGCCGAAATCCTTCAACGCGCGGCCACACTGAGCACGAATCTTCTCAACGACTCGCCCTCCGTTTACGTCTATCCAAGCGGCATGATCCGCACGCTCACAACTCCTCAGATACACTTCGAGATTCTGTATGGTCGAGCGTAGCCCTCGGGCTTCGGATGGCAGGAGCTCCTGTTCCGAATCTGGCAGAAAGAGCGCCACAACGTATCGGCCGTCCGCAAAACCGGCGAAACCACCGGCCCAGCCTCGCGAATCGATACTGTCATCCCAACAGATGTTCATTCCAGGCGAGCGCATGAACGTCACTATCGGTCGATGGGGCGCGCTGCTGTCTGTCTTGGAGAAGATGCAGGTTTCCGGGCTGGGCGCATTGTCTGGCGCATCCATTTGCAACTGGCGTGGGGTTATCGCCACAGCAAGCACCCAGCCCGCCTGACCACTACCCACGAACTCACCGCGTAATTGAATAGCTCTGCAGAGCACATCATTACTCTTGACACCTCTGGCCGTAAGATAATCTTCCTCCTCTGGAGCCTCTCCTACCGCGCGGTCATACAGGCACTGACTCACCCGGAATGTCGGCAACATGTCCGCGCTGGCTATCTCCTTGCCGTTCACCGATGCACTCAGATATCTACCACTGGCGAAGAAGGGGTTATCCAGCCGCGCACTGAACCAGCGCTGGATCGCAACATTCACGTAATCTTCGTAACTGCTGTACCACCATGGCGCCGGCCCGCCTTCTTCGTCGAACACGGGCAGCAGGTTGTCCTTGAGCAATGGAATGATGATTGCCGTTCCAGTTGTTTTACCGGTGAACGGCCGGACACCCAATGCCTTCAGGATTTCGTGGATATGCTCCGGCGTCGTGATCGCTCGCAAGCTGTCATTCGCCCCCCACCAGGCAATGCCGGTTTGCGTCGTGAGCTGCAGGCGGTCGACACGACTTTCATCTTCGACCAGCGAAGCCACCAACCGCTCTTCATACCCGTCGGCCGTCTTGATCCGGCTATAGTAGATGACCAAGCCAGCTCCCATGCGGAAGTAACAGGTCTTGCCCAACCCCCACGAACCGCCCGCACTGTCATCCGCGCGAGTCCGGCCGATTTCGAACACCAGCTTCAGGAAATTGCCATGCTGACCGTTAGCCTCCACGCTGTCGAAGGTCATCGGCCCCGTTAACCCCTCGGTACCTGAATCGCGAATTTCAAGCAGTTTCGGAGTACGCGGATAGCGTTTCCCGAGCATCTGCAGGTTCAGCCCTTCACTGAACGTGGAGGCGATGGCGTCCAGCGAATGCTCGCGAATATGAAAGTCTACCGAAACCGGTAGCGCCTGATTACCGTTGCGCCCTGCGTCGAGCGCGTTCTGAACGGATTCGCGTACCAGCAAGTCCAGCAAAGGCGTTTCTTCGTTCTGCAGCGCGCGAAGCAGGAATGCGCCGGATTCCTGCATGGGCTGCAGTTGGAGGCTGTAATACTTCATAGGTCAGATCACGCCTACCGTTTCTTCAAGATCATCTTCCGATGCCATGAAGATTTCGGGAATATTGACCGTCACGTGAGTGACGTAGCTTTTCTGCTTGCCTTGCGAACCAGGCAGATAAAGACTGATACCTATGATGTGCGCCTTGGCTTTGAGGGGTTGCCTCTCTCGGCGCGGCGCAGCGGCGACCTTTGTAGGACGTACGCCGCTGTCTTTATCAATGAGATAGATCAGCAGTTGAGGTACTGTTCCGACACCACCTTTGCCACGAAGCTTTGCCACGTCGGAATTACGGAAACTCGCCGTCGAAAGATCACGCTCTTCAAGGCCGTGGGCATCCGCCAATAGATCCTTCGGATCTCTCAGCGCACCAATGGACACGCCGCCATCCGAACGTTTATCGGCGAAGCGACTACGGTTGACCCGACCAACAGTCTTGCCAGAAATCTCCCAGCTGTTTTTTTGATTCGGTGTGCTGCCCGCCACCACGACGTTCCAATTCATGTAGCCGGCCTTTTCAGCGTGCTCATCGAGCCATTTCTGAAAGGCTTTCATGTCCGAAAAGAACTGATTTCCGGGATGGAACGACAGGCCCGCCAGATAATCGGCTACCCGATTTACTTCAACGTTACGCCAGACAAGGCTGTTGGCGCCCTTCAACTCGGATTTTTCGGGGTGGGTACCTGCCGAACTCAGAAATTTCTCCGTTAACGACAAATTGGCATTGAGCACCGCGGCAGCATCATCGCCGTCATGGAAAACGGTTGTTTGCCGATTGATTCCCGAAAAGTCGAATGTCGCCTTGATCGCACGCTGCATCCTGTTCGCACCTGTCGGGCGAATCCAAGAGAGCCTCGCATGCACACGGACGCGAGGACCGAACTCCTCAGGCTTGGCGCCACCGTGCATGAAGCGCTGCAGATCGTCACGAAGCTCCTCCTCCGCGACTGTCAAGAACTCGTACTTTCCTCTCGTATCATCGGACATCCAGATGCGAGGCAACAGTTCATAGCCTTTGCGGTACCCAAACCAGCGCCCCATCTGCATGAGGGAATCTGCTTGCGCCGACCCCCGCAGGAAAAAGGTGCTGACCAGATTTTCGATTGTCAGTCCCCGAGAAAGCGTGCCGCCGCCGATAACGATGAACGCCGTACAGAAATTCAGGCCTTGCGCCGCGTCTGGGTAGAAGAGCCGCCGAACCTCGTTCTCATCGGTCACCCCGTTATTGGCGCAGTTATCGACGCACACGTGAATACCGCGGTGGTACATCCGTTCAGAGTCCGCATCCAACTGGATAGCCGTCACCGTATCCAGAAGTGTCCGGACTTCTGCAAAAAAACTGTCAAACGTCGGCAGTTCAAAAAGCTCGGAGAGCCGTCCGTAGTCAGGGAAACGCTCAGCAAACTGCGCAACATCCAGGCCTGACGAGACCCTATCCCACACAGGCCTGAAAGTGGCGGTCAACTGATCGTCACCATACTCCGACCACTTTTCGAGCGCTGCCTGCACCGCTTTGCTCATGAAATCATGATGAAGCTGCCTTGCGCTGGTATGGATCAACATGCTCACGGGTTTTGCAGCGCCTGACAATCGCATTACTGCCACGCAGCACAGGTACCAGATCAGGCTTTCTTCCAGCGCGTGAGGCAGTGTCAGGTCTTCCCCCCGGTGAAGGCTACCAACCTGCTCCAGATCCTCTTTGGAAACTTCACGAACGATTCCAAGCGGCTCCTTCTCATTCTCGGCGTAACCGAAAATCTGCACGGGCCCGAAATGTTCGTCCGCCTGCGGCAGCGCTGCTATGAAATCCGATGGGTACAGGGTATCGCCAGGTCCTTCATTGAGAAAGTTGGCGGCGGGTGTGGCAGTGAACGCTACGTAATTCACGCATTGCAGCGGCAAACTGATCAACTGCAGGATGAGCCCATTGATGACGGTACGCTCAGCCTTCGAAACG
This sequence comes from Pseudomonas sp. GW821-FHT01A09, assembly GCF_058986725.1. NCBI lineage: Bacteria > Pseudomonadati > Pseudomonadota > Gammaproteobacteria > Pseudomonadales > Pseudomonadaceae > Pseudomonas > Pseudomonas sp. GW821-FHT01A09. Next base: position 99,166 of record NZ_JBYSWB010000013.1, read on the forward strand.
TCATTCGAATTGATACCCGCCTGATCCGCTTCGTCATCAATAACCACGAGCCGCATCTGCGACATCCCCAACGGGTGTGCCTTGATCCAGTCAATGAGATGCCTCAGTCGGGCCGGGTTCTTCAGGCAAACAACAAGGTGGCGGTCTCTTCGGCCAGCGTCGAACTGCATGTCCTGCGCACGGGCACCGTAAGGGCTGTTTCTCGACGGATGCTCGATCGACTTCCAACTGACGTTACCATCATGCTGGAACAGGTCGCCGACCAGACGCTTACTGGTTTGTACCCGCAGGTTCTCGAGCGTCCCGGTCAGCACGACGAAAAGGTTCCATCGATAGTCGGCTGCCATGGAAATCAAGCCAGCCATGTTGGCTGTCTTGCCGGACTGTACATGCCCGACCACAAGCCCTTTTACAGCCATGCGATCTTTTGTGGCCTGCCGAAGGCGCTGGAGGACGCGCACCGCAGATCTCTGAATATTATCGACCGAGTCTTCCTTCCAGCCTTGCGCGATCAGGTGTTTTTTGTAGAGCTGCCATGCACTTCGCGCGTCTTGCGGCACGGCCATGCCCGGCTCGGCCTCTTCCGCTCCTACAAAGATCAAGGGTCTCGTCGCGGCGACAGATTGCTGTTCCGCCTGCTCCTTGCGCCGAACGACCTCCTTCCAGCGTTCAAACCGCTCTTCTGGGCTATTGCCTAGCGAAGGCCAGTCGTCCATTTCCTCCTGCGATAGGAACCAGTCATTGACTTTCTCAAGTGACTCCCCCATCCGGCCGAGCCTGGCGATATCTTCCCAGCTCCTGCCTTTCAGGCGCCAACCATCAATGAACGCGCGGCATTTGTCGTACGCTGGGTCAATACTGTAATCAGCCATTAGCATCCCTACTGTATTCGGAAGAAAACTCGAATCAGGAACATCGCCTACATCCAAGTCAGGGGCAGGGATAGTGGCACAGAGCCGGCCGCCTTACAAAACCCTTTTACCAGGCGGTCGTGAATCACGAGCCCACTCTTAGCTTGCATATTTTTCATCGCCATCAGACAGCGGAATTTAGACGCGACGTCTATAAGGGATAGACGCCTTGATCGGATGCCTTTGGATAATGTGAGATTTGAACTGCCCGATGCGTCAGATCTCAGAGGATGGCAAGTGGACTGAGTATTCCAAAGAGTATTCCAAACAAAAAACTAAAAGATACAAGCTCATAAAAATCAATAGGTTATTTGACTTGTTCAGATTACCCCGGCGCTGCTCCCATCTGGCCGACGTGCCCTTCGTGTAGGTGTGGAAAGTCTCGCCCAGCAACAAATTCACCAAGGCGAGGCGCTCGGGGTGCAGTTTTTCGTTGCTTCAAAAGCGCGTTGCGCGAGGATTTGACGTTAGCTCGCCACCGAGTGCGACCGCCGGGCGCGGCATGCCAGCAGTACCGGTCGCGTTAGGGCGCTCACCACTGGCCATGCCTTGGCTGACAGGTTTTGTTGCGATTTTTATATGCCTTTCCCGTCCAATTTCTTGCAGCATTCATACCGCCGCGACCTAGGGCCGGATTTCCTCAAGACCACTTGGACGACTCAGCTTCTCCGTCAATAACGAGCATCATCTCAATAACAAGAACATCAGCTAAGGGAGCACACGATGGCGGCTGGCAAAACCAAGTTACTGGTAGGTCGCCTGTTGCCCGGCGCACGGGGCGGTCGGCCAGGGCGCCAACCGCCCCGTGCGCGGAATCGCTGCGACAGCCAGCGGCGAAATCGCAGTGGTGGCTGAACGGGTTTCAACCCGCGAAATCGCAGTTGAAATTATCTGCGCAGCAATAGGGCGCGCCGCCGGCCTGCCTATTCCCGAGCCCGTCTTGCTAATGGACCATGAAGACGTATGGCATTACGGCAGCGTAGATTCAAGTCACCCGAACCTTTCACAGTTCGTTTGCACTGATGACGCATCGATCCTGGGCGAACTTGAGCGTTGGCCATCGCTGTTGCCAGCCGCCTGCTTCGACGAGCTCATAGCAAATCCTGACAGGCATGACGGAAACCTGCTTTATGATGGCTCCGGCTTCTTCCTGATCGATCACGGCCTCTGCATCCCGTTGGGTATGAACCCACACGAACGGTCCGACGACTACCATTTGAACAGGCTCTTGGATTTACAGATCGAAATCTGTACCGACGATGTACTGGCTCAGCGTACGGCCATTGGATCGCGGGAATGGGCAGAGGTCAGAGGCAGGCAGTCAATCGCGCTAATAGAATCCAGCGGCTCTGATGCGCTGCCTCTCGAAACGCATCGTCTGCTGTTATCCTTCCTCAAGGATCGCATCGCAATCCTTGGCGATCACCTCTACGAACGAATCAAGCCCGAACAACAGGGGAGTTTGAAATTAAATGCTTAATCTAGACTCCCTGATGCAATCCGTACCTGCGGTGCCCTCGTTCGCCGGCAGTTGGGCCGCCATCTATCTCGAGCCCATGATGGCCTCAGAAGAACGCCTTACCATTGCAGTAGCGGCGGTGGGAGAGAACGGCGAGTGTCGCGTCTCGCCTGCCATTCGCCCTCATGTGCTGGAGGCAATGTTCGGTCCTCAATCGGTCGGCATGACCAAACTGATTCAGATCGCGTGCTTGAGCCTGAGCAGGCATCTACAGTTGGCGGGGCGCTTCGAGGGTTGGACACCTCCAGCCGCGGGAATGCAATTGGGTAAAGTAAGGGTAACGGCTTCCTGTGACCTGCTCGGGCTACTCCGCCAGGCCGTGTCCATGACGGCGAGTCTTGCCGCACTAGATTTTGACGTTGTGGAAGACGAGGATCCAATTGACGACTGCGAGTATGCGACGGGTTCCACGCGCGACTCATGGCCCAAGCTGTTCGAGAGCGCTGTTTTACACAGAAACCCGCGCCTTGCAGGTTATTTTCATACCTCGTTTCATGTATCCGACAAGGCTCGTCCATCCAAGCTGTTTTATCTTAGCGAGCGCACAGCCATCAACACCGGCAAGCTCATTCCTGGCAGCACCTTGTCGGCCATGTTCGAGCGCAACAAGGCGCGCTTGCTCGACTTGTTGGTGGTTCGTGATCGAGACGACAAGTTGTTCCCTAGATCACACTTCGAGCTTGTCGTTTTTCGCCCCGCCCTTGATGACCCGACCTACAGCGAACGCCAGATTGACTTGCTAAGACGCTCCATCGAGGCGCTTGAAGAGGCCGGCGACAAACACGATCTGCGCGTCGAGACAGTCGAGTCAGCGGCACAGGCAGCAGACAGGCTGTTCGTTGCCGAAGCCGCATAGGCCCAGCCCGTCGCCCGTCACCTCCGACCCCAAGATCTTGGCCCGGTCTGGCGGATCAGTTAATTGCCAGCGGGGCGACGCGTCGCAAACTTAAAGTAGCCAAGAACCACGATGATCATCCTCTTTCGCGCGCAGGCCGCCTTCGGTTGGGTCGGTTACACCACTTCGGGGACACGATCAGTGATGGATGACGTAGGTCCTGTCCCCACGCGAACTACCCCCCAACAAACATCATACCCAACCATAAACAACGCCCGTTCCAACGCCGCCAGCTGCACATCCTGCCCACTACAAGCAAGAACCGCGCGAGCTCGTTGCAGTATGCGATTACTCAACCGCACCAGCTCCGCCCAAGCCTGATTACGCACCGCCGGCTTTTCGGACACCGAGTACAAATCAACGTAAACGAACCCGCCCTGCGAAGGATTTCGCGTTTCCGCCTTATTGGTTTTGGTCTTGTGATTCGGCCCCCACCGGAACGCCAAATCCGCAGGCACGACACGCTGACCATTCGCCACCAGCCAGCGACGCACCAACAGCCCCAACGCCGCACCCACTCGGCCGTCGTAGATAACGACGTTATCGGGATCTGCGGCGGCATAGATCTTGGTCATCGCCGAGTTCATCAACAGCTTCTTGCCATCAAACTCGCTCAGGGATTGAGTGCTCTGGGGCTGAAGCAGTTTTACCGCGTGCACAATGGAACGGCACAGCGTCCCCTCCTCGCACCGGGCATTGACCCAAAGCAATGAGGCATCGTCTGCCTTGCGGGCGACACCGCCCCACTCGAAGATGGCCAGGCACGCGTTTCGTGCGCCAATGTCGTCATTTATCGCAAGTGCCGCACGCAGTGTTGCGCCGATGCTGGCGAAGTCGAGGGGAGCGGCTTTTTCGGGCCAAGAGTAATGTTCCGCTGCTTGAGACAAGGTCTCGCACCACCACTCGCTTCCCGGGCTGCGCGCTTTCCACGACTTCCAGGCGTGATGTTTGCTGACTTCATAGCGATGTGAAAACTCACCCGTCCAGAGCACGCTCAGGTGATTGGCGAAGGCCAGTTGATCGGGTGTCAGCAATGTTCCAGCGAGGTCATCGGCAGCCTGGGTATCGGGCAGCACAGCCGTTACTGCTACCGGGGCACCTGTCAGCCACACCGAGGCCGGGCGCTTCGCATTTATTTCGACCAAGCCCAGCGCCTGCAAAATGGGCAGCACATAGGTCACATTGCGAGGCCCGTAGGTGCCCAACAGATTTACTCGGGTAGCGAGGCACAGGGGCCCGGCCTTTTGCGGTTTGTTATTCGACGCGATAACACAGGGGTTTACCGCATTGTGAGCGTGCTGGTGCAAGTACTTCAGCGCCGATTCGAGTGCGGCTTTCATCAGCATCATGTTACTGGCGCCCACGCTCAATTCAACGTGATCAGTAGTGACCTTCTCTACAGTAAAAGTCGAAGCACCCGACGGCGTTGGAAGGCTGCCCAGCGATCCGATGCGTGGCCACAACGAGGAAACGGTTTGTGCTGCCGATTGCGTCATGCTGATTCCTTAGCCTGAACCAAATTCGTAGAGATGAAGCTACCGGCCCCGTGCGACAGTTTGCGTCGCGATAGAAGAGGTCTGATACCACTCGGGGCGTCTCATGCCGATCCTTGAGACTCCTGAGTGCATGGCCGGACGCCACGCTTGCAGTCACGTTATCCGTCAGCCCAAGCAAAACTTTAGCGGATATAGCAAATAGCCACTTTCCATGGACATCCGCACCCAAACCGGCTCTCATACCCGCTCAACCCCGCTCAAGGACGACTCTCTCCGTGCCCACCGCCTCCAGCAAAAGCGCCATCTCCCGCCAGTGGGAGCTTCTTGGCATGATCCCCGAGCGTGGTGCCGGAAAATCTTCGGCACAACTCCACCAGGATCTCCTGGACGCCGGCTACAGCTGCAGCAAACGCACCGTCGAACGCGATCTCAACGATCTGAGCGCGATCTTCCCGCTGGACGCGAACACCAAGAGCATCCCCCATGGCTGGCGCTGGATGCCAGGCGCCAATGTCGAGCTTCCGGGCCTGCATCTGAGTGACGCCCTGAGCTTGCATCTGCTGGAAGAAAGCATCCGCCCGCTGATTCCCGCAGCCATGCTGAAATCTCTGGAAATCCGCTTCAGTCAGGCTCGGCAGAAACTCGACGTTCTGGCCGATGACAACCCCAGTGCGCGCTGGATCGACAAGGTCGCCAGCGTACGCCCGCAAATGAGCTTGATGCCGCCGCGGGTTGATGCCCGGGAGCAGGAGATCGTCCAACAGGCCCTGCTCGACGGTGTGCAGATCGGCTGCAACTATCACTCTGCGCACCTTGGCAAAGACCGTGAGTTCGTGCTCAACCCGCTGGGGCTGGTGCAACGCGGCCAAGTGACCTACCTCATCGCCACCGTCGGTGATTACGCCGATGTCCGCCAATTTGCGCTGCACCGTTTCTCGCAATCGAAGCGCCTGAGCACGCCTAACAAAGGCCCCAGCGACTTCAACCTCAAGGCATACATCGCCAGCGGCGCCATGCAGTTCGCAGTCACCGGCAAAATCACCTTGCACGCCCAGGTCAACGCCACGGTGGCGACCATTCTGAGCGAGACGCCACTCTCCGAAGACATGCAACTGACGCCTGGCGAGGAGGGTTGGACGCGGCTGCAGGCCACCGTCAATGACAGCTGGGAGCTCAAGTGGTGGTTGCTGTCGCACTCAGGGGCCATCCGTGTCGATGCACCGCAGAGCCTGCGCGCGGAGATCGCCGAACGTCTGCAGCAAGCGCTGGCGCTGCACCTTTGAGGCTGCTGAGCCACTGCGACGCAAGCTGACGCGCGGCCGGCAATAATCGACTCATCGCCAGAACCCGCGGCCAGCAGGGTGGTCGTGCGCCCATGGCGACCTTGCCCCGCGACTTGTCATGAGTGAGTCCCATGCCTAGACCGTTCCCCCCGTTTACCCAGGCTTGTACGGCCTGCGGTTGGTCCTCCACGATCATCCCGGCAAGCGATGCACTCGTGCCCAGTGAGCTGCTGCGCAGCTGCCCGCGTTGCGATGCACATAGTCTGGAGATGCGCCCGGCCACGGCCAGCGAAATGCTGATAGCGCAGTTCAAGCGCGTGCTGCGAGGGCAACTCTGATGGCGGACCTGATCTGCATCTGCGCGCTGGCGTTGAGCGCGTTGATTGTCCTGGTGCTGCTCGCACAGTATCTGCATTTGCTGAGCATTGGCCGGTTGCTCAAGAACAAGGCGGAGCATGCCGACGCGCATCTGGCCGAGCAACGGCGCTATGAACGCGAGAATCGCGAGTTGCGTTCAGCGTTGCGGGCCGAGCGCGAGCATGTGCAGCAACTGGTACGCAAAGTGGAGTTGCTGCACACGGTGCTCAATCCATGATCGATACCGACGGCCCCTTTCGTTTTGTCGATCATGGAGGTGAACCTATGACCGTGTTACAACAGTTGATACTCGATCTCGCGACCAACCGAGTGAGCGCAACAGCTCTCAAACAAGCCGCAGTTTCGGTCTATCCCTGTCTCGGTGACGCGCAGTACTTCGCCGCCGTGCTGGACCTTCAGCAACAGGATCGCCTAGTCGGCCAAGAGCTGAACGGCGATTGGCATTACCAAACGCTCGATAACGACAGCCCCGATTATCAGCCGCCGGAATACAGCGCCGAGTTCGCGGAAAAGATCATCGCTGCCTCCTGTGGCGAGTTCACCGAAATCGACATCGATGCTCACCTCGCGGATCTATTGGCCATGGCATCCAAAGCGGCCAACGGGCGTTCATGATGAAGGCGCCGCCGAGTGCCGGTTGAACATGGCACTTCCCCCCCCACTTGCGCGGTCATCGAGCGACGCGAAGGGCCCGAGCCTGTATGACACCGTAGATCCACCACTCGTCGCCCTTCACCTTCCCACCCCCACCTTGGCCCAATTCTCGCTACCACCCAGCGGGGAACAATTTTCCGGCGCTCCACTCTCCACCACGCCGGCCGATACCTCCCCTGAGGGCATCAACCCCCTCGTTCTACCGGTATTCGCCCAAGGCAGAGGTTCCGATGGCCCAACCTTCATTTATCCAGCGCATCCGCACCCGGCTGCGTAATCGTTATTGGCAGTCCGCTGCGGGCGTCGCCATCACCCTGATACTGGCCGGCGGCATGTGGCTGGCCCGCGGCGAATCGCCGATATCCGATCACCCCGGCATGGCCGAACAGCTCCAGCACGACGACAGCTCATGGCGCGCTCAACCAGCGCGGTTCTCGAGCTTCGTCGACGACGTGCGCGCCGACAAGGTGGCCGAGGCCATCAGCGGCAACAACCAGTTGTACGTCAGCCTCAAGGACGGCAGCCATTACGCCGTGTACGACGGCTCAGGCTTCGTGGCGCGTCAGGCGTACCTGTTCGTCGCCAGCGATACCACGCCGACCTTCCAGTATTCCGAGCTCAAGGAAAGCGACGCCATCAGTGCCGGCGCCGCCATCGACATGACCATGCGTTTGCTGGTCATCGGTCTGTTGCTCAGTGTTGCCTGGCCAACGGTTTCCAGCCGGGTGATGGGCTACCTGCGCCGCAACAAGCACACGCCGACCACCTTCGACGATGTGGTCGGCTGCGGTGAGGCCAAGCAGGCGTTGCTGGACATCGCCATGGCCCAGCGCTATCCCGAGCGCTTCACCTCTCTGGGCGCGCGGCCGCCGCGTGGGGTGTTGCTGACTGGTTCGCCGGGCACCGGCAAGACCCATCTGGCCAAGGCGCTGGCCACCGAGTGCGGAGTGAACTTCATCGCTGCCACCGGTAGCGATTTCTCGAGCATGTTCTACGGCGTCGGCATCATGAAAGTGCGCAGCCTGTTCCGTCAGGCGCGGCGCAAGGCGCCGTGCATCATCCTTATCGACGAGATCGACGGCATCGGTCGCCGTGCCACCGAGCCGCGCATGGGCGAGAGCGAGCAGAACCGCATCGTCAACCAGTTCCTCACCGAGATGGACGGCTTCAGCGCGGCCCATGGCGTGCTGGTGATCGGCGCCACCAACCTGGCGGAATCGCTGGACCCGGCGCTGCGCCGCGAGGGCCGTTTCGACCGTACCATCGCCGTGCCGTTGCCGACGCTGGAGGACCGCAAGGCCTTGCTGCGCCTGTATCTGGGCAAGCTCAAGCAAGTCGGCGAGATGGACATCGACCGCCTGGCCGGCACCTGCATGGGCCTGACGCCGGCGGCGATCGCGGCGCTGGTCAACCAGGCGGCGATCTTTGCGGCCCGGGAAGCGGCCAGCAGCATCGAAGAGCATCATCTGGTGAACGCCATCGAGACCCAGCGCATCGGCGAGAAGCCCATGGGCGTCACGCCGTTCACCGAGCAGGAGCGCCGCTGCATCGCCGTGCACGAGGCTGGTCATGCGCTGGCGGCGGCGCAGTTGAAGATCGGCAAGGTCGATAAGGTGACCATCCTGCCCCGCGGTCAGGCGCTGGGGGTGACGCTGGTGATTCCGACGGAGGACAAGCGGCTGCATCGCAAGTCCGAACTGCAGAATCGTATCGTCATGTTGTTGGCGGGGCGGGCGGCGGAGAAGGCTTATTTCCATGAAGTGTCGTCGGGAGCGTCTTCCGACTTGCAGGAGGCCACGCGTATCGCCTTGTCGATGGTCAGTGCCTTGGGCATGGGCCCGCACAGTGATCTGGCGACCTTGAGCGTGATGCGTGATGCCGGCATCGAAGTGGACCCTACGCCTACCCTGCTGCAGGTCAATGCGCTGTTGCGCGAACAGGAAGCGATCTGTGACGCGCTGCTGGTCGAGCATCGGGTGGCGATGGATACGGTGATCGCGCGGTTGCTGGAGGCGGAGACTATTGATGGCGCGGAGGTCTACGAAGCGCTGGGGCTCAGTGCCGTGCGCAACGCCGAGCACGAGCATCAGCCGCTGGAACAAGCGGCTTATAGCGAGGAACGGACTCTCAACTGATCAGGTGGCGATCGCCCTGTCAATGTGCGACATACGGGGTGATCAGCCAGCCGTTGATGTCCGAGCTGATGCGGAAAAGCTTCTCGCCGTTGAGTGGCACATCCGCCGGAATCGTCCTGACCTGGGCGCCGCCGCACAGCCCGGAGTCGGTCAAGCCGACGCCGAGCGTGGCTTTGCCCGCAGGCAGGTAGAACGTGGCTCGCTCACTGGTGCCCAGCTTGGCCGCGCGTTGGTCGTTGACGTAGACCACCACATCGCAGGCTGCGCCGTAGACCCCGCCCTCACGCATTACTGTCACCCGCCCGCTCGGGCCGCTCGGCTTCGCCTGATAGGCATAGACCTCATCCGTGGATGCGGGTTTGCTTTGCTGGATGGTAATGGCATCGGACGAACAGCCCGCCAGGGCCGCGAGTGCCAGCGCTACGAGAAGATTTCGCATGGGGTTCCCTCCGTTTGAAGGATGCCCGCAAGCTCAATCACAAGGTCGACGTCATCGGTAAACCGAATGTCGTCCAGTACGGCGGGATCCGTCACCAACATTGCAGTGGTACATCCACCGACGAATGCAACCTCGGCCAGCAACTCATCTCCCAAGCCATCCGCCACAGTTTCGATAAGCGCGTAATTATGTTCTGCGTTCGATGCCATATTATTTGAGACCCATTTCTGCCTTGAGAATACTGATCGCCACCCCGCATTCTCGCGGCCCACCCAGTCGGACAGCGTCGACCAACGCCAGGTAGTCATAAAGCACAGGGTCCTGCTTTACCGCTTCTGGCACGGTCTTGTAGAGCGGCTCGACTGCTTGACCCCGCTCGGTGCCAAGAGCATCTGGCCAAACCAGGATTAGCCCTCCCGCACTCTTCAAGCGGTCGGACAAAGCCGGGGCACCAAACCCGGTCGGTATTCCTCGCATCATTGCGCCCGGTTTGACAGGGAAAAAGTATTTCAGGCCGTGTTCGGTGATGTTCACCAGCTCTCGCTGATTGACCCTCGGGAGGCCAGTCTCGTAATCGTTGGCAAGTAGTCCAGATTCGCGGCATCGAGCCATGGAGTTCGACACCTCGCTCTTGCTTAGCCCGATAGAGGCGGACAATCCACGCAACGAGTAGCGCTCGCTCGGCAATACCTGTGCCGAACTCGGGGGCGACTCCAGCGCCATGCTTCCCGGTCGCGCCTCTCCTTGGGCATACAGGCTGGCGATTTTGAACAAAAGCAGGATATCTTGACCTTTCATTACCTCGCCCCCTCAGGTGTCCACATTCCATAAAACGTGGACACTTTTCCCATGAGCATCGTTTCGCTGTCAATGAGCCTCGGAAATCCTGACGCCGGATGGCGAAGCGAGAATCCACATCACCGGCAGTCCGGAAGTGGTGGGCAGCTGGACGCTCTCCGGCGATGTGATATGTGTGGTTTACCCTGCCTATGGCCAGGAATGCAGCATCGTCAAAGCTGACGATCAGTGGGTCTGGTTTGTCGACAGCAACAAGGGCAGCACCAACAACCGCTTTGGGCGATAGAAGGCCGTAACGCAAAAAACCCGGCACTATGCCGGGCTTCTGCCATCCAGAAAAACCGCTATCAGTTCAAATGCGCCTTCAACTCCCCAGCCGCCTGGCGCATGGCCGCCTTCACTTCCGGGATCCCGCTCAGCGGATTGAGCAACCCGTAGTCGTGCACCATCCCGTTGTAACGCACGGCCGTCACATCGACCCCAGCCGCATCCAGCTTGCGCGCATACGCTTCGCCTTCGTCACGCAACACATCCAACCCCGCCGTTTGCACCAGCGCTGGTGGCAAGCCCTTCAACTGCTCGACCGTGGCCCGCAGCGGCGAAGCGTGGATCTCGGCGCGCTGCGCGGCGTCGGTGGTGTAGCTGTCCCAGAACCAGGTCATCATGTTCTTGGTCAGGAAGTGCCCTTGCGCAAATTGCTGGTACGAACCCGTATCGAAGTTGGCATCGGTCACCGGCCACAGCAGCAGCTGGAAGCGCAGTTTCGGCGTGCCCTGCTCTTTCGCCATCAGCGCGACCACCGCGGCCATGTTGCCGCCGACGCTGTTACCGGCCACCGCCAAACGGCTGCTGTCGACCTGAAGGGTTTTGCCATGCTCGGCCACCCAACGGGTCGCGGCGTAAGCCTGGTTGATCGCGGCCGGGTAATGCGCCTCGGGCGATGGCGTGTAGTCGACATACACCGCGACGGCGCCGGAGCCGACCACCAGGTCGCGAATCAGACGCGCGTGGGTCGGGTAGTCGCCCAGCACCCAGCCGCCACCGTGGAAGAACATGAACACCGGCAACTCGCCCTTCACATGAGCCGGGCGGACGATTTTCAGCTTGATGTCCTGGCCGTTGACGCTGATGGTGCGATCGTTCACTTCGATCCCGGACATGTCCACCTTCACGGACGCCTGGGCACCAGTCAGTACGGCGCGGGCATCTTTGGGGCTCAGCTGTTCGATGGGCTTGCCACCGCCAGCGGCCAGGGCGTTGAGGAAGCCTTGGGTCTGGTGCTCGGGGGTGAGGTCATCGGCGGCGAAGGCGGTGCCGACGCTCAGGGCGATCAGGCTGGCGGCGAAGGCTTTTTGCATGAGGTTCATGGGGTGTTTCCTTACAGAGTGATGGGGGGTTGGCGTTCAACTGGTGCCTAGATTAATGGGTCGCCTTCGGGAGATAAATCGGCCGGAACGCGTTTGACTGTCCACCTGAGATGGACAATCAACCGCGAGGGCATCAGAACGCCTGATGCGTCGGACGGATCACGATTTCATTCACATCGACGTCATCCGGCTGTTCGATGGCGAAGGCAATGGCCCGCGCCACCGAGGCCGCCGGGATCGCCTGCTTGTAGAAGTCCAGCACCGTGTCCTTGGCCGTGCCGGAGGTGCTGTGCTTGAGGTCGCTGTCCACCGCACCCGGCGCGATGGAGGTCACGCGGACCTTGTCGCCCACTTCCTGGCGCAGGCCTTCGGAGATGGCGCTGACCGCGAACTTGGTGCCGGAATACACCGTCCCGCCCGGCGCGAACACCTTGACCCCGGCCACCGAACTCAGGTTGATGATGTGCCCGCTCGCCTGGGCCAGAAAGCGCGGCAGCGCGGCGGCGATGCCGTACAGCGTGCCCTTGAGGTTGACGTCGATCATGGCGTCCCACTCTTCGGTGTTGACCTCCGACATCGGGCGGATCGGCATCAACCCGGCATTGTTGATCAGCACGTCGAGCTTGCCGAAGTCGGCCACCACGGCGGCGACCACAGCTTCGACTTGGTGCTTGTCGGTGACATCCAGGGTGTAGGCCTTGGCGGCCCCGCCCTGATCAGTGATCTCGGCGACTACGGCCTGCAGTTTGTCCGCACGGCGAGCGGCCACGGCAACCTTGGCGCCGCGGCTGGCCAGCAGGCGCGCGACTTCAGCGCCGATGCCGGTGCTGCCACCGGTGATCAGGACGACTTTGCCTTCAATACCTTTACTCATGACAGCACCTCTGTTCCAGCGGCCAATTTGGCGGGCGAGTAGCGTGGGTAATCGGTGAAACCTTGCTCGGTGCCGCCATACAGGCCAGCCGGGTTCAGCGGGTTGAGCGGCCAGCCGTTGGCAATGCGCCGCGGCAGATCGGGGTTGGCGATAAAGGGCCGGCCGAAGGCGATGAGGTCGGCCAGGCCAGCTTCGATCAAGCGTGCGCCGCGCTCGGCGGTGTACAGCCCGGCGTAGATGATGCGGCCAGTAAAGGTGCTTCTTACTTCGCGGCGGAAGTCTTCCGGCAGATCTGGCGCGTTGGCCCAGTCGGCTTCGGCGATCGACAGGTAGGCGATGCCGATTTCCTCGAGCACCTTGATGGCTTCGATGTAGGTCTGGTGCGGGTCCGCTTCGACAAAGCCGATGTACACGCGGTCTTCATCGGTGCTGGTGAACAGCGGCGCAAAGCGCACACCGACGCGATCCGGGCCGACCACGGCGCTGACGGCCTGCACCACTTCGCGCAGAAAACGCAGGCGGTTGTGCAGCGAGCCGCCGTATTCATCGGTGCGCTGGTTGGCGTGGACCGAGATGAACTGGTTGACCAGGTAGCCGTTGGCGCAGTGGATCTCGACGCCGTCGAAGCCGGCGCTCAAGGCGTTGCGCGCGGCCTGGGCGTAGAGCTCGACCAGCGCGTGGATCTCGGTGACGCTCAGTTCCCGCGGCATCGAGGGCTCGACCAGGGTGCCAGTGCCTGGGCCGGTTTCGATGAAGGATTTGACGTTCGTCGCCTGCAGGGCGGACGGTGCGATCGGCGCGCCATGGTCGGGTTGCAGGGCGGTGTGGGAGACGCGGCCGACGTGCCACAACTGCGCGAAGATCACCCCGCCTTCAGCATGCACGGCGTCGGTGACGGTGCGCCAGCCATCGATCTGCGCCTGGCTGTAGATGCCTGGCGTCCAGGCGTAGCCCTTGCCACGGGGCTCGATCTGCGTGCCCTCGCTGACGATGAACGCGGCGCTGGCGCGTTGCTGGTAATAGGTAGCCATCAGCGCCGTGGGCACATCGCCGGGCTGAGCGCTGCGCTGGCGGGTGAGCGGCGGCATGACGATGCGGTTTTTCAGAGTGAGCGGACCCAGCGAGGTGGGTTCGAAAAGTGCGCGGTGTTCCATGAGTCGATTCCTGTGTGGCGTGAATCACTCGGCTTGTGAACGGCCGAGATTGAAATAGTGGGTGCCGTTGAACGCCTCATGGGTGTCAAGGCGATCCAGTTGTGAGCTTCTGTACTGGGCAAGCAGTGCCGGCCTCTTCGCGGGCAAGCCCGGCTCCCACAGCGTCAGGCTCTGACAATGTGGGAGCCGGGCTTGCCCGCGAAGAGGCCAGTGCGGCTTGATCAGCCTTGGGTCAGTTGCTCGATCAGGACGGTTGCGGCTTCGCTGGACGAACCCGGGTTCTGGCCGGTGATCAGCAGGCCGTCGCGCACTACATAGGAGGACCAGTCAGCGCCTTTGGAGTACAGGCCGCCGTTGGCTTTGAGCATGTCTTCGACCAGGAAGGGCACGACGTTGGTCAGGCCGACTGCTTCCTCTTCACTGTTAGTGAAGCCGGCGACCTTCTTGCCCTGTACCAACGGGGTGCCGTCAGGCTTTTTGACGTGGCGCAGTACGCCGGGCGCATGGCAGACCAGGGCGACAGGCTTGTCGGCAGCCAGGAAGGATTCGATCAGCTTGATGGACACCGGGCTTTCAGCCAGATCCCACAGTGGGCCGTGGCCGCCTGGGTAGAACACGGCATCGAAATCGGCGGGCGAAACGCTGTCTAGGCGCACGGTGCTGGCCAACTGTGCGGTGGCGGCGGCGTCGGCTTCGAAACGGCGGGTCAGGTCGGTCTGGAAGGACGGCTCGTTGCTTTTCGGGTCCAGTGGCGGCTGGCCACCGGCCGGCGAGGCCAGGACGATTTCAGCCTTGACATCCTGGAAGGCGTAGTACGGCGCGGCCAGTTCTTCGAGCCAGAAGCCGGTTTTGCGGCCAGTGTTGCCGAGGGTGTCGTGGGAGGTCAGAACCATAAGAACTTTCATGTCGATTTTCCTTTTCAGTAGAATGTCGGGATTAAAAATTAGACTGGTCGTCTAGAGCTTAGGCAAATTTTGATCACTGCGGCGCGCTTTTGTTCAGCCCTATCGATTGGCCCAACGATCATCCTGGAGCAGCGCGTTGCGGTGAAGATGTAGCTACCTTAACTTCCATTAGACCAGTCGTCTAGTGCTTTTTCGATATTTTTTCGCAGTGGGTTGTTTTGGCGGTTTGCAACAAGGGGGCTGCGCCCCTCAGATCAAGGCAGGGCCAGAAGTTGGCGGGTCATGGACACGGCTGTGGCAAACGGCTGAACGCTCTTGGTGATCTTGACCATCACACTGGCGCCGACCCACAACTGATAGAGGCTTTGCGCAACGGCATGGGGATCACCGTTGGCCTGCAGCGAGCCTTCCGAGATACCGGTTTCGATCGCTTGGGCAAGGCGATCGATGATGCCCGAAGTACCGCGCTTGAGCACCGCCCGCATCGCCTCCGACAAGTCGGCGACTTCCACGCCGAGCTTCACCGCCAGGCATTTGCCCTGGCAGTCCTCGAACGACTGGGTGTGTTGCCAGGTCTCCCAGTACTTGAGCAACCGCTGCGCCATGGTCAGACCCGGCAAGGCGAGGATCTGATCGAGCTCGTCCAGATAGGTGCTGAAATAGCTTTCCAGCAACGCCTCGCCAAAGGCGTCCTTCGACCCGAAGTAATGGTAGAAGGACCCTTTGGGCACACCGGCGGTGGCCAGGATTTCATTCAAGCCCACGGCGGAATAGCCCTTGGCGGCCATGATTCGCTGGCCTACATCAAGGATTCCCTGGCGGACGTCGGTGGTTTCGCGTGTCTTTGGAGTGTTCATGGCGGCCATGGTAATCCTTACTAGCCGATCGGTCTACTACCTCGCCATGGACTCTCTTCACGCGCTGAGAGTGTCATGGGCGACACCCAGCAACGTCACCTCGGCCGCGTCCCCATGGGCGAACACAAAGCTCCCCGCCCCCGTCGCCGCGGCCACATCCCCGGCCATGCCGATCTCGAAGCGGTGCCCGGTGGCGTTCACATCCAGATCCTTCACATAGGTGCGCCCCGCCTCCGCGCTATAGGCCACCAGCAAGGTGCCGTCGTGGCCGTTACCCAACCCGGTATAGCCGAGGGCGGACACGTCGATCAGGTCCTTGGCCGGATTGAAGTCGGTGATCAGGTCATTGGCGCCGTGATAACTGTCGTCGAACTGGGTGTAGCGGAAAGTATCTGCGCCAGTGCCGCCGGTCAGCACATCACGGCCCAGGCCGCCGATCAACACGGTGTCGCCAATGCCCGCGGTCAGAGTGTCATCGCCGCCCAGGCCGTCAACCGTGAAGCCCTCACGGACAGACAGATTGTCCTTGCCTTCGGTGGCCGTCCACGAGGGCAGATAGGCATTCAGGATCTCGTGGCTGGGCGCGAAAATGAATGCCTTGGCCGCATCGCCGGTGGCCAGCCCAAGGCTGTTGGCCAGGGTCCAGCTCAACGAGAAGCGATTGCCGTCGGCATCGGCGTCCAGCGATTGCACGCGCCAGACATGGTCGGTGATATCCAGCGCCAAGGTGCCGTTGTGGCCGTCGCCCAGGCCGATGAAACCCAATGCGCTGACATCGATGACGTCACCGAGGTCGATGCTGTAGTCGGTGATCAGGTCGGTGGACGTCACGCCGGTGCGGTCGTTGACGAAGCTGTCGGTGATCTGGTGGTAGCTGAACACATCGGCGCCACCGCTGCCGGTGAGGATGTCCGCGCCCGCGCCGCCGTCCAGATGGCCATCGCCGTGGCCGCCTTTGAGCACGTCGTTGCCGGCGCCGCCCTGGATGAAGCTGGCGTCCGCCGTACCGAGCCACGACAGGGTGTCGTCGCCCGCCGTGCCTTGGTGCAGCACGGTGAACTGGCTGTCCGTGAGCCGGGTGCGGTAGTCGCCTTGCAGGGCCAGGCGAAAGTCTTCGCTGCCGTTGTCGGCCAGGTGAGTCAGGTAGGTGCGGTGCTCGGCGGCGACGTAGGTGAGCGCGATGGTGTCGTTGTAGCCGTTGCCGAGGCGATCGATGCCCAGGGCGGTGAGGTCGAGCTTGTCCCGCGTCTGGGAAAAATCGGTGATCAGGTCTTGATGAGCGCGGGTGCTGTCAGCCAGTTGGCTGTAGACGAAGGTATCGCTGCCGGCGCCACCGGTGAGGGTGTCGGCGCCCAGGCCGCCTTCAAGGCGGTCGTTGCGGTGGCCGCCGATGAGCACGTCGTCGCCGGCATAACCGTACAGGGCGTTGCTGGCAGGGCTGCCGAGCAAGGTGTCGGCCGCCGCGGTGCCATAGGAGCGGTTGGGCGCCAGGACCGCATCGTTGACATTGCCGGCGATGTCGATGCCATCAGGCAGCCCGCGCACGATGTTGCCGAGGATATGGTGGTACTGCGGGGTGCTGGTGTCGGTATCGAGCACTGCGGTGGTGCTGGTGCCGGCGCCTTCGTTGGCCAGGTTGTTGTAGCTGATCGTCAGGCTGTTGTCCGCCGCGACCACCTGGCCGTCGGCAAGGGTGTTGCCGGTGACGACGATCTGCGCGGCGCCGCTGCTCAGGCCGTTGTCGTAGATCGACGAATTGGTCACGGTGGCCTGGTCGGTGCCCTCCAGGCGCACGCCCGCGCCGGCATTGTCATGCACGCTCAAGCTGTCGATGCGGCCTGTGAATCCGCGCTCGACGACGCCCGCGCCACCGTTGTTGTAAGTGGCGCCCTCGTAGATCCAGCCGCCAAGGGAGGTTGTGTCTCTGCTGCTCGGCACTTGCTCGAACACCATGCCGTTGCCGGTGTTGTCGTGGGAAACGTTGTTGTAGAAGGTGCTGTGGCCGTCCCAGTAGTGCAGATCGAAGCCGTCGCCGCCGTTGCCGCTGGCGATGTTGTCTATGAAGGTCGAGGTGCCCTTGTCGTCGAAACGCAGCGCGAAGCCGTCGCCGAGGTTGTTGCTGGCGAGGCTGTCCTGCACGGTCAGACCGGTGGTTTGCGCCTTCGCCAGCAGGCCGTCGCCGCTGAAACCGGTGAAGGTCACCTGATCGACGGTCACCCCACTCGCATGGGCGCTGGAGCCCGCCGCGCCACCGGTGACAAAGCCGTTCACCGTGCCTTGAGTGTGGGCCTGGTTGCCATCGAGGGTGAGGCCTTGGATGCCGGCGTTCTGGGCGCTGGAGGCGTGCACCAGGCCGTCGATGTCGGCGCTGCTGCCGTCCGCGAGCTTGAGGGTGGTGGCGCCTTGACCAGCGCCGGCCAGGGTGACGTTGGCTTTGAGGGTCAACCCGTCCGCATTGGCAGCGCTGACGATGAAAGTGCCTGGCGGTACGTAAACCTCCCCGCCACCGGCCTTGAACGCTGCGTTGATGGCCAGCTGGATGGCGTGGGTGTCATCGGTGACACCGTCGCCCTTGGCGCCGAAATCCAGAACGTTGTAAAGCGTGGTGGTCATGAGCGGGTCCTTGCGAGGCGGGAGACGAATCGATTCTCGGTTCTGGCAAGCGTTGCGCCTGTTGGTTCAGGGGCGCGCAGGAGATTCGGACGAAGCGCAGCGAATGTTTCATCTTGCAGCTTGTGACAAATTTGTGAAAAACCTGTCAAATAATAGTCCTACCCGCCTGCACCCCCGCCTTCCATTCCTCGCGCCCCGGAGCCCGCCCCCGTGAAATCCGAATTGCAAACCCTGCGCCAAGCCACCTTTGGTGTCTGTCTCAAAATCGCCCTGAGCCTGTTCGGGCTCGGCATGATCTGGCTCGATGTCGCTGTCTTCAACACACAGATACTCGAGACCTCATTCACCGAAGTCACTCAGGAAATCATGCTGTTCATCTGCGCCGTGCTGTTCTGGCACAACGCTCGGCTACCCCATCAGAAAGGCTTCAGCGTACTGGCGGGAGGCTTTTTTGCCTGCCTGTTGATGCGCGAACTCGACGGGCTGTTCGACCCCATCAGCCACAGTGCCTGGTGCTGGCCGTTTTGCGCCATCGCTGCAGTGTGCCTGGCCATCGGCTGGAGCAGGGAGAACCGTGCCGATACGGTGCAGGCTCTGGCTGACTTCACCCGCACGCCGGCCTTCGGATCCATTGCCACGGGCTTGGGTATCCTGGTGTTTTCCCGGGTGTTCGGGATGGGTGACCTTTGGCACCTTATTCTCAAGGATGGCTACGCACGCCTGGCCAAGACCATGGTCGAAGAAGGCGTCGAATTGCTGACCTACTCGATGTGGCTGGCCGCGACCCTCGACCACGTGTGGGCCATGAAGCGCGTGCAGGGCAAGGCGGCTGCGCCCGCCACCCGGGCAGCAGCACAGCACAACCAGCAGCCCACGCACGGGCATAGGTCCACGCGCTGACCCACCGCCTCCGTCACTCGCCATGAGTCTTCAGGATGCGGGGTATACCGCGTGTTGGAGAATTCATCAGGGAAGGCCACGCCGTCTCCAGGTGAGGTGCCCGGCGCGGGGCATGAACGATCCGTAAATTACGGCGCCATGCCATCGATATGGCCGAGCACGCGCAGATACAACTGCACCCGGGTGCCGGCGCCCGGTGCGGTCTCGAGGCGTACACAACCGCCCGCGCTCTGGGCGAACTCGCGCACCTGAGCCAGCCCCAGGCCTGTGCCCTGGCCCGACTGCTTGGTGGTGAAGAACGGTTCGAAGACCTGCGCCGCCAGCGCCTTGTCCATGCCCGGGCCGTTATCACTGACGCTAAGCACCAGGTAGTCCCCTTGCGGTAGTTGCAGGTCGTCGTCCACCGCCTGCAGGCGCGTCGCCACCGTGACCTGCCCCGGCCCCGCCAAGGCATCCCGCGCATTGGCCAGCAGGTTCATGACCACGGCATGCAGTTGCACCTCGACACACATCACGCCCCAGCCGTGGGCGGCGAGGTCGAAAGTCAGCTGTATGTCGCGGCTCAGCGAGCGCTGCATCAACTCCTGCGCGGCGGCGATACGCTCGCTGACATCGATGCAGATCAGCTCCGGACCGTCGCGACGCACGCTGCTGAGCAAGTGATTGACCAGTTGTCGGCCCTGCTCCACCGCTTGCAGCCCGGTGTCGCTGAAGCGCTCGACATCGATCGGCCGCCGCGCGCGCAAGCGGATCATCTGCAGGCTGGCACTGAAAGACTGCAACAGATTGTTGAAGTCATGGGCGATGCTCGCGGTGAGCATGCCCAGCGACGACACCCGGCGCGAGTGGCTCAGGGATTGCTCGGCGGCCAGGCTGTGCTCCTGGGCCGCCTCCAATTGCAGCGCCAGTTCGGCCATGTGCTGCTCGCGCTGCTGATCGAGCAGGCGCAGCTGCATCAGCGCCGCCGTCTGCCGCGCCAAGGCCTGCAAGGCGACGGCCTGAGCGGCGCTGAGGGTGCGCGGCCGGGTGTCGATCACGCACACCGTACCCAAGGCATGGCCGGCATGGGTGCGGATCGGCGCCCCGGCATAGAAGCGAATATAGGGTGGCCCCAGCACCAGCGGGCTCTCTTCGAAACGGGGGTCGAGCCTCGCGTCTTCGACGATCAGTACCTCGGTCGGCTCCAGGATCGCATGGGCGCAGAACGCCAGGTCGCGATGGGTTTCCTGTACATCCAGGCCGATGCAGGCCTTGAACCACTGACGCTCACGGTCCACCAGCGACACCAGCGCGATGGGCACATTGCACAGCGTCGTGGCCAACAGAACCACGTCATCGAAGCCCTGCTCCGCGGCACTGTCCAGCACACGCAGGTGTTCGAGCGACAGGGCGCGCTCTTCCTCATTGGCAGGAACGGGAGCAGGACGGTGGGTCATTGGAAAGCCGCGTGACGAAAAATTCAGGCGGCTATCATGCGCCGGGCCGTGGTGGTGGGGCAAGAGCGTGAACTCACGCAGACACTTGCGGCGCGAGCTGCCGCGCCACCTCGGCGCGGAACTTGTCCATATCGAAGCTCGGATCGATCTTGCGCCCCGGCGGCAGGGCGAACTCTTTATGGCCGATGCAGCAATGCACCTCGGCCTTGAGGTGCTTGAGGATCGCCGCCACGCCGGCGACATAGGCGTCGTACTGCGCCTGCGGCCAGGGGTCTTCAGCTTGCCCGGAATGCTCGGCTTCGATGCCGATGAACCGGCTGTTGCCCGCGGCATTGCCACGAAAAGCTCCGACGCCGGCATGATTGCAACGCCCCGCGGCCACTACGTAATAAGTCCCGTCGCGGCCCAGGCCCAACTGTGAAAGCGGACCTGGCAGGTCCTTGTGGCCGAGGACCAAGGTATCCAGTGTCGGCATATTGCCGGATCGGCGGTTGGCGGTGTGATGGCACATAACCCCTTCCACCCTGCCCATCTCGGCCCGCCCGCGAGTGGCCCAGCCGTCGACGCGCACGACCTTGAGCCCAGCGCCTTCAAGCACGTCCGGCAGCCATACCAATGAGTAAGTCATGATGTGTTCCCTCTGTCGTTCGACCTCCCTGAGGCCGGTGTGCAGAGGGTGACCGCTGCCAGACAGGCAGCGGCCTTGTATATCTACCACCTACATTCACCCCGCACATTGCGCGCGGGGTGAGTCCAGCGGTTACACCAGGTTCTTGATGACCACGTGGGGCTCGACATCGGCGTCGTAGTCGACGCCTTCGACTTCAAAGCCGAACAGGCGCAGGAACTCGGTCTTGTAACCGGCGAAGTCGGTCAGTTCGTCGATGTTGTCGTTGTCGACTTTTTCCCACAGCGCCGAGACTTCAGCCTGTACGTCGGGTTGCAGCTCTTTGTAGTCGGCGCGCAGGCGGCCTTCTTCATCGAGGATCGGCTTGGGATTGTACAAGCTGTCCTTGTACAGGCCGTAGACCTGCTCGATACAACCTTCGTGGGTGCCCTTTTCCTTCATCACCTTGAACAGCAGCGAGAGGTACAGCGGCATCACCGGGATGGCGGAGCTGGCCTGAGTGACCACAGCCTTGAGCACCGAGACGCGCGCGTCGCCGCCATGGGCAGCGAGTTTTTCGCGGATGCTGATGACCTTGCTGTCCAGGTCCTTCTTGGCCGCGCCAATGGAACCGTTCCAGTAGATGTCGTGGGTGATCTTCTCGCCCAGATAGGTGAAGGCGGTGGTCTTGGCGCCGTCGGCCAGCACGCCGGCTTCGTCCAAGGCATCGATCCACATCTGCCAGTCTTCACCGCCCATCACGGCCACGGTGCCGGCGATCTCTTCTTCGGTCGCGGCTTCGAGGGTGAAGTCCTTGACCACCACCTTGTCGGTGTCCAGGCCACGCTGGGTGAAGGCCTTGCCGATCGGCTTGAGGGTCGAGCTGAACACTTCGCCGGTCTTGGGGTGGGTGCGGCGCGGCGCAGCCAGGCTGTAGACCACCAGGTCGATCTTGCCCAGGTCCTGCTTGATCACGTCGATGGTCTTGCGCTTGATCTCGTCCGAGAAGGCGTCGCCATTGATGCTCTTGGCGTACAGGCCTTCGGCCTCGGCGAATTTGTGGAACGCGGCGCTGTTGTGGAAACCCGCGGTGCCGGTCTTGCCCTCGGCGCTTTCACGCTCGAAGAACACGCCCAGGGTGCTCGCGCCGCAGCCGAAGGCCGCAGTGATGCGCGCTGCCAGGCCGTAGCCGGTGGAGGCACCGATCACCAGAACGTTCTTCGGGCCATCGGCGATGGCGCCTTCGCGCTTGACGTAGTCGATCTGGTGTTTGACGTTGACTTCACAGCCGACGGGGTGTGTCGTCACGCAGACGAAGCCGCGAACGCGCGGTTTGATGATCATGGGAGCCCTTCCTCTTTCAGTATGCCGAGAGCCACGGGTGGCTTGAACATTACAATTTGAACACGGGTATAGACGCTTAGGAAACCGGCGGGTCACGGGGTGGGGTGATGCAGGGGACCCAATACGGTGCCTGAGAGCCCAGAAACAGGTGTTTGCGAGAGAAATCGTCGCTCGACCGTAAGGATGATCTATGGAAGAACACTCAACAGAAAATCACATTTTGTGTAACTTTCTGTTGAGTCAGGACCTATTTGACATTTTTTTACATCTTGAAGGCCTGCTCGTCAGTATCACCATCCAGCGTCCTTTCACACAAGACGGCCAAGCCCTTGATGTGCCCCACCAACACGGTCCAGAAAGCAGGTTCATTGACAGTTTGCGCGACAATGTCGATTGGCAGAAATCGGCTCATCTCCTTGCGAAAGCCCACCGCAACCGAAGCATCGGCTTCGAGCAAAACCGTTCGTGACTTGAACAGCGCAAGAAAATCCTGAGGCTCGCAGCGATGATCCGCCAGCTTTTTTGTCAGCAGTGCCATCGTCGGCTTCACACCCTGCTGTCGTAGCCACAGCAGATCCCATAGGTCGCGATTCTTGATTCGATTAGGACGCAATGCAAAGGCCACGATCTTGTCGACGTAAATCTCCTCCCGCGCCTGAGCCTGCAGTATCAGGCCGCTGGTCCCCATATCGACGCCGTACAGGTTGAGCAGCAACATAGGCTGAGGCATGTAGCTGGGAATCGAACACACATCAATGTTGATACGTTGGGCGGGCAGATCTCGCCGGCCGGGCCGCGTCTGCACTTTGAGTTTCCAGGTATCGACGTTGCCGATATCCCGGACGGGAGCGCTTACCTCCACCTCAAGTCCGTATTTGCCCTTAAGCTGTTCCACCAGCACTTGCGCAAGATCCATCAGACTTTCCCGGTTGAAATTGGCTCCGCCGGTAAAATCCAGATCCTCGCTCAACCGGTTGGAACCGTAGCAAGCCCTAAGGCAGGTGCCTCCGATAAATGTCAGCTGAGCCAGCATTCCTGCGGAACTCAACGCCAGCATGATGTCGTGATGGAGCAGCTCTTTCTCGACCACGACACGCAACGGCGCCAGCGCCTGCTGATTGTTCAGCGCATCATCTACCAATTGATCAAACAAACTCATCCGCGATACTCCAATCGATCAGATCCAGATCGCGCTTTGCCGCACGCATGTCTCGAAGAGCCTGCGGCACGGTGGCGCGCCAGAGTCGACACCGTGCGTCATAGCTCACGTGGTTTTGCAAATCTGCGGGCTTCTGCCGAGTGTGGACGAACTCGATCGTGCCCCATCGTCCACAAGGGATGCGGCTGCTGCGACCCGAAGACATCAACGTAATCCAACTGATGGGGATCTGCGAGATGATGCCGTAATCGCTGAGCGCCGTTTCGAGGCTGATGTAGTTGAACTGCCTGGCTCGCAATCGGGCCGCAGCATGGAACAGGAGCAGGCCGTTGTTTGGCGCGGCAGGCTCGAATAGATAAAGGCCTCTGCACAGACGAGTCAGCGGCCCCTCTGCAGCGATGCGCGCCAGCAGGGTGCGATAAGCGCCGTCGGATAAGTCAGGCACTAGTGCCCGCAGGTCATCAGGCGTGAACAGGTATCGCTCAGGGCTGGCCAGCTTTGCTAGATGCTGGAGCAGGCGCCGCATCGGCTGGGCAGGATCATGGCTAGCCATGGAAGCAACTCAACAGTAAGTTACACTTACTGTAACTTACTGTTGAGTGAAGGCAAAGCATGTAGAAGCGAACGACTCAGCTCTCGGCAAACCGCCGCAGCCCCTCCCCTTCCATCCGATACCGCACCCACTCGTCCTGCGCCACGGCGCCGATGGATTTATAGAATTGAATAGCCGGTTCGTTCCAGTCCAGCACGCTCCACTCCACGCGGCCGCAATCCTTGGCGACGGCTTCGCGGGCGAGTTGCTTGAGCAACGCCTTGCCAGCGCCGCTGCCACGGGATTCGGGGCTGACGTAGAGATCTTCGAGATACACACCATTGCGGCCCAGCCAGGTGGAGTAGCTGAAGAAGTACACGGCGAAACCGATGGGCTTGTCGTCCTGCAGGCAGATCAAACCGTGGGCGGTGGCGCCTTCGCCGAAGAGCGAACGCTGGATGTCTTCGACGCTGGCGATGACTTCGTGGCGGGCGCGCTCGTATTCGGCCAGTTCGGTGATGAAAGCAAGAATCTGCGGCGCATCGCTGAGCTGCGCCGGGCGGATGTGAAGGGTCAAGGGGCGGTCATCCGGTGGGAATGGGAGGTCAATGCTAGCGGGCAGACGGCGATCCTGCCACGATGTGTTTCAAGATGTGCGCAGCTGTTGTGCCTGATGGGGCCTCGGACTAACCTCGCTCGCGCCGCTGCCAAATGAGCGGCCGGGCGTGAGAACCCGAAACTCTATCGACTGCAAAGCACATTCAGCCTCGTTATGGCGGCTGTGCACGGGCACGCCTCGGCGTGGCCGGGTCGATGGTCTATGGAGCCCGGTATTCTCACCCCGTGTACAGCTGCCACCCAAGTCAGTGAGAAGGCCGGTGGCAGGACCATCACTCACTATGGATAACTTCCAATGACCAATAAATCCTTCGCACACGAACTCCCCGAAACCCTGTTCACCATTCCCACCGGCCGGACCGGCCACCCCACTGATGCCATCACCGCCGCCTGCACCCGAGCCGAAGCCGTGCTCGACATGCTCATGCTGCACTTGCGCCTGCCCGCCGACGCCGAGCGTTTGTCGCAAGCCCAGGTGAGCAACGTGTTGTGGGATGTACAAGGCACGCTAGGGCTGATCCGTACGTTAGCCCTGCATCAATCAGCGAAGTAAACGGACACGCACCGGGCGCGCGCATCGGGTAACGGACGCGCGCGCCCGCACTCCATCCGCACGGGCCAAAAATCATACGCTTTCGGCCTCAGCTAACAATTTTGAAGCAAAAAAACCATTTCCTAACAAAAATGAAGCAGCCCTAAGCATTTCGAAGCCAGTGCCCACCGCTCACCCCCCTTGAAAGTGCCCTAACGAAAACCCATCCACCGCCGCCACCTTGCCTCGCCACAGCATCCCGACCGCCGACACCGGCCCTTGAGGCCCCGCGTACACCCGCGCATCGCGCACATGAATGTACTGCGCCGCCGGGTCCTCTTCCTTGCTCGGTGATTCATCGAAACCCCGCACCAGCGCGCGGATGCTCTCGGCATCACTGCTGCCGGCATCGGCGAAGGGTTTGGCGAACTGTTCGGCCAGCAGGGTGAAATAGGTCTGGGGCGATATAAGCAGCCCGGACACCAGATGCCCACGCACCGACAAGGTGATGCCGACTTCCAGATTGGCCTGACTGGCTACGCGCACGAACCACTGCAACAGCCAGTCGACCTGGCGGCCTTCCCATTCCATCTTGCTGAGGGCGGGGTCGGATAGAGGCACAGAGGCCTGCGGCGCGCTCGCGAGTTTGGCGTTGATCTTGGACATGCTGGCGCTCCGCTCCATAGATTGACTTCCCCTCTATAGAACACCCCGGCGCGCAGGGCAATGCATGGCACGACCAGCGGGCAGGCTGGACTAGCGCCCGCCCGCCTCGATCATGCTGCCCAGCTCTTCGATGGTGAAGGGCTTGCGCAACACCGCGACGCCCGGCCCGACAGCGGCTTCGAGCTGTTCGGAGTCGGAAAAGCCACTGACGAAGATGATCGGCAGGTGCCGGTGTTTCTGACGCACGGCGGTGGCGACTTCGGCGCCGTTGAGGTGCGGCATGGCGAAGTCCAGCAGCAGCACATCGGGCAGGATCAGATCCAGCCGCTGCAGGCCGTCGAAGCCGTTGTCGGACTCGTGCACCTCATGGCCGAGCACTTCGAGCATGTCGATGATCACCCGGCGCACTTCGTGATCGTCGTCGATCAACAGGATGCGCTTGCCCGGCGCGGCATGGCCGTCGGAGGAGGGCACCGCCGTCTCGACCTTGAGGGTGCGCAGGTGCGTGCACGGCATCGTCAGGTACACGCGGGTGCCCTCGCCCAGCACCGATTGGATATGCACCCGACCATGGGATTGCTCGACGATGCTCTGCACCTGAGCCAGGCCCAGACCGGTGCCGGCGCCGATGTCCTTAGTGGTGAAGAACGGGTTGAAGGCGTTCAGGCGCACCTCGTCGCTCATGCCGCTGCCGGTGTCGGCGATGCACACCTGCATGGCGTCCGGCACCAGCGCCGTGCCCGGCACGTAGTGGGTGCTAATCGACAGCTCGCCGCCGGCCGGCATGGCGTCACGGGCGTTGATGCCGAGGTTGAGGATCGCCAGTTCGAGCTGGGTCGGATCGCTCAACACATAGTGCTGCGCCGGCTCCAGGTCGAGGCGAATACGGATGCCGGCGCCCAGGGTGCGTACCAGCAGGTCGGTCATGTCGCCGATCACTTCGTTGATCACCAGCGGCTTGAGCTCGAGCTTCTGCGAGCGGGAAAACGCCAGCAACTGCGCGGTCAGCTTGGCGCCACGGTCGGCGGCCTTGAGCCCGGCTTCGGCCCAGTGGCCGACCCGTGGCGAATCGCTGCGACGCAGGATCAAGTCCAGGCTACCCTTGATGCCCTGCAGCAGGTTGTTGAAGTCATGGGCCAGGCCGCCGGTGAGCTGGCCCACGGCTTCCATTTTCTGCGCCTGGCTGAGGCGCGCTTCCATGGCCCGTTGCTCGGTGAGATCGGTGACTACACCGCAGACGATCGGAGTACCGGGGAATTCCTGGTTCAGGCCGCGGAATGACAGATACACCGGCACTGCCACACCCGTCGGCGTGAGCAGATTGAATTCGGCGCGCATCGCCTCAGCGGAACTGGCCTGCAAAAAAGCATCGAAACGCGGCTGATCGATTGCCGCCACGCTATCGCGAAACGCCTGGCCGACCACATGCTCCAGCGGCCGCTGCAGGATCTGCCCCAGGCGTTCGTTGCCGTACAGCACCACGCCCTCGGGCGACATCGACACGGCGCCTTCCTGCATCTGCTCGACCAGCGTGCGATAGGGGCGGTCGGCGCTTTCGAGGGTGTAGACGTTGACGCCTTCGCCGTCATCGATGCACAGGGCATCGACGGCGCCGGTGCGAATGGCCTCCAATGTGTCATCGGCCTCGCGCAGTTTTTCCGCAAGCTGCTCGATGTACTGCGCATCGCTCAACCCCGGCTCACGCTCGATCATGCTTCGCCCTCCTCGACGATATCCAGTGCCTGGCGCAGTTTGATGCCGTCCGACAGATCGCCGATCAGCAGCCGCCGCGGTCCGGGCAGCAACTTGATCAGCGTCGGCACGGCGATGATCTGGGCGTCCTTGGCGGCGGACGGATTATGGTAGATGTCGATGACTTCAAGGCTGTATCGATCACGCAGATAGCGATCGCACACCAGCCGCAGATTGTGGATCGCTCGGGTCGAGCGCGGGCTGTTGCCCGATACATAAAGCCGCAAAACGCAGAATGCCTCGTCGCCACTGGGCGCCGTCAGGGGGGCATCCGCGAAGTCGCTCACGCTTTGGACTCTTTGCGGATATCCAGCCCCACCAGCACCTTGTCGGTGTTGGAGAGGTCGCCGATGATTTTCACCAAAGGGGTGGGCAGGTGCCGGACCAGCGTGGGCAAGGCGAGGATCTGATCGCCCGCCGCCAACTGCGGGGTCACGAGCAGGTCGATGACTTCAATGGTGTAGGCGCCCGCCAGGTACTCCTCGCAGATGCGCTTGAGATTGCGCAGGGCCGTGACCGACTTGGGGGTTTGCCCGGCGACGTAGAGGCGCAGTGAATAATGCCCATCGACCCCGACGCCATCGGGATCGATCGGTAGCACGGTAGCGTCGCTCATTCCACTGCTCCACGTGCCAGCGCCAGGCGCTGACGGACGTCGTCATCAGAGATCAACTGGCGCGACTCGTCATCCAGCAAGGCGTTCTCTTCCAGCTCTTCGGATTCCAGCGCTTCACGCATTTCGGCGATCTTGCGTTCGAGCAAGGCGCGGTTCTTTTCCTTCTCGCGGCGGCGCTGCTCGACCAGTTGCTTGCGCACGTCGGCCTCGCGATGTTCGCGCGCTTCCTGATTGAGCCGCGCCGAACCGGTGAGCACGCCGTGGGGGCCGATGTAAGGGCGCACCAGCGAGATGCCCTCGTGGTCGATGTGGTATTCGCGCACCTGGTTGGAGTGGCCCATGCCGCGGGCCTTGAGCACGTATAGCAAGCGGTTGTGCTCACCGTCGGCCTCGACCGTGCCGAGGGACAACCACACGTCCATCAACGACGACACTTCGCGGTCCAGGCCATGGGCGCGGGCCTTGGCGTCGGACAGGCTGGTGAAGATGGCGGTGATGTTGTGCTCCTTGAGCAGGTCGACCAGGCGCAGCAGGGTGGCATGCACTTCCGATTCCGGCCCGCGGAACGCCGAAATTGGGTCGACCACCACGGCGTGTGGCTTGAAATCCAGAATCTCCCGGTACATGCGCGCCAGGTGCACTTCCAGACCATAGAGGCTGGGGCGCGCCGACTCGACGCGCAGCAGGCCGCTGTCGATGTAGGGCTTGAGGTTCAGGCCCACCGATTCGAGGTTGCGCACCAACTGGCTTTGCGACTCTTCAAAGGAAAACAGCAGGCAGCGCTCGCCGCGTTTGGCGCACGCGTCGACGAAACTGGCGCCGAAGGTGGTCTTGCCGGTGCCGGCCAGGCCCGAGACCAGCACGCTGGAGCCTCGGTAGAAGCCGCCCTTGGCGAGCATCCGGTCGAGGCCGCTGACGCCGCTGGGGACAATCTGCTGCGGCGCATCATGGTTGAGCCCAGCCGCCGTGATCGGCAACACCGTGATGCCGTGTTCGTCGATGAAGAACGGGTATTCGTTGGTGCCGTGGGACGAGCCGCGGTATTTGATGACCCGCAGCCGCCGGGTGGTGATCTGCTCGACCACCCGGTTGTCGAGCAGGATCACGCAATCGGAGACATATTCCTCGATGCCATAACGGGTCAGTTGGCCGTTGCCACGCTCGCCGGTAATGATGGCGGTGACGCCGCGCTCCTTGAGCCAGTAGAACAGCCGGCGCAGCTCGGCGCGCAGGATCGCCGTGTCGGTGAAGCTGGCGAACAGCGCTTCGATGGTATCGAGCACCACGCGCTTGGCGCCGATGGTGTCGATGGCGTAACCAAGGCGCACGAACAGGCCTTCGAGGTCGTATTCGCCAGTTTCTTCGATTTCGCTGCGATCGATATGCACATGATCGATGGTGATCTTTTTCTGATCGATCAGGCCTTGCAGGTCGTAACCCAACGAGGCGACGTTGTCGACCAGGTCATGGGGCCGCTCTTCGAAGCTCATGAACACGCCCGGCTCGTCATGATCGACAGCGCCGCGCACCAGGAAGGTCACCCCGAACAGCGTCTTGCCACATCCAGCGGCGCCGCAGATCAGCGACGGTCGCCCGGCCGGCAAGCCGCCCAGGGTGATTTCGTCGAATCCGGCGATGCCGGTGGCCACCTTGTGCAAAGGCGAAGGGACAGGGTTCAGAACTAAGGGGTCAACGGTCAAGGGCTATCACCTGGAATAGTCGGCTCGGGCAAGGTAGCCAAGGCGTGCGACGGGCACGCCGGCTCAAACCATCCGACCGTGGGGCAAGGGAATAAATCCATTGGGGATTATTAAATGATGGCAATCAGCTACGTACCGTCACCTGATTGCGCCCCGCTTTTTTCGACGCATACAACGCCTGGTCGGCCCATTCGATCAGCTCTTTGTGATCGCTGGCCGATTGCGCGAGGTCGGCCACGCCGAGGCTGACGGTGAAGCGGATCACCTGGCCTTCGTGCACGACGTTGACGTCTTCTATGGCCTGGCGCAAGCGCTCGGCCAAAATGAGCGCCCCGGCCTTGTCGGTATCGGGCAGCAGAATGGCGAATTCTTCCCCGCCGTAACGCCCGCACAGGTCGGAATCGCGGATGTGATCGCGCACGATATCGGCCACGCACTGGATGACCTTGTCGCCGCCCGGGTGGCCGTAGGTATCGTTGACGCGCTTGAAGTGGTCGATGTCGAACATGATCAACGAGGCGTTATGGCCATAGCGCAGGTGCCGGGCGAACTCCAGCTTGAGGCTCTCCTCCCAGTGCCCGCGGTTGTACAGGTTGGTCAGGCGGTCGGTGCTGGAGAGCTTTTGCAGCTGATCGTTGGCCGACAGCAATTGGCGGCGGTTGGTGGCCACATCGGTGACGTCATAGATCACCAGGCACAGGTGCTCGACCTTGTTGTTGGGTGAGCGCAACGGCAACAGGGTGGTGTTCTGGTACATGAACGCCTCCTGCCCGGTGATCGGCTGGTAGTTGTCGAAGTGCACCAGGTACGGGCGCTGCTCCCAGATGGTGAACGACGGTGTGCCGAGGGTGGCGACGTTGTCGGCCTTCTTGCTGAACCACTCGCGGTCGACCTCGGGAAACAACTCGAAGAACGAGCGATCCACGGCATCCTTGGGCTGCACCCCGGAGCGGTTCTCCATGAAGGTGTTCCACACCTTGACCTGATGCTCGCGGTCGAACACCACCACCCCCACATCGATACTTTGGGTGATGGCCAGCAACCAGTGCAGTTCGGTCAGTTCGATCGAGGTGTTCATCGGGCTCAGTTCATCAGGTAGTCGAGCTTGCCTTCAAGGCGCTCGAGGGAGTCTTCGGTGAACAGCAGCAACAGGTCGAAGTGAATGTTGTGGCCTTCGAGGCTGTAGCTGATTTCAACGGCGAGGGTCTTCTTCCAGCGCGCCTGATTGACCTTGATCAGGTCGTCGATCACCTTGTGCTGGCCGAGGATCTGCGGGTGGCTTTGCGAGAACACCACGTCGATCTGTTCGGCGATGCCGCTCAGGCAGGCGCCGATCAGGATCGATGACAGGTCGAGCAGCATCTCCATGTTGCAGTCGTCGCGACAGGGCCGCCGCATCAGCCGCGCCATGTCGCCCAGATCGCTGTCGTGGAACATCAACAACGCCTCGCCGGCGATACCGGCGCCGATATAGCCCTGACAGATGGCGGTGAGGCTGTCGCCGCTCTGGGCGTCGGCGAGGGCCATGTGCAACTCGCCCACTTCGAGGATGTTGACGTTGGGCAAAGGCAACTGCACGAACACCCCCAGAACGCGCGCCAGCAACGCGGCCGCGCGGCCCATGGCGACGTTGACGGTTTCGCGGAAGGCGTCCTGAAAGCTGATGCGCCCGTCGCTGGCCGGGCGTGCCGGCACCGGGATCGGCACGCTCAGGGTGTCGGCTGGCTGGTTCAGCAGGCCACAGCGGTCGAGGACCTTTTTCAGCTCGGCCGGATCGGCGGGTTTTTTCAGAAAGGCGGTGGCGCCCAGCGCCAGCACGCGGCGCACGGCTTCGTCCTGAACGTCACCCGAGACCACGATCACCCGTGCGCGCAGGCCTTCGGCGCGCATGGCGGCGAGCACTTCATAGCCGTCCATTTCCGGCATGGTGAGGTCCAGCAGCACGACCTGGCCCAGCCCTCGACGGATCGCCTCCAGCCCTTGCAGGCCATTGGTCGCCTGGGTGACCGAGACGGCCCATTGCTCGGGCAAGGCGCGCAGCAATTGTTTGCGCGCCATGTTCGAGTCGTCGCAGATCAGCAGCGGCACGGCGGTGGAGGTAATGGCATTCATGACTGGATCGTCTCGGCTTCGCAGCCCTGAAGCGCAGGCCCCACCTGGGACTGCGTCTGAATGGTCGGACTTTACCTAAAAGACGTGGCACTTTGCCAGTTCGTTGACGCTCTCAGATATGAAACGCCGTAAATGTCCAAATACCGACACACCACTCGCCCCGCGGTTCAACGAACGGGCCGCCAGCGGTCTACAATCCCCGCGCCGCCCTTTACCCTTGTGAGGCGGTTTTTCAAGTTGTATGATGTCAGTCAACACTGCATTTCCCAAGCTGTGGAACTCGACGCTGTCGATCCACTCCACTTGAGGCCTTGATCCGGTAAGCTCCGGATCACCCCCGCTAACAGGACAAGGAGACAACAATGCCTGACGTTCTCGGTCAAAATTTCATCGCCGGCGCCCGCAGCGCCAGCGGCGAGCCAAAACTCAAAAGCATCGACGCTTCGACCGGCGAGCCCCTGCCGTTTACCTTCTATCAGGCGACCGAAGCCGAGGTCGACACTGCCGCCAAGGCCGCTGAAGCCGTCTTCCCGGAATTCCGTCAACTGAGCCCGACCCGTCGCGCCGAGTTCCTGGACGCCATCGCTGACGAACTCGACGCCCTGGGCGACGACTTCGTGGCCATCGTCTGCCAGGAAACTGCCCTGCCAGCCGGTCGTATCCAAGGCGAGCGCGGCCGTACCAGTGGCCAGATGCGTCTGTTCGCCAAGATCCTGCGTCGCGGGGACTACCTCGGTGCCCGTATCGACCTGCCATTGCCTGAGCGCAAGCCGCTGCCACGTGTCGACCTGCGTCAGGCACGCATCGGCGTGGGCCCGGTCGCCGTGTTCGGCGCCAGCAACTTCCCGCTGGCCTTCTCCACCGCCGGGGGCGATACCGCTTCGGCACTGGCCGCTGGCTGCCCGGTGATCGTCAAGGCCCACAGCGGCCACATGGCCACCGCCGACCTGGTCGCCAGCGCCATCATCCGCGCCGCCGAAAAGACCGGCATGCCTAAAGGCGTGTTCAGCATGATCTTCGGCAGCGGCGTCGGCGAGACCCTGGTCAAGCACCCGGCCATTCAGGCCGTAGGCTTCACCGGTTCGCTGGGTGGCGGTACCGCACTGTGCAAAATGGCCGCCGAGCGCCCGACCCCGATCCCGGTGTTCGCCGAGATGTCGAGCATCAACCCGGTGGTCATCCTGCCTCAGGCCCTGAAAGTACGCAGCGAAACCATCGCCAGCGAACTGGCCGCTTCGGTGGTCATGGGTGCCGGTCAGTTCTGCACCAACCCGGGTGTGGTCATCGGTATCAGCTCGCCGGAATTCAGCCAGTTCCTCGAGCAGCTGCAAGGCCAGTTCGACAACCAGAACCCGCAGACCATGCTCAACGCGGGCGGCCTGCGCAGCTACGAAAAAGGCGTACAGCACCTGCTCTCGCACCCAGGTGTGACCCACCTGGCCGGCAAGCCACAAGAGGGCAAGCAGGCCCAGGCGCAGCTGTTCAAAGCAGACGTGAGCGTGCTGCTCAGCGGTGACCCGCTGCTGCAGGAAGAAGTCTTCGGCCCGACCACGCTGGTGATCGAAGTCGCTGACGACGCGCAACTCAAGGACGCCCTGCTGGCCCTGCGTGGCCAACTGACCGCCACCCTGATCGGCGAACTGGACGACCTGCAAGCCTACAACTGGCTGGTGCCGGTGCTGGAGCAGAAAGTCGGCCGCATCCTGGTCAACGGCTACCCGACCGGTGTCGAAGTGTCGGACGCCATGGTCCACGGCGGCCCGTTCCCGGCGACCTCGGATTCGCGTGGCACCTCGGTCGGCACCCTGGCCATCGATCGCTACCTGCGCCCGATCTGCTACCAGAACTACCCGGACGCGCTGCTGCCGCCGGCTCTGCAAAACGCCAACCCGCTGGGCCTGCAGCGCCTGGTCAATGGCGAATGGAGCTCGCTGCCGATCGCCTGATAGCGCTGCGGTAGTCTGATCCGAACAACGGCGCAGCCCAGCCTGCGCCGTTTTTTTTCGCCTGCGTTTTGCTAGCCATTGTTTAGCGTCGTTTATTCCGGAAAAAATTCATCTATATGTTTCAGCTCTGGCGAATGCCGCCGATAAGCCTTGTCTAGACTGCTCGCTCGGCTGACAACCACAACAAGACCTTCCAGCGAACAACCACACGGATGCTTTGTTCCTGGAGAAACACCATGAGTCACTGGTTCGGCAATATCAGCGTACGCGCCAAATTGAGTCTGGGCTTCGGTCTGGTTCTGCTGCTCACCGTCATCCTTGGCCTGATCGGCTGGAACAGCCTGAACCAGGCGATCTTCCGAGGCGATCGCATGGCCGACATCGCATCGCTCAACAACAACCTCACTGTCGCGCGCATCAACCGCTACAACTACATGATGAGCGGCGCCGGGGGTGAAGACACCGCGCTGGGCGCGCAGGTGCAGAGTCAGATCGACGCCCTCGTCACGCAGGTGCAGGGGCTGCAAAAGTCATTCACTACGCCTGAAAACGCCCGCATGCTGCAGGACCAGGCCGCGCAGCTGGCGCAATACAGCCAGGGCATGCGCAAATTGCGCGACGCCTACGATGCCACCGCAACCGCCCGCCAGGCCATGACGACTGCCGCCAAGGGCGCCATTGACATCGTCGCGCAGATCAACGCCGACACAGCCGCCACCGGTGATACGCAGCAGCTCGCGGCCGCCAATGCCATCAAGGAGCAACTCATCCTCGTGCGCTACGAGGCCCGCGGCTATACCGGCACCACCAGTGAAAAATCCGAGCAGGCCGCCTTCAAGCAACTGGCGACTGCTGTGACCACTGTCAGTGGCCTGACCAGCGCCCTGCCCGATCAAGCCGCCCGCATCCAGCAACTGCTCACCGCCTTCAACGTCTACGGCCAGGCGCTGGAAAGCTTCCGCACTGCCAACGCCAACGTCAATCAGGCCCGCGAGGACATGGGCAAGACCGGTGCCGCTGTGGTCAAGACCAGCGAGGACATGGTCAAGCTGCAAACCACCCGCCGCGATGCCGAAAGCGGCACTTCGCAGTTGCTGGAAATTTGCGCGGGCATCGCCGCGCTGCTGGTGGGGCTGCTGGCCGCCGTCATCATCACCGGGCAGATCACCAAGCCGCTGCAGGAAACCCTCGCGGCCGTCGAGCGGATCGCCGCCGGCGACCTGACCCACACCGCCGCCGTCACCCGCCGCGACGAACTGGGCGTGATGCAGCAAGGCATCGCGCACATGGGCGAAACCCTGCGCAACCTGATCGCCGGCATCCGTGACGGGGTCACCCAGATCGCCAGCGCCGCCGAGGAGCTGTCCGCCGTGACCGAGCAGACCAGCGCCGGGGTCAACAGCCAGAAAGTCGAGACCGATCAGGTCGCCACCGCCATGCACGAAATGACCGCCACCGTGCAGGACGTCGCCCGCAACGCCCAGCTCGCCTCCGAAGCCGCGACCCAGGCCGATGGCGAAGCGCGCGCTGGTGACAGGGTGGTGGGCGAGGCCATCGCGCAGATCGAGGGCCTGGCCGCCGAGATGCGCCGCTCCACCGATGCCATGACCCAGTTGCAGAAAGAAAGCGACAAGATCGGCAGCGTGATGGACGTGATCAAGACCGTTGCCGAGCAGACCAACCTGCTGGCCCTCAACGCCGCGATCGAAGCTGCTCGCGCGGGTGAGGCCGGGCGTGGATTTGCCGTGGTGGCCGACGAAGTGCGCGGCCTGGCGCAGCGCACGCAAAAATCCACCGAAGAGATCGAAGGCCTGGTGGCTGGGTTGCAAGCCGGCACCCAGCAAGTGGCCGCGGTGATGCGCAACAGCCAGACCCTGACCGACAGCAGCGTCGAGCTGACGCGTCGGGCCGGCGGTTCGCTGGAAAGCATCACCCGCACGGTCTCGAACATCCAGTCGATGAACCAGCAGATCGCCGCCGCGGCAGAACAGCAGACGGCTGTGGCGGACGAGATCAGCCGCAGCGTGGTCAACGTGCGCGATGTGTCCGAACAGACCGCCAGCGCCAGCGAAGAAACCGCCGCCTCCAGCGTCGAGCTGGCGCGACTGGGTAATCAGTTGCAGATGATGGTCAGCCATTTCCGGGTGTGATCAATTACATCGGCGCCAGGCTTGCCGGCCTCTTCGCAGGCAGCCTTGCTCCCACACCGGTGGCAGTAATACCGTCGCACACCTGTAGGAGCAGAGCTTGCTCGCGAAGAGGCCCGCACGGCCGGCACAACAGCCTTGCTCCCACAGCGTTGCCGGTAATACCGTCGCACACCTGTGGGAGCAGAGCTTGCTCGCGAAGAGGCCCGCACGGCCGGCACAACAGTCAGCGGGCGTAACGCTCGAGCTTCTCCTGCATGAAGTCCAGGAAACACTGGATCCGCAGCGCCAGCTGTGAATTGCGGTAGTACACCGCATGGATCGGTTGGCGGTAGCCGCTGGTGGCCTCGCTCAGCACCTCCACCAGGCGCCCGGCGGCCACGTCTTCGTGGGTCATGAAGTGCGACAGACAGGTGATGCCGTGCCCGGCGATCGCCAACTGGCGCAGCGTCTCGCCACTGGACGCCGTCAACGTCGGCTGGATCAGCCAGCGATCCCCTTCCCCGTGCCGCAACGGCCAATGGTTCAGCGTTTCGGTCTGGGTGAAGCCCAGCAACGAGTGCCTGGCCAGGTCCTCGACCCGGGTCGGCGTCCCGTGCTCGGCGAGGTACTGCGGGCTGGCGAGAATGCTCAACGCACTGCTGCCCAGCGACCGCGCATGCAAAGTCGAATCGGCCAGCACGCCGATGCGGATGGCGATGTCGGTGCTCTGCTCGAGCAGGTCGATGATCAGATCGTTGGTGTTGAGTTCCAGCACGATATCCGGATAGCGCGCGCGAAATTCCGCCATGTACGGCACCATCGCGTGCCACATGAACGGCGCTGCAGCGTTGACCCGCAAGCGCCCGGATGGCGTTTGATGGCGCAGCGCCAGACGCTCCTCCAGTGCCTCCATCTGCTCGAGAATCTGCTTGGCGTGCTCGTAGAAATACCGCCCCTCCTCGGTCAACACCATGCGCCGCGTGGTGCGGTTGATGAGGGTGGTGTCGAGTTTGCTTTCGAGGCGCGCCAAAGTGCGGCTGATGGCCGAGGGCGTCTGCCCTGACTGCTCGGCCGCAGCGGAGATCGAGCCGCAGTCGATCACCGCGATAAACACCTGAAGTTCGTCGGATCGGGCTTTCACGTGGAGTCCACTGAAGGGGATACGCGACGACCTTAGAGCTTCAGGCGCGGTTGGGCAACCTGGCTCAGCCCAGTACCTTGTCCAGGTGCGCCACATAGCGCGCCACATCGGCCTCGATGTTCGGCACTTTCATCACGTCCACGCTGAGAAAGGTCGGCAGCGCGCTCAGGCCGAGGAACTCATTGGCCTTGTGGAACGGGAAGTACACCGCGTCCACACCCTTGCCTTCGAAGAAGTCGCTCGGGTCGTCGAATGCCTGCTGCGGCGCGTTCCAGGTGGCAGCGATCATGTACTGCTTGCCCTGGATCAAGCCACCGCTGCCGTACTTCTGCGACGCGTCCGAGCGGGTACGGCCGTCGTTGGCGTACAGGCTGCCGTGGCCCTCGGTGAAGACTTCGTCGATGTACTTCTTCACCGTCCAGGGCGCGCCCATCCACCAGCCGGGCATCTGATAGATGATCACGTCGGCCCACAGGTACTTTTGCACCTCGGCGCCGATGTCGTAGCCACCGTCGATGAACGTGGTCTGCACATCGAAGCCCTTATGGTCCAGATGGGCCACGGCAGCGTCGTGCAGGGTGGTGTTGTAGCGGCCGGCGGAGTGGGCGAATTGCTTGCCGCCGTTGAGCAACAGAATCTTTTTCATGGGAGCCTCGTCTAGCTGGAAGATGGGACCGAAGGTATCGGCCATCGAAATGAATGAACCCAGCTTATCGATTCAGCCTCCAGGGATTAACCAAGGGCGCGGCAAATTACATTTGCGCCAAAAGCACGAATACATGAACATTATTGCCATAAACTGCAGCCCACACCCATTGGAGGCAAGCATGAGCGAGCACTACGGATTCATCGTCAAAGCCAAGACCCGCCCAGAAAAATCCGACGCCTTCGAGGCGCTGTTCGCCGCATTCGTCGAGCCCAGCCGCCAGGAGCCCGGCTGCATCGAGTACCACATGCTGCGCGACAAGCAAGACCCGACCCTGTTCATGTTCTACGAAATCTGGGCCAGCAAGGCCCACCTGGATGTGCACGCAGCGCTGCCGCACATGGCCGAGTTCGCGCAACGGCGCATGGAGTATCTGGAGGAGGATTTCGATTTTCAGATGATCGAGATGTTGAGCGCTTCGTCGGCGCAGCGTTGAAGCTACGCGGCGTCAACGTCGGGTCGAAGACAAGGTTTCCCGCATTTCGGCGATCATCTCCAGGAGGATGGTCTTGACCGCCTGGCCTGGCACAGAAAGCGGCAGATGCCCGGACAGGCACAGGGCCAGGGGCGCTTCTATTTCCGGCTCGACGATGCAGCTGAGGTGCACTTTCTGATGCTGCTGCATCGCCCGCGCCGCCGACTCCGGCAGCACCGTGGAGCCGAACTGCTCGGCCACGGCGGTCTCCAGCGTGGCAGCCGATTCGACCTCGGCGATCACCCGCGCACTCAGGTTGATCTTCATGAAGGCGTCGTCCACCAGCCGGCGCATGATGTTGTAGGTGCGCGGCAACAACAGGTCGAGCTCGGCCAGCTCCGCCAGTGCAATGGTCGGACGCTCGGCGAACTGCGGGTCGGCGCTCACCAGGTACAACTGCTCGCGCAACAGCGGGGTGAAACTCAAGCCATGGATCTCGCGGCCGCCATACAACACGGCCATGTCCATACGGCCGTTCATGATCAGCTCGCTCAAGGTGGTGCCGAAGTTCTCGTTGAGGTACAGCAGAATGCCCGGATGACGCTCACGCACCCGGCGCAGCAGCGGCACCGACAAGGCCGAGGCCGCAGTGCCCGGCGCCAACCCTACCGACACCTGACCGGACAGCTCCAGGCCAGTGGCGTTGACATCGCTCTGGGCCTGCTCGCACTGGCGCAGGATCAATTGCGCATGCCCGTACAGCACCTTGCCTGCCTCGGTGGGCGTCACGCCGCGCTTGGTGCGGATGACCAATTGCTGCTGCATCTCGGTCTCCAGCGTGACCAGTTGCTGACTTAACGCCGGCTGGGCGATGTGCAGGACGTTGGCGGCCTGGGTCATGCTGCCGATATCGACGATCTTGACGAAGTACTTCAAGCGACGGAAATTCACGTAGTCATACTCTAGAGAGGTTCATGACAGGAGTAGAGCAAGAGCCGCGCCAGCCGCCAATAACCAGCGCAGTACCGTGCTCATAAGCCTTTCCTATGGCCTGTCGATCGACAATCCGACCATCGCTTCGACGGTAAACCCGTCGCAGAGAACGCACCAACAAGGTGCGGCAACGCCCGAAAAGTGCGTCATAAGGCGCCCTTATCCGTACAGAACGAAGCCGTCTTTTTGCTCTGGCGCCACAGCTCTTAAATTAGGCTACCGCAACCCAAGGACTGCCCCATGCCCGCCCGCCGTTCTCCCTGCCCACGAGCCCCTTCATGACTGTCGCCGCCCAGCCCGCGCTGACGTTTCGTCAGGCGCTGCTGGCCATGCTCGGCGTGTCGCTGGTGCTGATGCTCTCGGCGCTGGACCAGACGGTGATCGGCAACGCGCTGCCGACCATCGTCACCGAGCTGAACGGCTTCGAGCTGTATGCCTGGGTGGCCACCGGTTACCTGCTGGCCTCGATCGTCACCATCCCGATCTTCGGGCGCCTGGGGGACTACTACGGCCGCAAACCCTTCGTCATCGCCGCGACGCTGATCTTCATGTTTGCCTCGCTGCTATGCGCCCTGGCCGATGGCATGGTGACGCTGGTGGCCGGGCGCGCGTTGCAGGGCATTGGCGGCGGCATGCTGGTGGGTACCGCCTTCGCCTGCGTGCCGGAACTCTTCCCCGATACCCGTCAGCGCCTGCGCTGGCAGATGCTGCTCAGTGCACTGTTCAGTGTGGTCAACGCCATCGGCCCGGGCCTGGGCGGGTTCATGACCGCGCACCTGGGCTGGCGCTCGGTGTTCTGGCTCAACCTGCCGTTGGGCGCGCTGGCACTGTTTTTTGCCTGGCGG
This sequence comes from Pseudomonas sp. GW821-FHT01A09, assembly GCF_058986725.1. Lineage (NCBI taxonomy): Bacteria > Pseudomonadati > Pseudomonadota > Gammaproteobacteria > Pseudomonadales > Pseudomonadaceae > Pseudomonas > Pseudomonas sp. GW821-FHT01A09. Next base: position 139,593 of record NZ_JBYSWB010000013.1, read on the forward strand.
CACCTGCCGTGGTACCGCCCGGCGGCCGGCAAGGTGATCCGCATGGATTGGCTCGGTGCCGGTTTGATCGCGCTGGCACTGGGCGCGTTGCAGTTGTTCGTCGAATGGCTTGGGCATTCCGGCGCACTGATCTGCACAGTCCTCGGCCTGCTCAGCCTCAGCGCATTTGTCGCCCTGTGGTTTCATGAACGCCGCAGCCCGGCCGCGCTGCTGCCCAAGGCGCTGTTCGCCGACCACAGCATGCGCGTGCTGTTCGTCCTGGCACTGCTGGCAGGCGCGGTAATGTTCACCTTGCTGTTCTACCTGCCATTGCTGTTGCAAGGCGGCTACGGCTATTCGCCACAACAGGCCGGCGTGCTGATTACCCCGCTGGCGTTGAGCATCACCTTGGGAGCGATCGTCAACAGCCGCGTGATGACCCGCCTGCACAACCCCAATCTGTTGCCTCTGGGCGGTTTCGTGTCCCTGGCCGGTGCCTGCCTCGGTCTGGCGTTGGTGGGCGCCGATGCCGGCTTCAACACGCTACTGGGTTTGATCCTGCTGGCGGGCCTGGGGCTGGGTTTCATCTTTCTCAACCTGTCGGTGTTCACCCAGACGCTGGCGGACCGACAGTACCTGGGCATCGCCACCGCGCTGCAGCAATCGCTGCGTCTGGTGGGCGGCTTGCTCGGCACAGCTTGTATGGGCGCGCTGATCAATGTGCTGTATGCCTGGCGCCTCGGTCAGCACTTGACCGAGGCGGGCCAGCGCCACGCCCTGATGCTGCTGGCCGACCCGCAGGTGCTCAGCCATGGCTCCAGCGAGTTGACCCCACAATTGCTGACGCTGGGCCGTCACGCGCTGATCCAGGCGATGGCCACCGGGCTGGGATTGTGTGCGCTGCTGGCGGCGATCGCCGTGCTGGTGCTGCGCGGTTTACCCACCGTGCAATTGATGCCCGCGCCATCGAGCAGCAAACCATGAATCCCCTATGCAGCGGCCTGGACGGCGTACCGAAGTTTCCACCTCCCGAGCTACAGGAATCTCACCATGAATAGCAGTTCGCAGCCGCTCGAGGCCGCTGTCGCCCCGGCGCTGCTCCTGAGCACTCAGGCCGCCAGGATTTCGATGATCGGCAGCCGTGCGTTTCTGATCGATGCCCCCGGCGATTTCGATCTGCCGGCCCAGCGCCGCATTTGGGCGTTGAGCAATGCCCTGCACGACCACGCGCTGGTCGAAGAGCTGGTACCGGGAATGACCAATCTGCTGGTGGTGCTCGAACGTACCCCGGTCGACCCGCAGGCGGTGATCGATGAATTGCAGCACGCTTGGCTGCAGGCGCAGGAGCTTGATCGCCCTGGCCGCCTGATCGAGATCCCGACCTGCTATGGCGGCGAGCACGCCATCGATCTGGCGGCGATCTGCGACTTCTCCGGCTTGCCGGCCGCCGAGGTGATCCGCCGTCATCACCGCGTGACCTATACCGTTTTCGCCATTGCCAGCGCCCCCGGCTTCGGTTATCTGGGCGGGCTCGACCCGAGCATCTATATGCCCCGCAAGAGGGTGCCATCACTGAACATGCTCAAGGGCATGGTCACCATCGGCGGTATGCAGTCGGGCCTGTCGGTGCTCGACGGTCCCAACGGCTGGAACGCTCTGGGTTTCGCCGACATGCCGATGTTCGACCCCTATGCCAGCGTCCCCGCCACCCTCGCGCCGGGAGACACCGTGCGCTTCCTGCCCGAAAGGATCGAACTGTGATAGAGATCATCGCCAGCGGCCCCCTCAATACCGTGCAGGACCTCGGACGCCGCGGTCATCGCAACATCGGCGTGGCCTCGGCCGGCGCCATGGACAGCGTCGCCCTGCGGGTCGGCAATCTGCTGCTGGGCAACGACGCCAACAGTGCCGCCATCGAGGTGCAGACCTTCCCCTTCAAGGTGCGCTTCACCCGCCCCTTGGCCATCGCCCTGACCGGCGCCGACTGCAAGGCGCGCCTGGATGGCAAGCCGCTGCTGCCTTGGTGGGCGATCACCGTCCAGGCCGGCCAAGAGCTCGAGCTCAACTTTCCCAAGGGCGCGGCGCGGGGCTATCTGTGTGTCAACGGCGGCATCGACGTACCGCTGTTGATGGGCTCGCGCAGCACCTCGTTGCGCGGCAACTTCGGTGGGTTGGAGGGCCGCAGCCTGACGCTCGGCGACACCCTCACAGTGCTCGACACACCGTTGCCGCAGTTGCCGGTGGGCGGCATTGGGGTGACCCCGCCAAGCGCCGCCCTGCCCGAGCACTTCCCGGTGGCGGAAGACGGCGCTCTGTTGCTGCGCGCGATACCCGCTGGCGAGTACCCGCTGTTCACGGCCGACGCCGAGCGCTTCTGGACGCAAAGCTGGAAGATCTCGGCGCAAAGCAACCGTACCGGCTACCGGCTCTCGGGCCCCGCCATTCAGCCGCAAACCGTGGTCGAGATGCGCTCCTACGGTCTGGTCCCCGGCATCATCCAGGTGCCACCCGCCGGCGAGCCGATCATCCAGATGAGCGACGCCAATACTGCCGGTGGTTACCCGAAGATCGCCGGGGTGATCGAGGTGGACCTGTGGCGCCTGGGCCAAGCCGCCATCGGCAGCAAGATCCGCCTGGTCAAGGCCGATACTGCAGATGCCCTGGCAGCCGAGCACGCCCTGGACGGTTACTTCGCCGACATCCGCAGGCTGATTGGGGCGTTCGCCCAGCAGTGAATCGAGCCAGCAAGACACGCAGCAAAAAAAGGCCAGCGCAGTGCGCTGGCCTTGTTCATTGCCGCCTGATTACTTGAGCCCGGCGCAGAACGCCGCGATGCGATCGCAGCCTTCGCTGAGCACTTGCAAGCTGGTGGCGTAGGACAGACGGAAGTACGGACTCATGCCATAGGCCGCGCCTTGCACGGTGGTAACGTGGTGCTCTTCCATCAGCGCCATGACGAAGTCGGTGTCGTTGCTGATCAGGCGCCCGCCACGGGAGGTCTTGCCGATCAGTTCGGCAATGTTGGGGAACAGATAGAACGCCCCTTCCGGCTTGTGGCACTGCAGGCCTTCGATATTGGCCAGGCATCCGAGCACGAAATCGCGACGCTGTTGATAGATGGCCGCGCGCTCCTTGAGCAGGTCCTGCGGGCCGTCGAGCACGGCGATGGCCGCCGCCTGAGTAAGGGTGCAGATACCGCCGCTGTTCTGCGTATTGACGTTGCTCATGGCCTTGATCAAGTCGCTCGGACCACCGCAGAAGCCCATGCGCCAGCCGGTCATGGCGTAGGCCTTGGACACGCCGTTGACGGTCAGCACGCGGTCGAGCAAACGCGGCTCGACGTCGCCGATGGTGCAGAACTCGAAGTCGTCGTAGATCAGATGCTCGTACATGTCGTCGGTCATGATCCACACGTGCGGGTGGCGCAGCATCACCTCGGCGATGGCGGCCATTTCGGCGCGCGAGCAGGCCGAACCGGTAGGGTTGCTCGGGTAGTTGAGCAGCAGCCATTTGGTCTTGGGGGTGATGGCTGCTTCCAGGTCTTCGGGGCTAAGCTTGAACTGGTTGGCCTGGGAGCAATTGACCGGTATCGGCACGGCCCCTGCGAACTTGGCGATGTCGGCGTAGCTGATCCAGGCCGGGGTCGGGATCAGCACTTCATCGCCGGCGTTGATGGTGGCGAGCATGGCGTTGAAGATGATCTGTTTGCCGCCGCCGGCGGTGATGATCTGCGCAATCTCGTAGTCGAGGTTGTTGTCGCGCTTGAACTTGCGCTGGATGGCCGCGCGCAAGGCTGGGGTGCCATCGATGGGCGGGTATTTGGTGTCACCGGCCCGCGCGGCGGCGTAGGCGGCCTCGATGGCGTGCTCGGGGGTAGGGAAATCCGGCTCGCCGGTCGACAGGCTGATGACCTTGATGCCCTGGGCCGCGAGGTCGCGGGCTTTCTGGGTCATGGCCACAGAGGCGGAAACGGTTACGTTGTTCAAGCGATCAGCAATAGCAGGCATTGGCGTCGGTCTTCGTGGTGGCGAGGTCGGGATGGCGAGTGTTGGCACTGGGAAAAAGCATAAAAGCAAACCGCTCGCAGCCTCCAATAGAGCTTTGCTGTGGAGACATAACAGAAATGGATGGACCCAGGCAGGCACCAAACAACGCCTGTAAGCGGATAGCGCTGAACTGCTCGAGGATTGAGGTGTGGTCTTTTGCTGTGGGCCTATGCGGCTCGCCCTGCCCATTGACCCTTCGCCTAGGCGCAGGGTGGCCGCGCTCCGGCACCTGAAGAGGTGGCACGCCGGCGGCCATCATCACGCTCGGGGATCATCCATGGCCCGATGCGGCCTGCTGGAGGGGCGCGCCACACAGGCCCGCAGCAAAGTCCCGGCCAAGATTCGAGTGCCTGCGAAAAGCTTTTTTCGAAGCCCCCCCCCAAGCCACCGATATTCAGCCTTACTGAGTAGCCGACCCACCATTGGTCTGCTTGATCAACGTCAAGGCCTTCTGCCCCGTACGAGCACAGTTGTCCAGATCGCCCTTGGCCTTGAACGCCTTGGCCTCGGCGATCAGCTTGTTGACCTCGGGCGACGGCCCGTTGGTGGCCGCCGGCTTGGTGATCGTCGTCTGATCGGTGAGTTTTTGCAGCTGCAGAGAACACATGTCCTCGGCCGCCATCGCGTTACCCGCGACCAACAAGGCCGCAACCGCCATCATTCTTTTCATCTTCGAAGCTCCGTGGACTCAATAGAGGAAACCTGCCAGCCATTACTCCAGCGGTTCGAACTTCAACGCGCTGAGCTTCTGCACCTTCTCTTCACGCACCATCTTGTATTCGGTGTTCGGGCCGATCCACTTGGCCCAGATCTGATCGATCTCGCCAGCGTTCTCCATGGCCATCAGCGCGTCGTTGACCTTGGCCAGCATGGCCGGCTCGTCCAGGCGCATGCCCACGCTCACAGGCTCCAGCGCCATCGGCTCCTTGACGATGCCCAACTCGACACCGCCGGCTGCGGCCTGGCTCACCAGTTTGGTGGCCGACATGGCGTTGGTCACCACGCCCAGCACCTTGTTCTGCTGCACGGCGAGATACGCCGAGCCAGTGTCCTGGAAGGTCACCGGGGTCGCTTTGGCCATGCGGATCGACTGTTCGGAGGTCGAGCCCTTAGTGGCGCTGATGCGCTTGCCTTCGAAGTACGAGCGCGGCTGGTCAGCCAGCGGCTTTTTCACCACCAGCATCTCTTTGGCGACGTAGTAGGGGTCGCTGAACTGGATCTGCTGGGCGCGAGTCTTGGTGTACGCCAGGTTGGCAATGACCACGTCGACGCGGCCCATCTTCACTTCCGGCACCCGGGCTTCACCCGACAGCGGCTTGAGCTCGACCTTCACCCCCAGGTGCTTGGCCAGGCTGTCGCACAAGTCCACATCCATGCCTTCGAGCGCGCGGGTGGTGGGGCTCGGCGAGGAAAACGGCGGCACGTCGGAATAGACCCCACAGCTCAAGGTCTGCTTGGCCTGCACATCGGCCCACTGATCAGCGTGCGCGGTCATGGCCATTACGGGAGTGAACATCAGGGCCAGACAGGCCGATTTGATACGCATGCATCCATCCTCGAAAAGTGTGTTGGTTGGGCGGCAGGCTGAGCGCGCGGGAAGCCCCGCGCAAAGTCCATGGGCGGCTCTGGTGGCGCCTCAATGAGAACGAAGATCGCTGATGAAACGTTGCGCCCGCGGGTGCGCGGGCTGAGTGAAGAACACCTCGGGCGTGGCCTTTTCGAGAATCTGCCCGGCGTCCATGAACCAGATGGTGTCGGCCACTTCACGGGCGAAATTCATCTCGTGGGTAACGCACATCATGGTCATGCCCTCCTTGGCCAGGCCGCGCATGACGCTGAGCACTTCGCCGACCATCTCCGGGTCCAGGGCGCTGGTGGGCTCATCGAACAGCATCACCGGCGGCTCCATGGCCAGGGCACGGGCGATGGCCACGCGCTGCTGCTGACCACCGGACAACTGGCCCGGATAGGCACCCGCCTTGTGCGCCATGCCCACGCGATCGAGCAGCTCCATGGCCTGCTTCCTGGCCGCCGAGCCCTTGATGCCCTTGACCTTGGTGGGCGACAGAATCACGTTGTCGAGCACCGACAGATGCGGGAACAGATTGAAGCTCTGGAACACGAAACCGATACGACTGCGCAGACGATTGACGTTGGCGTCGGTGCCATGGATGTCATGGCCCTCGAACAGAATCTGCCCACCCTGAATGCCTTCGAGGCGATTGACCGTGCGAATCAGCGTGGACTTGCCCGAGCCCGAAGGCCCGCAGACCACCACCACTTCGCCTTTGGTGATCTCGGCGTTGATGGTGGTCAGGGCGCGGTACTCGCCGTACCACTTGTCGATATTGGCAAAGGTGATCATCGGTTGCATGGCGGTTACCTGGAGAGATCGGTGGAGACGAGTTCGGGAATGACCTGGGCGGCCGTGGCGATGCCGTTGTCTCCCTTGCGCTTGCGCTCGATGCGTTTTTCCACGGCGCCGGCGACTCGGGTCAGGCTGTAGCAGATGACGAAATAGGTCACCGCCAGAATGAAATAGACCTGAAACGGCTTGGTCAGCAGCTGGTTGTTGACCTGGTTGGCCGAGAACGTCAGCTCCTGCAGGTTGATGATGTAGCCCAGGGTGGTTTCCTTGATGATCGACACAAACTGACTGATCAGGCTCGGCAAGGCGTTGTACAGCGCCTGCGGCAGGATCACCCAGGTCATCGCGCGCCAGTAGCCCATGCCCAGCGCTCGGGCGGCTTCGTACTGGCCGTTGGGCAAGGCCTGGATACCACCGCGCACGATCTCGCTGAGGTAGGCGCTCTGGTAGATCACCAGGGTGCACAGCATGGTAGTGAAGGCGCTGATGTTGTGGCCGATCAGCACCGGCACCAGGAAGTAGGTCCAGAACACCACCAGCAACAGCGGAATACCCCGCAGCACGTACACCCACACGAAGGCCGGATAACGCAAGGCGCGAAACGGCGAGATGCGCGCCATGGCCAGCAGAATGCTCAGCGGAAAGGCGATCACCAGCGCCAGCGCTGACAGAATCAAGGTGTTGACCAGCCCACCCAGAGGACCGTTCGGGTACTGGCCGATGAGCAGCAGTTCCCAGTTGTTGTGGACGATAGTGAAGACATCGAACATGGCTGCTTACCTCGCTCTGGCCAGATTGAAACGGCGAGCGATCAGCGCCCCGATGCCCATCAGCAGCAACGAGACCACCAGGTAGCCGACGGTGGCGACCAGATACGACTCGAACGTGCGAAAGGTGTAGTTTTCCACTTCGCGGGTGGCGTAAGTCAGTTCGACCGCGCCGATGGCCATGGCCAGGCTGGTGTTCTTGAACAGCAGCACGGTGTGGTTGATCAGCGAGGGCAGCGAGTTGCGGATGCCCTGCGGCAGGATCACGTAGCGCATCGAGCGCATGTAGCCCATGCCCAGTGCACGGGCGGCTTCGGTCTGGCCGTCAGGGATGGCGCGCAAGCCGGCACGCAGGTCTTCGCTGAAGTACGCCGCCTGACACAAGCCCAGCGCGATGACCGCAAAGATGAATTCGGTGCTGTAGTTGGCTAGCCATAGTTGCGCACTGTCGGGCAGCAAGGTCGGTACACCGAAGTACCAGAGCATCAACTGCACCAGCGTCGGCACGTTGCGGTGATAGGCCACGTAGCCCGCCACCAGCAGCTCGGCCAGCTTGTTGTGAGTCAGGCGCACGACCACCAGCAAAAAGGCCAGACTCATGGCCAGCAGCCATGCGCCAAGCATCAGCTTGAGGGTCAACTCCGCGCCTTGCAGCATCAGCGCGGCGTACTCGCCAGTCAGAATCGGCCCCAGATCGAAACCTTTAATCATGGGAATCCCCTATGGGTATCTGTAGCGGCAGCATGAAATAAAAGCCGGTGCCCGCAGGCGTGGCGGGTGCATGCCCGCTCTTGTCCGGCTGCCGCCTCAACTGTCCTGAGGGCGCGTCGTCTGCAGGCCGCCGGGCACTTGCAGGGTTGGGGTGATTTCCATATGGCCGACGTTCATCGACACCGGCGCGGCGATGGCAAAGGCGATGGCGTCGGCGATGTCCGCCGCCACCGGCAGCTCGAAACCTTCGATGTACTTCTTGTGGCTTTCTTCCGGGTTGCCGTGGACGTGGGCGAAGATATCGGTAGCCACGCGACCGGGGCAGATCTCGGTGACCCTGACACGCTTGCCGAACACATCGATGCGCAGGTTGCGCGAGAGCATGCTGACCGCTGCCTTTGTGGCGTGATAGGTGGAGTTGCCACCAAAGTTGTACGCCGCGGCGATGGAGCTGATGTTGATCACATGGCCGCGATCGCGTGCAACCATGCCGGGCACCAACAGACGAGTGAGGTGCAGCACGGCGCGCAGGTTGACGTCGATCAGCGCATCGATGCCATCGGCGTCGGCATTGAGGATCGAACCCGGGCGGTCGACACCGGCATTGTTGATCAGGATGTCGATTTCCAGGCCTTCGGCCAGGGCGGTCATGCCTTTGAGATCAGCGACGTCCAGCGCGTGGGGAATGCAGCCAGTGCGCTCGGCCAGCGCTGCCAGGTTCTCGGCATTGCGCGCCACCGCATGCACCGTGATGCCTTCGCGGCACAGGCGCTCGACGGTTGCGGCACCGATGCCCGAAGAAGCCCCGGTGACCAGCGCGGTTTTGTAGTCAGAAAATGGCATGCTGCATTCCTCATCAAAGCGTTCGACAACCCGCATGGCAGGTCTTGGTATCGACTGTACTGGGCGGCGATTGCGGGCGCCAAGACGTAATCGCTGTGTGGCGATAAGCGCGTCTTATGGCCCCACAAGGCCGCGTAAAATCAGGCTATAAGCTGTGAGACGGGGACTATCTGGCCGCCGCCCTGCTCGATTTCCCGACGGATGCCGCGGGCCAGCTCCACCGAACCTGCGGTATCGCCGTGAAGCAGAATGGAGCAGGCGTCGATCTTGATGCGCTCGCCGGTGTAGCAGGTGACGGTGCCGTCATCGAGCAGTTGGCGCACGCGCTCGCGGACCTTGAGCGGGTCCTTGATCACCGAGTCGGGCAGCGCGCGCGGTACCAACAGACCGGTCTTATCGTACGCACGATCGGCCAGAAAGGTGGTGGCAACGCGCAAGCCGTGACGTTCGGCCGCACCTTCGATGGCGCGACTGGTAGACGAACTGATGATCAGTTCCGGGTCGAACGCCGCTACGGCCGCGATCAACGGTTCGGCAAGATCGGCGTCGGCGGCGGCCATGTTGCCCAGGGCGCCATGGAAGCTCATGTGGGTCATGCGATGGCCGATGGCGGCGGCAAAACCGGCCAACGCGCCCAGTTGATAGATGACGTAGGTGGCCAGCTCGCGCGGCGCAATCTGCATCGGCCGACGACCGAAACCCAGCAGGTCAGGGAAGCCGACATGGGCGCCGAGGTCTATGCCCCCGGCCAGTGCCAGACGCACGGTACTGTCCATGATCAGCGGGTCGCCGGCGTGAAAACCACAAGCGACGTTGGCCGAGGAAATGATCTGCATCAACGCTTCGTCTTCGCCCATCCGGTAGGCGCCGAAGCCTTCGCCGAGATCCGCATTCAAATCGATTTTCATGTGCTGCCCCTCAGACTGGCTAGGCCAGTGACACCAGCGGTGTGCCGTAGCCCACCAGTTGTTGATCGGCGACCATGAACGCGCCCAGCGTGCCGCCGACAGTGGCAGCAACGGGCAGCAGCAGTTCGCCCACGGCGATCAGGCCGACCAGGGTGCCGGGCTCGATGACATCGCCCGGCTTCACCTCTGGCTGCTCGCGCAACGGATGGCGGGACAGGAAGCGTCCGCACACCGTGGCCATGGCGGCGACCCTGGTCGCTGCTTCCTTGACCGGAGGCACCGTGGTGGTTGCCACGTGGGCCGTTGCGTCGGCGTGCGCAGTGGCGGGCCGGGTCAGGCGAATGCTGAACTCGGCGCTGTGCAATTCGAACTGCGCCAGATTGGCGCTGCTGACCCACTCGACGATCTGGCGAATCTTGCTGATGTGCATGGTGATTACTCCGCGTCTCGACGGGCCTTGAGCCAACGTTCCAGATGGTGGATGTCCACCGAACCTGCGCAGAAGTCCGGGTCCTGGAGAATGTCGCGGTGCAGCGCGACGTTGCTGGAGATGCCTTCGATGCGCAACTGCGCCAGCGCCGTGCGCATACGCGCCAGGGCTTCGTCACGGGTCGCGCCGTGGGTGATGACTTTGGCGATCATCGAGTCGTAATAGGGCGGCACCTGATAACCGGCGGTCACGTGCGAGTCGACCCGCACGCCCATGCCACCGGGCACTTCCCAGCGAGTGACACGCCCGGGGGTGGGAATGAACGTCTGCGGGTCTTCGGCGTTGATGCGGCACTCCAGCGCGTGGCCTTGGGTACGCACATCGCTTTGCTGCAGCCCCAGCGGCTCGCCCAAAGCCATGCGCAGCTGCTGCTGGACGATATCGATGCCGGTGGTCAACTCGGTGACCGGATGCTCGACCTGCAGGCGCGTGTTCATCTCGATGAAGTAGAACTCGCCCTCCTCGAACAGGAACTCGAAGGTGCCGACGCCGCGATAGCCGATCTGCTGGCAGGCCCGCACGCAGCGTTCACCCACGGCGGCCATCAGTGCCTCGTCGATATCCGGTGCGGGCGCCTCTTCGAGGACCTTCTGGTGGCGGCGCTGTTGCGAGCAGTCGCGACTGCCGAGCCACACGCCCCTGCCGTGGTTGTCACACAGGACCTGGATTTCCACATGGCGCGGATGACCGAGAAACTTCTCGATGTAGAGCTCCGGATTGCCGAAGGCGCGACGGGCTTCTTCACGAGTGACGCTGACCGCCGGCAACAGTTCCTCTGCGCGTTCGACCATGCGCATGCCACGCCCGCCCCCGCCACCCGCGGCCTTGACGATCACCGGATAGCCGATCTCGTCGCCGATCGCTTGAATCGTCGCCGGGTCTTCGGGCAGCGAGCCTTCCGGGCCCGGCACACAGGGCACGCCGGCTTGGCGCATGGCGCGCTTGGCAGCGACCTTGTCGCCCATCTGACGGATGCACTCGGCGGTGGGCCCGATAAAGGTCATGCCGGCTGCTTCGACACGCTCGCTGAACTCGGCGTTCTCGGACAGAAAGCCGTAGCCTGGGTGGATCGCCTGGGCGCCGGTGGCCTGGGCGGCATAGAGAATCGCCTGCTGGTTCAGGTAGCTTTGCGCCGGTGCAGCCGGCCCGATGCACAGGGCCTCATCGGCGTATTGCAGGTAGGACGCCTGGGCATCCGCTTCGGAATAGACCATGACCGTCTTCAGACCCAGGCCATGGCAGGCGCGCTGAATCCGCAGGGCGATTTCACCGCGGTTGGCGATCAGTACTTTATCGAACATGGGGGAACCTGTGGATGAGCTAGACAATGCTGAACAGCGGTTGGCCGGACTCCACCTCGTCGCCGGGTTGGGCGAGGATGGCGTCGACGCGCCCGGCCTGGGAGGCCTTGACCTGATGGAACATCTTCATCGCTTCGACGATGCACAGGGTCTGGCCGACTGTCACTGTGCTGCCGACCGTAACGAAGGCCGGTTCTTCAGGTGACGGGGTCAGGTGCAAGACACCATATAGCGGCGAGCAAACCTGGCTGGCGGCCGCTACGGGGATCTGCATTGTAGGTGCCTCGACCGGCGCCGCCAGGGCCGGGGCTGGCTTGCCGACGCTGGCCGGCGAGGGGTCGGCAGGCTTGCTCGCCGCTGACGAAGTGTTCGCATGACGGCTCAGCGTCACGGTGGTACCGCCTTCGCTGAGGGTCATTTCACTCAGGTCCGACTCGGCCAGCAGGTCGATCAGCTGCTTGATTCGGTGTTGATCCATGTTGATTATCTGCCCCTTGCTCATTCGGCTGGCACGGCACTGCCCTTGATCTGAGGCCAATGTACCGGGCTTGGCCATCGACATGCCAAGAGCGTTTACCGCTGGGGCGATAAGTGCGACTTATGACCCGGCCGAGGAACGCTTTCAGCGATTGGCGTCGCATCGATAATATTTACCGATGCCTACATAGGCAGCAGCAATGCCCCTCGCACCATCATTGTGATGACTGCACTTAATAGTTGCACTTGCGTGAGTCATAAGCGTTACCTATCCAGCCAGAGCAAAGTTGTCTTAACCCCGAGATGAAACTTTTGCGTAGGTTTGCGCTGTGCCGAGTACCGCGCCTGACGTGACAAAGATCACCGGGGACAGCGCGTTTCTAGAATTAACCGCCGCCTTTAGCCAAGCGATGAATCACTGTCGCCTTGATTAAAACCCTGCGCTCTCGCACCACTGCCAATACAGCACGCCAATTCACACATCATGCAAAGGCATTAGGTAGCATCATGACCTTGATTAAATACTCCGCGGGGATTCTTGGGCTCTTGGTAGTTCAGAATGGTATGGCAGCAGGTTTGGTGGAAGACAGTCATGCGACTTTATTGGCGCGTAACTTTTACAGTAACTCCGATAACCGCGATGGCGCCGCGGCACCTAATTACACTCAGGAATGGGGCCAAGGCTTCGTTCTCAACTTTACCTCCGGCTTCACCCAGGGCCCGGTCGGCTTTGGCGTCGATGCGGTAGGTATGCTCGGCATCAAGCTGGACTCGGGCAAGGGTGTGCACTACAACCCCACCGGCAGCTCGCGCAACGGCAACATCTTCCCTACCGACGGCGATGGCCGCGCAGTGGATGAATTCGCCAGTGTCGGCGCGACACTGAAGGCGCTGGTGTCGAAAACCGAGTTCCGTTACGGCACCCTGCAACCCAACTTACCGATCCTGGTGGCCAGTGACCGCCTGGTATTCCAGACTTTCAACGGCTTCCAGGTGCAATCGCGGGAAATCGACAACCTGACCCTCACCGCGGGCCGTATCGACAAGGTCAAAGAGCGCGGGTCGACCGACGAAGAAGGCCTGTCGATCGCCGGCTCCAACGCCAAGCTCGATCCGACCAATCCGGGCGTCAACACCACCACCAGCACTTACTCCCATGAGTTCTGGTACGGCGGCGGCTCCTATAAAGCCACGCCGAACCTGACCCTGCAGTATTACTATGCCAACCTGACCAACTTCTACAAACAACACTTTGTCGGCGCGTTATATGGCATCAACCTGGGCCCCGGCCGCCTGACCTCGGACTTGCGCCATTGGGACAACAGTTCCGACGGCAAGAACGGCCACGACTCCGATTACTTCAGCAGCGGCTATTACGGTAACGGCGTGACCCGCGGCAAGGTCGACAGCCGTTTGACCAGCGGCTTGTTCACTTACACCTTGGGCGCCCATGCGGTTTCCGCCGGCTATCAACAAGTCAATGGCAGCAGCGATGCGGTGTGGCTCAACGAAGGCGCCGGCACCACCAGTTACTTCATGACCGAAACCATGTCCGGGAAATTCCAGCGCGCGGGCGAACGTGCCTGGCAGCTGCGCTATGTCTATGACTTCGCCGGGCTGGGTTACCCAGGCTGGACGATCAAGACCGTCTACACCAACGGCGATCACATCAAGACCGCTGGCGCCGATGGCAAGGAATGGACCCGCGATACCACCCTTGCCTACACCGTACAGTCCGGGCCGGCCAAGGGCCTGAGCACGGCGTTGCGCCAAGGGGTGTTCCGCACCGACATGCAGCGTGACACCGATGAATATCGGGTGATAATCGACTATCCGATCTCGTTGTTCTGATTCACAACCGCCGGGCCTGCTTGCCCTGTAGCGAGGGGGCTTGCCCCCGATACGATCTATCAGTCACCTGTACAGCGCCTGAAACACCGTATCGGGAGCAAGCCCCCTCGCTACAGGGTTCGGTCAGCGTTGGTAGGATTTGACGATCGCCGAGAAGTCCAGCCCGCCATCACCGCGCAGGCTCATCGCCTGATACAGCTGCTGCGCCACCGCGCCCAGCACCACCGGTTGGCGCGCCTGCTTGGCCGCTTCGGTCGCCAGGCCCAGGTCCTTGAGCATCAGCTCGGCGCCGAAGCCACCGCTGTAGCCGCGTGATGCCGGCGCGGTCTCGACGATGCCGGGCCATGGGTTGTAGGTGTCCGAACTCCAGCAACGCCCGGTCGAACTGTTGATGATCCCCGCCAGCACGCCGGTATCGATGCCCAATGCATTGCCGAGCGCCATGGCCTCGGACACGCCGATCATGGAAATCCCCAGCAGCAGGTTGTTGCAGATCTTGGCGATCTGCCCGGTGCCGACTTCGCCGCAATGAACGATGTTGCGGCCCATCTGCTCCAGTACCGGCTTGAGCGTCGCGAACAACTCCGGGGTGGCGCCGACCATGAAGGTCAGGGTTCCGGCCTGCGCGCCACCGGTACCGCCGGAGACCGGCGCATCGCCCAGATCGACGCCTTTTTTTGCCGCAGCGACGCTGATGTCGCGCGCCGTCTGTGGATCGATGGTGCTGCAATCCACCGCCGGCGTACCGGCGCGAATCCCGGCCAGCACACCGTCGTCATTGAGGTAGACGCTGCGCACATGGGCGGCGGCCGGTAGCATGGTTATCACCAGATCGCCCTGGGCGGCGGCGGCGCGCGGCGACAACGCGATCTGCCCGCCGAGTTCGGCCAGCTCTGCCAGCACGGTGGTGTTGAGATCGAACAGGTGCAGCTCGTGACCGGCCTTGAGCAGGTTGCGCGCCATCGGCGCGCCCATGTTGCCCAACCCTACGAATGCAATACGCATGGCATGAACTCCTAACGCAGGTTGATGGTGGTGTTGACGCCGTCATTGACGCTGTCGTCGTCGAACCACCGCGCAGTGACCGTTTTGGTCTGGGTGTAAAACTGCACCACCTGCTTGCCGTAGGGGCCCAGATCCCCCAGCTTGGAGCCACGGGAACCGGTGAAACTGAAGAACGGCACCGGCACCGGAATCGGGATGTTGATGCCCACCTGGCCGATGTCGATTTCACTCTGGAACTTGCGCGCAGCGGCGCCACTCTGGGTGAACAGGCCGGTGCCGTTGCCGAAGGGATTGCGGTTGACCAGGGCGATGGCCTCGTCGAAGGTATCGACGGTGAGCACCACCAGCACCGGCCCGAAGATTTCTTCGGTGTAGATGCGCATGTCGGTGGTCACCCCGGAGAACAGCGTCGGGCCGACGAAGTTGCCTTCCTCATAGCCCGGCACCACCACGTCGCGGCCATCCAGTTCGAGGGTCGCGCCCTGCTCCACGCCACTGGCGATCAGGCTCAGCACGCGCTCCTTGGCGCGCTTCGATATCACCGGCCCGACATCCGTGCCCGGCTCGCTGCCGGCGTTGACCTTGAGTTTCTGCGCCAGCGCCTTGAGCTCGGGAATCCACTCCTTGGTCGACCCCACCAGCACCGCCACCGAGGTCGCCATGCAGCGTTGGCCTGCCGCACCGAAGGCAGCCCCTGCCAGGGCGTTGAGGGTTTGCGCGCGATTGGCATCGGGCAGCACCACGGCGTGGTTCTTGGCGCCCATCATCGACTGCACGCGCTTGCCATGGCGGCCGGCCAGGTCATACACATGGGTGCCGACCGCGGTGGAACCGACAAACGACACTGCCTTGATGTCCGGGTGGGTGCAGATGGCATCCACTACCTCTTTGCCGCCATGCACCACGTTGAGCACGCCCGGCGGCACCCCGGCTTCCAGCGCCAACTCCACCAGCAACAGGGTCGACAAAGGGTCCTGCTCGGAGGGCTTGAGCACGAAGGTGTTGCCGCAGGCGATGGCCATCGGGAACATCCACAGCGGGATCATCGCTGGGAAGTTGAACGGGGTGATGCCCGCGCAGACGCCGATCGGCTGGCGCAGGGTGTAGGTGTCGACGCCACCAGCGACGTTCTCGGCGAACTCGCCCATCTGCAGGGTGCCGATGGAGCAAGCGTGTTCCACCACCTCCAGGCCGCGGAAGATATCGCCCTCGGCGTCGGCGACGGTCTTGCCCTGTTCGGCACTGAGGGTCACGGCAATGCGCTTGGAATGCTCACGCACCAGCGCTTGCAGCTTGAGCATGATGCGCATGCGCGCGCCCAGGGGTGTGTGCCGCCAGGTCTTGAAGGCTTCCTGGGCGGCGGCTACGGCGGCGTTGACTTCGTCGCTGGTAGCGAAGGGCACGCGGGCGAGGACTTCCTGGGTGGCGGGGTTGACGATGTCACGCCATTCGCTGGTCTGGGATTCGACCCACTGGCCGTTGATCAACAGCTTGGCGGACTGCACGGCAGTCTGGCCGGGTGTGAGGGATGCGTTCATTGATATCTCCGACTTATTTTTATTGTGCGCAAGTCTGATCGAGCTCACAGGGCCGATCAGGGAGACGAGCCATCAACCGTTGGTATGGCTTGGAAAATGGGGTCGTACTGGAGTATAGATGTGCAAACTTCCAATAAAAACGCAGAATAAAGCCGGTCCAACATGCAAAAAAACATTACCTCGTTGAACGCGCTGAACTGGGACGACCTCAAATTTTTCCTCGAGGTCGCCCGCACGCGCAAGGCCAGCAACGCCGCCAAACGCCTGGGTGTGGATTACACCACGGTGTCGCGGCGCATCACCTCGCTGGAAACCGCGCTGGGCACTTTGCTGTTCGAAAAGTCGCGCACCAACGGCTTTGTGCTGACCGCCGAGGGGCAACGCCTGCTCAGCTACGCCGAGACCATCGAGAGCACGCTGCACATGGCCTGCGAACAGGTGTCGGGCTCCGGCGTGGCACTTTCGGGGCATATCCGCATGGGCTGCACCGAGGGCTTCGGCAGCTTTTTCATCACCCCGCAACTGAGCCATTTCGTCGATGCCTATCCGGCGATCTCCGTCGACATCCTGCCGCTGCCGCACTTCATCAGCCTGTCCAAGCGCGAAGCCGATATCGTCATCGCTCTCGAACGCCCCGAGCATGGGCCCTATGTGTGCTGCAAGCTGGCCGACTATAAACTGCGCCTGTACGCCACCCAGAGCTACCTGGACGACCACGGGCCGATTGGGCAACTGAGCGACCTCAACAGCCATCCGTTCGTCAGTTACGTGGATGATCTGGCGTTCAGCTCGGAGCTGCTGTATCTGGCCAACCTGCTGCCCAGCGCCAGCGCCAATCTGCGCAGCACCAGTGTGATCGCCCAGTATGTGGCGGCGTTGCAGGGCCGCTCGCTGGCGATATTGCCGTGCTTTCTGGCGGCGCAGGATCCGCGGATGATCGCGGTGCTGCCGGATGAGGTGGCGATCACTCGGCAATTCTGGATGTACTGCCGGGAGGATTTGCGCAAGCTCAAGCGCATCACCTTGCTCTGGGATTACATCCGCAGCGTGACCGAGATGAACCACGACTTCCTCATGGGCGAACCAGCGCCCCTCAAGTTCCAGCAAACCCTGTAGCGAGGGGGCTTGCCCCCGAAAAACTCGATCAGCCACACCGGTATGGCGCCTGTGGATTTTTTCGGGGGCAAGCCCCCTCGCTACAGGTCCATAGTTTAGATTTTCCTGAACTATCGATTTCACCGCGCCTATTCTTTCCCCTCCTCTGCCCTGCCTAAGATCGGCCCATGAGACCACTGACACAGAGCAGCGGCTCCAGCGGTTCCCCTTTGCTACTGCCCATGACAACGCGCACGCACGGCCTGGCCGATGCGTTGCCACGCAGCAGCCGAGAGGAGCACCGTGATGCAACTGGACATTTTTCGCACCCTCTGGGGCTACACCGCCAGCAAGGCCCAGGCCCTTGAAGAGTTGTTGGCCGCAGGCTTCGACGGCATGGAAGCACGCATGCCGCTGGACGCCGCCGAGCGCACCGAATTCGCCGCCTTCCTGCGCGCCAATGCGCTGGGCTATATCGCCACCCTGTTCACTGCCTACGACGTATTGCCCGTGCAATCGGCCTTGCCCGCTGAGCACCTCGCCGACCTCGAACGCAAGCTCGGCTGGGTCGGCGAACTGGCGCCGCGCTTCGTCAACGTGCTCGCCGGCAACGATCGCTGGGGCATGAGCGAGCAGGTAGATTTCTTCGGCGCCGCCATGGCCCTGGCCGCCAAGCACGGCCAGACCTGCGTCTTCGAAACCCATCGCTCGCGTTCGCTGTACAGCCCCTGGGTAACCCTGGAACTGATTCGGCAACTGCCGGACCTGCGGTTTACCAGCGACATCAGCCACTGGATCGTGACCTGCGAACGCCTGCTGGACGATCCGGCCGACGACCTCACGCCCTTCATCGACCGCGTCCACCACATCCAGGCCCGGGTCGGCTACGACCAGGGCCCGCAGGTACCGCACCCCGGCGCCCCGGAATACGCCCGCGAGCTGGCCTTTCATCAGCAGCACTGGGAGGCCATCTGGCGCTCGCAGCAACGCCGCGGCTTCAGCGTCAGCACCCTGACTCCGGAATTCGGAGCCGACGGTTACCTGCATCATCTGCCTTTCACCAACGTGCCGGTCGCCGATCTCTGGTCCTTGAACCAGTGGATGGGCCGCACCGAGCGCGCGCACTTCGAACGCTTCAGTCAATCGCCGCACATTCCAGGAGCCCAGTCATGAGTGACCAGCCTGTCGCCAACTTCAAGAGCATTCCGGTGGTGAATATCGCCGGGCTGTTCAGCGTCGAACTCGAACATCGCCTGGCCGTGGCCGAGCAACTGGGCCGTGCCGCCAGCGATGTGGGCTTTCTGTACATCACCGGCCACGGCATCGCGCCGGAGTTGATCGCCAACCTGCAGCAGGCGGCCAAGGATTATTTCGCCCAGCCGCTGGACGCCAAGATGCGCCACTACATCGGTACCTCGGCGACCCACAAGGGCTTCGTGCCGGAAGGCGAAGAGGTGTACTCCAAGGGCAAGCCGGATCACAAGGAGGCCTTCGACGTCGGCTTCGAAGTGCCCGCCGATGACCCGCTGGTGCTGGCCAAAACGCCGCTGCTGGGCCCGAACGACTGGCCGACGCTCCCCGGTTTCAAGCCCTCGGTGCAGGCCTACTATGCGGCGATCTTCGCCCTGGGCCGCAAGCTTTTCGGCGGCTTCGCCCTGGCGCTGGGCCTGCCTGAAGACTACTTCGATGCCATGGTCACCCGCCCACCGTCCAAGCTGCGGCTGATCCACTATCCCTTCGATGCCGATGCGGTGGATGCCCCGGGGATCGGCGCCCACACCGATTACGAGTGCTTCACCATTCTGCATTCCGAGCAGCCGGGGCTGGAGGTGATGAACGATCTCGGCCAGTGGATCGATGCGCCACCGGTGGCGGATGCCTTTGTGGTCAATATCGGTGACATGCTCGAAGTGATGACCGCCGGCACCTTCGTCGCCACCGCTCACCGGGTGCGCAAGGTCGGCGAGGAGCGCTACTCGTTCCCGCTGTTCTACGCCTGCGACTTTCACACCCAGATCAAGCCCTTGCCGAGCTTCGCCAAGGAGGGTCAGGAGTACGAAGAAATCGCTATTGGCGAGCACATGTACGGGCAGGCGCTGCAGACCTACTCGTACCTGCGCAAGCGTGTGGAAAACGGCGAGGTGCAGTTGCCCGCCAAGGCGCGCAAGCCATCGAGCTTCGGCCATTTGAAAAAACAGCCGCAACCGTCCTGAAAAAACCTCACCCCATTGCTGGAGCACCGCCTATGTCGAACCTTCACGTAACGCGCTTGACCCTCCTGGCTGCCGGCCTGCTCGCAGCCGGCGCTGCCTTGGCCGCTCCCACCGCAACGCCTGGGGAACTGAAAGTGGGCATGGAAATCACCTACCCGCCGTTCGAGTCCTACGACGCCAACAAGAACGTGGTCGGCTCCGACCCCGAGCTGTCCCACGCCTTGGCCAAAGAGATGGGCGTCAAGGCCAGCTTCGTCGACACCAAGTTTCCCAACCTGATTCTGGGCCTGAACGCCGGTCACTACGACGCGATCATTTCCGGCATGTACATCACCCCGGAACGTCAGACTCAGGCGCAGACCATCCCCTACGCCAAGACCGGCGCGGCGATCATGACGCCCAAGGACAGCGAGCTGAAACCGCAGAAACCCGAAGACCTATGCGGGCTGAAAGTCGGCCTCGAGCAAGGCACCACCTGGGTAGCGGCCTTCAACAAACTGTCGGCCGAGTACTGCGTGCCGAACAACAAGGGCGCGATCACCATCAGCGAGTACCCATCGGCGCCGGAAGTCACGCAGGCGCTGCTGTCGAAGAACATTCAGGCCCAGGTGGAGATCTCCGGTGCCGCCCACATGATCGCCGACCGCACCAACGGCCGTGTGGTGGTGACCTCACATGAGCTGGTGTATCCGCAGACGCTGGGCATCTATGTGAAGAAGGGCAACGACGAGACTTATCAGGCGCTGCTCAAGGCGGTGGAGGCCAGCAAGAAGAGCGGTGAGTACGCAGCCATCCTGAAGAAATACAATCTGGAAGCGGCTGACTGAGTCAGTCACCGCCGTCTCGATGTGGCGAGGGGGCTTGCTCCCGATACGGTGTGTCTGGCACTGATACTTTTCTGGCATACCGTATCGGGAGCAAGCCCCCTCGCCACAGAGGATCTGCGTTGAAGCGGTTGTGTGGCTTGACTGAGAGGTACGTATGCAATTCGATTGGTCCTATTTTGTTTCGCTGTTTTCGATGCCGGCCTTCTGGGAGGCGACGCTGACGGTCATCGAGCTGAGCGCCCTGGCGTGGCTCATCGGCATGCTGCTGGGGTTCCTGCTGGCTTCGGCCAAGCTTTCGACCTCGGCGTGGCTGCGGGTGCCGGCGTCGATTTATATCTGGTTCTTTCGCAGCATCCCCTTGCTGGTGCTGGTGGTGTTCGTCTACAACCTGCCGCAGCTGTTCCCGGCGACCGGGGGTGTGCTGTCGGTACCCTTCTATTCCGGGCTGCTGGCGCTGGTGGTGACGGAAGCCGCCTACATGGCCGAGATTCACCGCGGCGGCCTGATCTCGGTGCTCAAGGGCCAGAAGGAAGCCGGTCGTGCTCTGGGCATCGGCGTGCTTGGCCTGCAACGGCTGATCGTGATTCCGCAGGCGTTCCGGATCTCGTTGCCGACGCTGATCAACGAGTACATCACGGTGGTGAAACTGACCTCGCTGATCTCGGTGATTTCCCTGACCGAGTTGCTGACCGTCGGCCAGCGCCTGTATGCGCAGAACTTCCTGGTGATGGAGACCCTGGCCGCGGTTGGCGTGTATTACGTGCTGATCGTGACCGTGTTCGGCTGGCTGTTGCAGCGTCTGGAGCAATACCTGGACTTGAGCCTGCGCAAGCCGCAGACCCTCACCGACGATGGTGTCGCTGCCTTCCGCCAGCGCCTCGCGCCTGTACCGCAAACCACTGCCCTGGGCAAATCCCTGGATGCCACACCGGCGCTGCAGTTGCAGAATATTCACAAGCGCTATGGCCATCATGAGGTGCTCAAGGGCATCGACCTGAACATCGCAAGCGGTCAGGTGATCTCCATCATCGGCCCTTCCGGCTCGGGCAAGACTTCGCTGATCCGCACCATCAATGGCCTGGAAACCATCGACAAGGGCGACATAGTGCTGTTCGGCGAGAGCTACATTCACGCCAACGACGCGCCCAACAACGCCCAGGTGCGCAAGGGCGTGCGGCAGATCGGCATGGTGTTCCAGAATTTCAATCTGTTCCCGCATCGCACCATTCTCGACAACGTCACCCTGGCGCCGCGCTATCACGGCGTGCCCAAGGCCGAGGCCGAGCAGCGCGCCTGGCGTTTGCTCGACAAGGTCGGGCTGCTGGCCCATGCCGCCAAGTATCCCCATCAGCTGTCCGGTGGGCAGCAACAGCGGGTGGCGATTGCTCGGGCGCTGGCGATGGAGCCGCAGATCATGCTGTTCGATGAACCCACATCGGCGCTGGACCCGGAGTTGGTAGGTGAGGTGCTGAAGGTGATCGCCGAACTGGCGCGCGAGGGCATGACACTGGTGATCGTCACCCACGAGATGGATTTCGCCATGTCGATTTCCGATCGCGTGCTGTTCATGGAGAACGGCAATATCCAACTGGATGCCGCGCCTCAGGCCATCCGTGGCCAGCCTGAGGGTGAGCGGGTGCGCCGGTTCATGGGAATTGAGGTGGAGCAGAGTCTGGCGGTAGGCTGATGGGTTGCGGTGGCTGGGCCGACGTCATCGCGGGCAAGCCTTGCTCCCACGGAGTCGTACACCGGTAGGAGCAGAGCTTGCCCGCGAAGAGGACATCAGCTCCTACACATCATCAAGACCTTACAAACTTTCGAGCATCAACCCGCTTAGCCGTTTGACCTTGCGCTTCACCGCATCTTCGAACACGCCCTTGCGCGGTTCGATCAGAGTGAACCAGTGCTTCGCCCGGGTGATGCCGGTGTAGATCAGCTCCTTGGTCAGCACCGGATTCAGCGCGTCCGGGAGGATCAACGCGGTGTGGGCGAACTCCGAGCCTTGGGACTTGTGCACCGTCATGGCGTAGACCGTCTCGACGTCATTGAGGCGGCTTGGCAAGACGAAGCGCACGCCACCTTCGCCATCGTTGCGGGCGAAGGCAACGCGCAGTACCAGATGCTGCGAACCCGGCGCTTCGGGCAGGCGCAAGGCGATACCGATGTCGCCGTTCATCAAGCCCAGACCATAGTCGTTGCGGGTCATCAGCACCGGGCGACCCTCGTACCAGTGCTGATCGCTCTCGATCAAACCGGCGGCGAACAGCGCCTGGGTCGCACGCTGGTTGAGCCGTTCCACGCCCCAAGGGCCCTTGCGTACGGCGCAGAGCAATTGAAACTCATCGAACGCACTCAATACCGCCCGCGCCCACTGCGCCCATTGCGGCGACTGCAGGTCCAGCGTCGGTGCCGGACGCTGGCTGTGGATAAGTCCAAGGTAGTGGCGATAGCCTTTGGGACCCGCTGCGCCGTGGCCATTGAGCAACAGTTTCTCCAGGGCCCGATCCTGCTCACCTTTGAGCTGCAGCGAGTGGATGTCCTTGAACTCGCCCTTTTGCAGCAACGCTCGCGCCTGCTCTGGCGCCTGGCGATTGACCTGCCGCGCCAGCTGGCCGATGCCGCTGCCTTCGCCGAAGCGCCGGGAATAACGCAGCATGACCACTTGCTGGGCCAAAGGATGCTCACTGGTCGTGCCGGCCAGCAAGTCGCTGCCGTCCAGTTGCTCGTGCCCCACCTGCTCCAGCCAGGCGCGGGTCTCGGGGCTGTAGCGGCCGGCCTCGGCGTCACGGCACAGATCCCCGAGCACCGCCCCGGCTTCCACCGAAGCCAACTGGTCCTTGTCCCCCAACAGCACCAGCCGCGCATGGGCGGGCAAGGCGTCGAGCAGGTTAGCCATCATTTCCAGGTCGATCATCGAGGCTTCATCGACCACCAGCACGTCCAGCGGCAGCAGATTGCCCCCGTGATGACGAAAATGCCGCGTGCCCGGGCGACTGCCGAGCAGACGGTGTACCGTGGTCACTTCCACCGGGATGCGTGCCCGCACCGCCGGGTCGACGTCCAGCGAGGCCACCTGGGCGCTGATCGACTCGGTCAAGCGTGCGGCGGCCTTGCCGGTCGGTGCCGCCAGGCGGATACGCAGGGGTTTGTCGGCTTGCACTGCGGGCGCTTGCAGCAAGGCCAGCAAGCGCACCACGGTGGTGGTCTTGCCAGTGCCGGGGCCGCCGGTGACGATGCTGAATCCACTGCGGGTCGCCAGGGCGCAGGCGAGCTTTTGCCAGTCCACCGGTACTTCGGTCTGCGCCGGGAACAGTTGCGCCAGGCGTTCGGCAAGGTCGGCCGGGGCGCTGGACGTCTGCGCAAGGCGTTGACGCAGGGCGCGATCGATACGCCGCTCATAACCCCAATAACGGCGCAGATAGAGGCGTTGGCCGGCGAGCACCAGCGGGCGCTGGCTGGCGGTCACCGGCTGTCCTGATGTGGGCAATGTGCTCTCGACCAGGGCGCTGGCCGCCAAGGTCTCGCGCCAAGCCTGCAGGCTGAGGTGTTCGAGCAGTTGCGAAGGCAGCAGCAAGGGCCCGGTCAGCGCATCGCCCTCGGGCGGCAGCGACAGGGCGAAGTCCGGCTCGGCCAAGGTCGCGCCCAGGTCGAGGCAGACGTGACCGTGACCGAGTTGATGACTGGTCAGCGCTGCCGCCAACAGCACCAGTGGATCGCCCTCGGGGTCGAGCTCGGCGAGGAAGGCCACGAAGGCCTTGTCCAGCGCCCGCAGCCAACCGCGCTCGACCCAGCGCTCGAGCAAGATCAGCAGATCGCCGCCAGCGGTCAGCGGCTGCAAACGCGCCAGGCTCTCGGCATCCAGAGGGGTCGGTAACAGATCATCGAACGTGCGGCTCATGCGCCGGCTCCTTGAAACAGATCGCCTTGTTGGACGGCGGGCGGCCGCGGTGCGGCCTCCCCGCGGAACTGTGCGTCGAGTTGCTCGATCAGCGCTTTGTCCGGTCGGGCGAAATAGCAGCCTTGAGTGGGCGCGTGCACGCCGCGCAGAAAGATGAACAGCGCGCCGCCGACATGCAGGTCGTAGTCATAGTCCGGCAATCGCGCCTTGAGCTGACGGTGCAGGGCCAGCAGATAGAGCACGTATTGCAGATCGTAGCGATGATCGAGGATCGCCTGATCCATCGCTTCCCAGGTGTAGGCCTGCTCGTCCGGGCCGAGCCAGTTGGACTTGTAGTCGACCACGTAATAGCGGCCCTGGTATTCGAAGGTCAGGTCGATGAAGCCCTTGAACATGCCATTCAACAAGGCGCCCTGAGCTGGCGCGCGCAGTGCACCCTGATGGGTGTGCTCGCGCACCAGCGCGTCGAGGCGACTGACATCGACGCGGTGGCTGGCGAACCAGAATTCCATCTCGATCTGGTATTCGCGCAGGTCCCTGAGGGCGCAAGCGGGTTGCCCCTCGGCCAGCAGCAATGGCTGGGCGATCAGGGCCTGCAGCCAGTCAGTGAGAGTGGGAATCCAGCCGCTCCAGTCACGCCGGTTGCAGCGCCGCGCGACGCTGTCCTGAATGGCTGCCGGATCGACCTGGCCGAAGCCTTCGGTACCGGCCCACTCCAACAAGCCGTGGAGAAAGGTCCCGGGGTTGGGGCCGCGCGGGAAGCGATGGATATCGCCGCTGCTGGCTTGCACTTCACGAGGCGCCAGGGGATCGAGGCGTTCGTCGTCATAGAGTTTTTGCGCCTGGGCACTGTCCGGTGCGGCGACCGGGTCGTCGCTGATACGCAGTGCACTGTAGGACGCGATCCACCAGTTCTCGGCCGCCTTGCGCAAAGGTATCAGCTCGGCACGCAGGGGCGCGTCGTTGACCGGCGCGATAAAGTGCTGGTCATTGGCCTCGGGCAGACTCGGGTAAGCGATGCTGGCACAGCCCTGCTGCAGGTCGCGCAGCCAGCTGGCCAGAGCGGTGGATTCAGGTAATGGCTGACCACCGCCGAGTAGATAGCCCAGGGCCGCGCGGTGCAGCACCGAATCCTTGTGGTTGCCGCGCTTGAGGTCGGCGATGCCCAGCCAGCAGGCGTATTGCGCACGCGTCAGGGCGACGTAGAGCAGCCGCAGGTCTTCAGCCAGGCGCTCGTCATCGGCCAAGGCGATCTGCTCCGCCGTCGGGCTGAGGGTCACATGGGCCTGGCCATGCTCGTCGTGATAAGCCAGCGGCAGGCGCTTGCCATCCACCGGTTTCGCCGAGCAGATGAAGGGCAGAAAAACCAGCGGGTATTCAAGGCCTTTGGATTTGTGGATGGTCACTACCTTGACCAGTTGCTCGTCGCTTTCGAGACGCAGGATCTGCTCTTCACCCGCCTGCCCGGACAACGCCAGGTGTTCGGCCAGGTGCCGAATCAGCGCTTGTTCGCCGTCCAGTTCGCCGGCCGCCTGTTGCAGCAATTCACTCAGATGCAGCAAATTGGTCAGCACCCGTTCGCCGTCGCCGCGCAGCATCAAGGTCTGCGGCAAGGCGAAATCGTGCAGCAGGCGTCGCAGCATCGGCAGCACGCCTTGGGTGCGCCACAGGCTGCGGTATTCACGGAACTGCATGACCCGCGCTTCCCACGCCAGCTCGTCCTGATTGAGTTGCTCGAGCTCGGCCAGCGGCAGGTCCAGGGTGATGCACGCCAGCGCAGCACGCAGCGGCCGCTCGGCGTCGGGCTCGGCGCAAGCCTTGAGCCAGGCCAGCACGTCATGGGCCTCCTGGGCGGCGAACACCGAGTCCTTGTCGGACAGATACACGCTGCGCACACCGCGCGCCGCCAGTTGACCGCGCACGGCCTGGGCCTCCTTGCCGTCGCGCACGAGGATGGCTATATCGGCCGGGCGGATACCGCGCAAGCGTCCCTCGGCATCGACGAAGCCACCGTGCTGGTGCTGCCCGGACGTCAGCAGGCGGACGATTTCACTGGCGCACACGGCGGCCATTTGCGTGCGGTAGACCTCGCCAGACAGCGGCGCCTCGCTTTGCAATTGCCAAAGAGTCATGGCAGGCAGAGTGGCGCCGTCGACCTGCAGCGTCTCTTTGCGGCCCTGGGCATCCACTGGCAGGAACGGCACCGGATTGTGCTCACCGTCCTTGAACAGAAAAGCCCCACGGCCCGACTGGCGCTGCTCGGCGATGGCGAATACATGGTTGGCCGCAGCGACCATTGCAGTGCTGGAGCGGAAGTTCTTGCCCAAGGTGTGCAAGCGCCCGGTAGTCGCCTGACGCGCACGCAGATAGGTATGAATATCGGCGCCGCGGAAGGCGTAGATCGCCTGTTTAGGGTCGCCGATCAGGAACAGCCCGATGGAGGGATCGTTGTCCTCGATGTGGTAGATGCGCTCGAAGATACGGTACTGCACCGGGTCGGTGTCTTGGAATTCATCGATCAGCGCGACCGGAAACTGTTCGCGGATGAGGCTGGCCAAACGCTCGCCGCTCGAGCCGCCCAAGGCCGCATCGAGGCGTAGCAGCATGTCGTCGAAGCCCATTTCGGCACGCCGGCGTTTCTCCGCTTCGAAGCGTTCGCCGATCCAGTGGGCCGCATGTTGTAAGACCGCGGCATCGGGGCTGGGCAGGCCGTCGAGCTGGCTGGGCAGATCGAGCATGGCGTCCAGCGCGGGATGGTCCGGCGGATCGGTCTTCCAGGCTTCACCCACGCCTTCCCGGGTCAAGCGGGTGAAGCCTGTACCGATGTCGAGCTGATGCTGGTCTTCGTCGCTCGCCCAGGCGGTGATCTTCGCGAACCAAGGCTCGAAGAAACGCGCTTGGATGTATTTGCCGTGCACGGCCTTGGCGGCGACTCCAGCGTGAAACAGCGCGAGCAGTTCCTGAGCCCATTGCGCCCAAGGCTGTTTGAGGGCGGCCAGGACCTCACGGCGTTGTTGCAGGCTGGCGTCGATGATCTCCCCGGGTTCGCGCCCATCGTTGTTGGCGCTGTGGGTGCCGAATAGCGCGCGTACGCGAGGCAGCAGCGCGGCCGGGTTGTTCCAGTGAGTGCGTACCCAGGTCAGGGTGTCGCCTTCCAGGCCATAGCAGAAACGTCGCCAGTAATCGCGCACCACTTCGCCGAGCAGTTCACTGTGGTCGGTTTCCAGCGTCTGGGTGAACAGGCTGCCGCTGTCGAACGCATGTTCGCGCAGCATGCGCTGGCACCAGCTGTGGATGGTCGAGACCGCAGCTTCGTCCATCCATTGGGCAGCGATGTCGAGCTTGTTGGCGCAGGCCGCCCAGTGCTCGGGCGGGTAGTCACCACGCAGCTGCTCGATCAGCGCATCGGGGCTGGGGATCTCGTCGCGGAAAAAACGCGCCGCGTCGGCCAGTCGGGTGCGAATGCGGTCGCGAAGCTCCTTGGTCGCAGCATCAGTGAATGTCACTACGAGGATCTGTGGCGGCAGCAGTTCGCGGCCGAAGCCACTGGGCTCACCGCCGTGGCCGAGCACAAGGCGCAGGTACAGCGCCGAAATGGTGAAGGTCTTGCCGGTGCCGGCGCTGGCTTCGATGAGCTGGCTGCCGCGCAGCGGGAACGTCAGGGCCAGGGGGGCGGATCGAGTCATGCCTGTGCCTCCTGGGCGTCGACGGATTGCCAAGGGGCTTCGAACAGCGGGCGATACAGGGTGTCGCACCAGCCGCTGAAGGTTTCATCAGCGAGCATGGCCCCGAAGTCGGGGAATTGCCGTGCCAGAGCAACGCTTTCTCGGCGCTCGCCATCGAAGGTAATACCGTCTCCTTCGTAGGCTTTGCTGGCGGCGGCTTGCGCCTTGGCGGGATCGCTCTGGCCGAGCCAGACGAAGGCCGTCTTGACCGCAACCGGCAGCGGCGCGGCCATGCCGATGAGCCAGGCGCCGAGCAGGTCGCGCAGGCGTGCGGCGGCGGCATCCTCGCTCAGGGGCTTGAGGATCAGGGTGTCGTCGCTGGCCACCAGCGCCGTCGTCAATGGCAAGCCCACGGCGCAGGCGGCGAGATGGTCGACCCAGCAGCGGATCATCCGATGCCATTTGCGTGTGCGTGCGCCGCCGATGGCATTGGCGATGGTGGTGACACTGAGCAACCCGCCATCGGCACGCTGCTGCAGACCGCCGATCCAGCCCTCGAGGGTCACGCCCTGATGGCTGAAGCTGATCGGCAACGCGCTGTCGAGGGTGATCGGCCACAGCACGCGCAAGTCGTGATAGCGGGCGAGCAAGTCGGGCAAGGGCTCGATCAGCTCGGCTTGCAGCCGAGTGCCGAAACCGGCCATCGGTAGCAGACCACTGCCTTGCAGACGTTGGGCCTGAGACTGCAGGGCATGGTCGACGCTATCGACGCTGGCCATACCTGCGGCCAGCAGGCTGTCGCTGAGGGTATAGCGTTGCAGGGCATCGAGGCTGAACGGCTCTTCATCCGGTGAGGGGGCCTGGGCCGCCTCGAAAAAGACTTTCAGCCGCTGGCTATAAAAGTGGCGGACCGGGTTGCGCAGGAAGTCCTGCAACTGGGCGATGCTCAGGGCGGCGGTGGGCGTGTATGCCTCCAGCGCGACAGTGGCCTCGCCCGTTTGTACGGTGCTGTGGAGTTGCTGCCATTCGCGGGCGTAGCTGAACAGCTGTTTGTTGCCCTCGTGGAAGTACCGTGCGCTGAATGGCTGCAGCGGGTGCTCAAGAGTGAGCGCATGGAGCAAGGCGTCGGGGTCACCTGCGCGGTCGGCCAGTTGCCAGCCGCTGGCGAGGTGATCACGCAACTGGCCGATGAGGACCGACGCCGGGCGCTCGCTGTTGTCGCGAATGCTGCGGCCGACCCAGCTGATGTAGAGCTGGTCCCGGGCGGACAATAGCGCCTCGAGCAACAGGTAGCGATCGTCTTCACGGCGCGAGCGGTCGCCGGGGCGGTAGTCGCTGCCCATCAGGTCGAAATCCAAGGGCGGCTGGGCGCGCGGGTAATCGCCGTCGTTCATGCCCAGCAGGCACACCACCTTGAATGGAATGGCGCGCATCGGCATAAGCGTGCAGAAGTTCACCGAACCGGCCAGAAAGCGCTGGGACAGACGCCCTTCATCGAGCCCCGCCAGCCAGGCTTCACGGACCACAGTCAGGGGCAACGCTTCTTCGAGGCCGACGCTGTCGCGGGTCTGAAGCCAGGTTTCGCGCAGGTCTTCGAGTTGCACCAACAAATAGTCATCGTGCTCGCTGGTGGCCTGGAAGAACACTTGCAACAGTCCATGCAGGCGCTCGCCCCACTGGCTCGGCAGCGCCGTTTGCGAGAGTTGCTGGTGGGCCACGGCAAGGGCGTCGAGCAGTGCCACCAGCGGGCCGATCAACGCCGCGTCGAGGCCGCCGATCTCGTCGTAGGGTTCGATGCCGTCACAGCCTTCCCCCGCCCCAACGGCGTAGCCCAGCAGCATGCGTCGCAAGCCGAAGTGCCAGCTGTTCTGTTCGAGGCCGTGAGGCAGGCCCAGACTGGCACGCTGGTCGGCATCAAGGCCCCAGCGGATGCCGGCGCCTTCGATCCAGCGATGCAGGGTCGGCAGGTCGCGCTCTTCGATACCGAAGCGGGCGCGCAAAGCCGGGACATCAAGCAGGTCAAGAATCTCACTGACGGCGAAGCGGCTGTCAGGCAGCTTGAGCAGGTGTTCGAGGGCGATCAGCAGCGGATCGCGGCCGCGTTGGCCTTGGTCGGTCAGGGTAAAGGGAATAAAGCGTTGGTCATCGCGCGGTAGTTGGCCGAACACCGCGCGGATATGCGGCGCATAGCTGTCGATGTCGGGGACCATGACGATGATGTCACGCGGGCGCAGCGAGGCGTCGGCGCTGAATCTAGCCAGCAGTTGGTCATGAAGAATCTCTACTTCTCGCTGGGCGCTGTGGGCGACATGGAAGCGTATCGACAGGTCCTTCACCGGATCGACTGCGGGCCAGGTGCTACGTGTTTCGGCCAGCGGGCGCAGTTCGAGGATGTCGTCCTGCAACTGGTTCAGCAAGGTGCTGGTGGTTGACTCACTGAACAGATCGATACGACCTTCGCGAAAGGCGGCGCGATAACTGTCAGGTTGGTCGTAGCTGTCGAGCAGGTTGATATAGTCCCGGCCCTGCTTGCCCCAGGCAGCCAGCAGCGGGTGGGCGTGCTGGTGCATGGCGCCGGCATCAATGCTTAACGGTGTGCCCTGTTTGCGAGCCTGGCGACGGTATTGATGACGCAGCAGGTCTTTGTCGGCAACGATATCGGCCCAGTGATGGCGGCAGGGATTATGAACGCAGAGCAGCACTTGGCTGAAACGCGCCAGGCCGGCGAGCGCTTCCAGTGCCTGGGCCGGTAGCGAGGAGATACCGAACACTATCACTCGTGACGGCAAGCCTGGTGGTGCTTGCTCGAGGTGTTCGATGCGCTCGATAAAGCGCTGATGCACGCCAGCTCGGCTTTGAGCCATCCCTTCGGCACCGACGTCATGCAGCAGCGCGCGCCAGAGTTCAGCTTGCCAGCAGTTGGCAACGGCCAAGGGCTTGGCTTCACCACGGACGCTGCGCAGTTGGTGGCGACCGGCAGCCCAGTCTTCCAGCCAGTCGGCACGGTAGACCTGGTATTGGTCGAACAGGTCGGAGAGTCGCTCGGCCAGCTGGTAGCGTTTGCGCAGGTCGGTGTCGTCGGTGAGGAAGCGCTGCAGCGGCTCGAAATGGGGCTGGTCGATAAGCTGTGGCAGCAGACGCATCAGGCGCCAGGTCAAGGGGGCCTTGTCGAGCAGCGAGGTCGCGGGGATTTCTTCCTTGCCAAGGACTTTACGGTATAGCTGCCACATGAAGCTTCCGGGCAGCTGCACCTCTACAGCCGCGGCGATGCCACAGCCACCGAGATCGTCTTGCGCAGGGTCTTCTGCCAAGGCCAGCTTCAGCCATTGAGCGATACCGTTGCTTTGTACCAGAGCAATTTCGCTTTCCAGCGGGCGCAGAGGGTAACGCCGCATCCAACTCACTACCAGACCGCGCAGTTCATCCAGACGGTTGCCGTGGACGATCATGAAGCCGGGGGTGATGGGAGTGGCGGGCGACATTCGGGCTTCCTTGGCGGTGAGCGGAGCTAGGGGCAAACTTTATCATGCTGGTGCGACAGAACGAGTCGCATGGAGCGAGGATTGGGTTGCAGGATCTTTCGGAAGGCGAAAAGACAAAACCCCCACCTGCCTGTGCAGATGGGGGTTTCGGAATTCAATCTTGACGATGACCTACTCTCACATGGGGAAGCCCCACACTACCATCGGCGAT